>JBIIWI010000104.1:0-23708 GCA_044339005.1 Ilumatobacteraceae bacterium
TGGCGGAAGGGGTGGGATTTGAACCCACGGTGGGCCTAAACCCACGACGGTGTTCGAGACCGTTCCATTCGTCCGCTCTGGCACCCTTCCGTTTTGGAAGGCTATCGGGAACAAATCTCATCAATCATCATCGCCTACTATCTGAAGATCACATGAATGAAAATTCCACTAATAAGCGAGTAGTTGCACTCATCCCTGCTCGTTCTGGGTCAAAGCGCGTTCCCGACAAGAACATCAAAGTCTTGGGCAATCATCCGCTCATGGCCTACACCATCGCCGCAGCTCGGGCGAGTGGAGTGTTTACTGACATCATTTGTGTAACTGACTCTGCTCACTATGCCGAAATTGCTTCTCATTATGGCGCAGTCGTGCCAGCTCTTCGACCTGCATCAACCGCAAGCGACACCTCTGCCGACATCGAGTGGGTTACTTGGGCGCTCGATCTCCTGGCGCAAAACTCTCAGACATTTGACGCTTTTTCGATACTTCGACCAACAAGTCCATTTCGACAAGCTCACACCATTGCACGAGCATGGGAAGCGTTTGCTACAGATGGCAATGCAGATTCTTTGCGAGCAGTTTCATTGTGTTCGGAGCATCCAGGAAAGATGTGGGTACTCGACGGAAGCCTTATGACGCCGCTATTACCTAACAAGATCGGCGATGTTCCATGGCATAGCAACCAATATGCGGCACTCCCAAAAATTTATGTCCAAAATGCGAGTCTCGAAATTGCATGGGTTTCTGTAGTCAAATCATTTGGCACCATTTCTGGTGAGAGCGTGATGCCACACATCAGCTCAGGTCTAGAGGGTTTCGATATCAACTCACCAGAAGATTGGCTCATTGCAGAGCACTACCTTGCGCAAGGTTTGGCATCCTTGCCGCAAATCAGTAGTGCGTCATTCTGAGGATTGTCCATATTTCATCGTTCAGATATCCTGAACCGTGAGCACGTCAACAAAGGAGTTCCTATGGATTCAGAAGTATTTCCGGTCTCTGAAGACCTCGGCGAACGCACTTGGGGTAATGAAATTCTGCTTGCACTAGTTCCGGGAAAGTACAGCCTCAAACGACTTGAAGTTCGTGCTGGAGAAAAGGGTGGCCTGCAGTTTCACCACCTCAAAGACGAAACGGCTGTCATTATTAGTGGCACCATGATCGTGCGTTACGACAATGGTTCTGGCACTCTCACTGAAACCATTGCGGGCCCAGGACAAGTCGTGCATTTTCGACCTGGTTTAGTGCATCAAACCGAAGCAATTACTGATGTTGTGTACATCGAAGCATCTACACCGCACTTCAATGACAGGGTTCGAGTCGAAGACAAATACGGTGTCGAGTCAACTGGTGGCTTGCCCAGCACTACTATCGACGAAGTTATTGAACGCTAGTTTTCTTAACTAGTTAGTGCAGTTCAGCAATATCTAGTGCTTCGTCAGCGTTCATATCTCGCGTGAGTCGCTTGCCAACGACTTGATCAATCATCCAAGGAGCCATCCCGTCACCAGGTGATTTGAAGGCAATATCTTCGGGGGTCAACACTGCGCCACTTGGCATTGCTCGAACGAACACCATCTTCTTTCCCATTTTCTGCAATGGATCTTTTTCACTCGCAAATTGCCGCTTTTGTCCATCTCCCATCGCGAGATGCAACCGATCCAAGTCTCGAATCATTTTTCGAAGGCCCTGTGGCTCTAGTGAAAATGCGTGGTCTGTTCCCTTAAGAGTTCGGTTGAGCGTAAAGTGCTTTTCAATGACTCGTGCGCCAAGGGCGTAAGCAGCAGAAGCCATTGCAATTCCGCTGTCGTGCGATGAAAAACCAATTACTGGCGATGAATACCGCTTTCTAAATTCGCTAATGACTTCAAGGTTCAATTCATCCCACGCTGGTGGATATCCGGCTGTGCATTGCAGGATGCAATATTGAACTCCGGTACCTTCAAGCGCTGCGACCGCACGATCAACATCCTCAATCGTTCCACCACCCGTGCTCAAAAACAACGGCTTACCGAAGGTAGCCAAATACTTAATTAACGGAATGTTCTTTAGGTCGCCCGAAGCAACCTTGTATGCAGGAACTTTAAGTTCTTCCAAGAATTCAGCGCTTTCAAAATCAAATGCTGTTGCGAAGAAAATAACGCCAAGTTCTGCACTAAATGTTTGCAGTTCTAGATACTGATCCCGATTAAATTCCAGATTTTCACGGTGTTCGCCGTACGTATCCCCAAAACTATTTTCGCTGTTATACGGCCGATCAAAATATTCTTTCGTAAAAAGCGATTTATTGCTTCGCTTTTGCAGTTTTACCGCGCTTGCCCCGGCATCAACAGCTGCTTTGATCAGCTGTTTACAAGATTCAACGTTTCCCTGATGATTGTGGCCAATCTCGGCAATCACAAAACATTTTGAATCGTCATCAATCGTAATGTTTTGTAATTGAATTGATCGCATGGCCACAAAGCAATAGTACTAAATTATTTTCAGCTCAATGAGCCAGCAACACTGATAACAACTGCTCGGCATAACTAACTGCCGCTGTGTTATATAGATGCCCTATTTCGTAGTTAATCCCTGCAACATCTGTATCCAAAATCTTTTCCACTTCCACAGTTAACTGCTCAATGGTTTCACCGCGAGCAAGTTCACTTACTGCGAGCAAATCTTTCATATGTGTATACCGACGTGCTGCATTGCCTGCCGTGGTGCGATGAAATTTATCGCTAGTGATGTCAAGCACGCATGGTCTTCCCACCAGCATCGCTTCCAGCATCAAAGTCGTTGGTGCGCCCACCACCACATCGGCTTCAGTAAGTGCATTGATAAATTCATCGTTCATGTGCGGCAAACCGGTACGCGAAAGTTCTCCGTGCTCTGTCACGACCACATGCGCGTTATTGATTTCATAATCATCAATGCGAGGAACGCCCAATGGATGAGGACGGTAATAGACCTCGACCACACCTGGCCCATATTTGGCGTCCAAATAGTTTGCAAGCGCGTCGACCACCCGCTTTTCCGAGTGAGCAAGCGAGAACCCAGCGTATAAAACTTGCTTCTTTGATGAGTTCTTTCCTGCGCCACCATTTTTCTTTAGAGATCGATATACATCAAACCGTGGCAACCCGATCGGCAAGACCGTTTTGGGGTCTGAATCGTGGATCTCCATCGCATACTGAACGCACTTTTCTCCCATCACAGTGACGACATCCGGTTGCACAACAAATGCCGACTTACTCGTGAGATTGTCCCAGTTGTCGAGCGCTAATAGTGAGCGAAGTCCAATCTGTTTTGCATGAGCCAGATAATCAGTCATTAATTCATCAAGTGCATTGCAGGGCACTACAAGCCAATCAAACTTTCCGTTTACGATTTGTGAGGGCAGTGCTTTCCCATTCTCCAGTTTCAGGCTGTTCCTACGAGACAGAGCACGAAATGGCGGGAAGAAATACACAACTGTTTTCCGTTTGGCCTTTGTATTTACGGCAATCGTGCGAGTGTTCCGCAGAAACTGAATGAGTCCTTTCTTTATTCCAATACGAAACGGAAACAGCCGATAATCCGACAAGAAATTGCGCTCAAGTGCAAACCGAAAAGTTGAAGACCTTGACCGCAATGCCACCCAACTCAAAGCCACCAAGTTGGTTGCTGCCCTAGTGGGCTCAATTGACTCGATAATGGTCGTTTCAAATTGATCAGCATCAACCCAACGATCAAGTACATGTTGGGGTGCAAAAACCGTGACGTCGATTTTTCCAGTATCAAGAAGTGTCCGAAGAAGCCCGGTATCAACCCACGAACGGATGTATTGAGGGTTGAGTAATACAAGAGCAACCCTGGTCTTGCCGTTTTTCACTTCGGTACTCAACTTCTTGTTGTCCTCAACACCTGTATGAGTCTAATTGCCGCCCCAATGCGCAACCGAGCAACTTTTTGTAATGCTCGATATAAAATGTGAAGTCGAATCATTGTCATTCGCGAAGCCGTTGTGCCACTCTTGGCAAAACCCTTTTGCTCGCACTTGGCAACAACCTGTTTATAAAAACTTATTTCCTCCACAAATCTTGCAGTTGTGTCGGTGAGTTGCGACGTCAAATTATTACGGTGCCTCCTGTATCGATACACGAAGTCAGGCACTCCAACCACTGTTTGCCCATTCAACAAAAGTCTCGAAATAAGTTCCAAATCAACAGCCATATTCCATTGTGGATCAAATAGTGGTAACGAGATGAGACCAGTCTTAAAACTCACTGTTGGGCAAAACACAAAATTGCCACGCAGCACTGATGCCAAGCCGGCGTCACCACTTGTTGAAATAGACCGTGAGTGTTTGTACGGCGCAACATGGAACTTGACGAAGTCGGGAAACGAAAACCGTTTTTTGTTCTCTTCATCTACAACTGTCACGGCGGTATGCACAGCTACGGCTTCTGGGTTGGCGGCATGTGCACGTAGCGACACTTCAACAAACCGTGGTTCCAATACGTCATCTGCATGAACCACACCAACCACTGTTGGGGCAAAATTACGAGTCATGTGCTCCAGGCCAACATTCCAACACTTAGCCAATCCCAGATTGGTCTCATTCTTGATATAGGTGATCTTTGGGTTGGCTAGTGAAAGCACAGTTGACTCTGCCTCGTTCTCTCGCCCCGAATCATCCACTACCACGCACACCCAATCGGTGGATGTTTGATTTTTGACCGAGCAGAGCATCTCATATAGATACGCCTCGTTCGAAAAAAATGGGATCACTATTCCGAACAGAGACATGTCTCCATCATTTTACTGCAACTGAACCACCTGGCAGGAAGTAGTTAGAATTACATTTGTGTCCAAAAGCCCAAAAGTCACAGACGCTAAGCAAACACAGCGAAATGTCCTGGCTTCAATCTCGCGGATCAGAATTAATCACTCTGAAGATGTCGGTGGACAAGTAAGTCTGAGCGATGCAATTGGTCATTATTTTGCACTTATCCGCGAATTGGGCCTCTGGTCTGGCACAAAAACAATGGTTGTTAGTGGGGTTCAGTTTCTCAAAGAAGGAAAAGGATCGTTTAGCCTCCGCCGACTAAAGCGCGACCGCACTCGCTACCCAGTTCTTAATGGAGCACCCCGAGAATGGGAAAAGACCATCAGCTACCTATGCAGCCACGTTTCCAATTTCCAAAAACAGGGATTCAACCCCGACAAAATTCCGGAAATGATTGAGAACCTAGGAGCCCTCATTGCCCATTCAGGCAATGAAGCAAAGTCTGCGTCCGTAACCATCGTTATTCCTGCATACAACAACTTTGTTGAAGTCGCAGTATTAATCGAGTCCATTGCATCATTTGCAAGCAGCACGCACTATTCAATAATTATTGCTGACGATGCATCCCCGGACTTCAACTTTTCAGCGTTCGGCGTACTTCCCGGAGTGCGCGTGATGCGCAATGCAACAAATTGTGGCTACATCAACAACGTCAATCGCGCTGCAACCGGCATCTCAACCACTTATTTACTCACCCTCAACCAAGACGTCGTGGTCTGCCCAGGATGGCTCGATGAGATGGTTGCAGAGATGGAACGTGATTCTCGCAATGCAATAGTTGGCCCTCGGGTTCTTGATCATGATTTTACTATCCGTGAAGCTGGGGCACTGATTTTTCAAGAGGCTCATGCCATGCATCGTGGTCGCGGCTCCATACCCGATGTACCGCGTTTTGCTTACTCCCGAAACGTTGACTATGTGAGTGGTTGCGCACTACTTATTCGTACCGCCGTGTGGGATCGTCTTGGTGGTCTAGACGAGCAATACAAACCCGCCTACTACGACGATGTCGACTTATGCCTGCGCGTTCATGATCTCGGCCTGCGCGTTCGCTACGCCCCATTGTCATGCGTCATACATTTTGAAGGCACCAGTATGGGTAAGGATGTGGCAAACCAAAATTCGCTAAAGAGTTACCAGCTCATCAATCAAGCCAAAATCGCCGCCGTGCACCATGATGTCCTATCCACACACACTGCTATACAAAAAAGCAATCAGCTTGACTCGCATTTTTCCAACGGCAGCAAAGTCGTATGCGTGTTTGACACGATGCCACACGCCAATCGTGATGGCGGGTCGGTCGATTTTGAGTTGATTGTTCAGTATTTAATCTCACTTGATTTCCAAGTTGCTGCACTTTTCAATCGAAGAGTCTCGCCCCAAGATTCTCTTTCATGGCGAGCAAACGGTGTGCTCTGTGAAGAACTTGGTAGTACATACGGTAAACAGCTTGTTGCAGAAGCAGACATCATCTTCTCCTTTGGAACCATGGTTGGCATCAGGTTGGCAAAAGAAAATCTCAGTGGCAAAAGATGGATACACCACACAAGCGATATCGCTACTCGTCGTCTGCAAGCAATGAATGAATTGTTTAAAGATCAGCAACATGTGAGCGCAGAGGCATCACGATGGTTCTTGGGCATGCCACGCGACGAAAAGCAGATGTGGGCGATCGAAAAACCAACACTAGAAAATCCATCAACAACCCTTTTCGTTACTGCGCACGATTTGCAATACGCGCAAGACAACGAAGCGGTAGGCAATTTCGTTCATTTCCCAATTCTTAAAGGTGGCCCTGACACCAACGACATTCCTGCACCACTTGCCCAAATGACAGTGGGTTTTGTTGGTTCTTTTCTGCACAGTCCAAATTCGGATGCAGTCGAGTATTTTCTTCGTGATTTATGGCCTTCTATATACAAACAAGTTCCTACTTCTCGGTTTCTTATTTGGGGTAGTGGAATTAAACCGAATCAAAGTGCCGATTGGTCTGCGTTACCAGGCGTAGAAATTAGGGGTTGGTTCGCCACTTGGGAGGAAGTCGTAGCCCAGACCCGCGTCCTTGTCTCGCCACTTCGTTTCGGTGCGGGCATGAAACATAAGGTTGTCTCTACATTGATTTATGGCAGACCAGTTGTTGGCACATGTACTTCATTTGAGGGTTTTGAAGTTGGTCAATTGAGTAACAAAGTAATGACAGACGACCCTCACCTACTCATTAAATCAACGGTGGAGATTCTTCAGTCGGACGATGCATGCAATCAAGCATTGCGCGAAGGGTTGTCTGGCATGGGCTCACAGTTTTCTCGATCCAACGAGATCGAACGTTTGCGCATGCTCATTACAGATACTTTGGCTTCAGAGCCCATTAATCAATCGAAAGTAGCGAATTAGTGCGTCGCTCATCTGTTTTGTTGGTTTCGTTCTCCAACTTCCGTATCTGGACTCACTTAGGTTGGCGAGACCTCAGAGCTCAATATGCTCGCACCAAGCTTGGCCCCTGGTGGTCGGCTACATCTCTTGCCGCAATAATTGCCGGATCATCTATCGCAATCGGTCTAGTAGGCAACAACAAAGCTTTATCCCTCACTCCGCAACTTGGTATTGGCCTTGCAATATGGACATTAATTTCGGTATCTCTCAATGAAGGCGCCGAACTTTTTGAGGCCGATCGTAGTTTGCTCCTCAATTCAACGATCGATGAACTCTCGCTAGTTCTTCGTGTTATTTGGCGTAACACAGTCATATTTCTTCACAATTTGCCCGTTGTGGCTCTCGCACTTTGGATCGGTGATTATCAATTAACTTGGCACGCGCTTCTACTTTTCCCACTCACGATGCTGGTGCTCCCTGCACTCATCTTTCCTGTTGCACTTTTTGCTCGGCTCACACTTTGGAGACGAGATCTCAAGTCATTGCTTCCATCAATGATCCAAGTTGGCTTCTTTCTCACCCCTATATTGTGGTCACCACCATCAACTGGTCCGATGAAGATTGTCTTTGATGTCAACCCAGCAGGTTGGTTTGTTGTCCTTGTCAAAGAAGCCATTCTCAACAACAACATTCGATTCGATTTACTCACGAGGTGTCTCATCGTGGTTGCCTGTTCCATCGCGCTTATCGAGTTGCTCCAATCTCAACTTCGCAATGTCCGAAAGTTGATCTGACAATGACACATATCTTGCTAAGTAATGTTGTTTTTAGTCGCAAGCTTGCACCAGTAGCAGGTTCTGCTGCTCCTAAGTTTCGTCGGATTCTTGATGGCATATCACTCGAGATTCTTGATGGACAACGTCTTGGCATTCTTGGTCCAAACGGTGCTGGCAAGACAACAATGTTGCGCCTCATCGCAGGAATCTTCGAGCCAGACGAAGGGTCAATTGAGCGCGGTTCAGACATTTCTGCGCTGCTCGATACCGGTTACGGCATGGTCGACTCGCTCACTGCCCGAGAAAACTGCATCTCAAAACTCATCGTTGCTGGTGTTCCAAAACGTGAGATTCCAGTAATTATTGACTGGATTCAAGACTTTGCCGAAATTGGTGAGTACTTCGACCAGCCGATGCGAAGTTTTTCGAGTGGCATGTTTGCGCGTATCGTCTTTGCTCTCGCCACCGCCCGTGCGCACAAAGTCGTTGTTATCGACGAGGGGTTTGGGTTGGCCGACGAACATTTTCGACGAAAAGCCCAATCAGTGCTTCAACGCCTCTACACCGATGCTTCAATTCTCGTCTTTGCTTCGCATAATGCAGAACTATTGCGTAGTACATGCGAGCGAGGCATTGTCCTCAAAGACGGCAAGATTGCATTTGATGGTTCGATTGCCGATGCAATCGATTTCAATCATTCTTATTGATCCAACAAATCCTCGTCACAAAACACATTTGACACACCAGTAGCCCTGCTCGCTTGTGGATGCTCAATGGACTTTGCGGACTTCCTATCGTTTGACTCACTGCTTTCAAAATAGTGACGACCAAAAACCTTCATAACGTGTCGCACACCCACATCTTTAACTTCTCGTAGGTCATCTTCAAAATAGCGACCTTGCACTTGTGGGCACGTAATGATCTCGTATGAAGGAAAGTAGTCAACGTACGCTAATTCTTTACTTACATCACCAGCAACAGCGCGCAGAACAGCCTTGCTATAAGTAGTCGATGACCACACATTTTGCGGAACATACGTTGCATTTAAGGGCACAGGGCTCACTGTCAACAAAATACGGACTGCAGGGTTCATATCGCGCAACCTCAAACACCACGCGAGCAAATCACTGAGCACTTCGGGATAAGTGAAGTTCTTAAAACTGTGTCGTGATTCATCCATCGAGTCAGCTACGACGCCAGGCGCAATGGGGTAAACAGCTCCGTCCAATGAAGATGTCCAAGCTTCAGTCAGCCCAAGAGTAAACACCACCACGTCCGATTCAGTGAATACTCGATTCACTGCAGTTAAGTGCGAGGTTCGTGCTTGTTTCAAGTCATCTTCCGACTTAAACCCTCCTGCAAACACATTGGGTCGAAACGGATCATAAAACCGTCCATCACGTTCCCAAATGTCTTCTTTTGGGGCCCATCCATTCGCACGATCCAGAAGTTGCAGTGCTTGACGCACCGTATAAACATTTCCATATCGAGCAGAAAACTGACTTGCCATTAATGCCGCAGCTTCAGTTTGGTCTTCTTCTGCAGCAAGTGGTTCTGTCACTAAATAGTTGTATCCACTTTTATGAATATGCCTTGCAAGATGTTGGGCAAAACACGAACCAAGCGTCGAAATCTTGTCAGTTTGAGATATCTGAAACTTCACTGACTCGACCGGGTCAAACTGTCCAAGCCCTACGTCGGCAACTCCACTTCGCCAATATTGGGCGCTCGGTAGTCCTCTATATGGATTAATCGCCATCAGTCTCTTCCCGACATCTGTACGAGCACCACATTATCTCGCTCCGAAACTGCTGGCATCAAGTTGACCTCACGCTTACGCAGCTTGATCGAATCCCATTGTTCGTAACACAATGAAATGAATTCATCCAATTGCGCATATTTTCGGCCAACCCGCCATCTGTATGTTCCCTCAACACCAAGCTCGTCGGCAATCTCTGGGTATACGGGCCACACGATATGTGCAAGATAGTCAGTCACGTACTTGTGCACATCATCTACATGCTGGTGTTTTTCAGCAAACTCTCGCTCAACTATCTGTATTGCCAAGTTCGAGAGCGCGATCGGTAGTGGATGGTTAATCCCATACATAAAGACCCCATCGCGCTGCACACTTCGCATCCACCTACCAAAGTCAAAACGAGACTTTTCAAATCCCAACTTCAATAATGCTGCCGACGATGCCCACTCATCTAAATAACCAAGTTCTCGATACACCTCTTCACGAAACAGCTCTCGAGCTTCTCGTTCTTTGAGTTTGTTCATGTATGCCCACAGCAATATCCGTGAATTCCAGTCGCTATCAAGCCCATTTTTCACAACACCACCAGCAATAAACCCGTATTGGATATCTGGGTGAAAGGCCGCAAATGTCACTGTTGGGATCACAATTGTTTCTTCCGGCAGAATTCCTTGCAATTGCGGATGGAAGTCGATGATGTTCTTTACTGAATCATGCAAAATTAGACCGACCTTTCGGGATTTGGCATGCTTTCGTAATTCCGCTTCAAGAGTTGCCACATCATTTGAAAGCAACTCGTGACCAATCTCGGATCCGGGGATCAATAATTCAAGCGAGTCAGCAATTCCGCCAGCTTGGCAATTACCCAACACTGTTAATTTCATGGCCTCACCAATCCAAAATTGCTTCAAAAACAATTCCAATCATACTTCTTAAAAGCAGCCGCTCAATTAAGGACGATGATTCCTATTCAAGGTTTTGATATCAAATAGTGTCTGAATCAATCCACGTAAGGCGTGAAAATATCTCCAAGAAATCAGCATCTGAATCACCGGTTGGACGTGTAATTACCTGAAATTTCTTTGGAGAATCAAGGAAGCCAAACCTCCTAAGACCAAGCCTCTTAAAATTTGACTTGTTCGTGCAAAAAGCAATGAGATCACAGCCCTCAATTTGTGAATAGTGAACAATATGTTTGATGATCTGTCTTATTGTTAGTTTTGAGCTTCCATCAATATCTAAAATTGCCATACTTCGGAATCCTTCAAAATTCATTACCCGACAAATGGCATATGCACTTGTATTTTTCGTACCCAAATTGAAACACTTATAGATGGCATCTGGTCGTGATAGTCGCCACTGCAAAAACTGCGAACTTTTTTGAATTGATATGTTGTGTGAAGTTGACTGATTTGTAATAAAATTTTCTACTCGAGGGTCACAGGCAAAATCAATTGGATCTAAGAGTTGCGCCTCACTATGTTCTGCAAGACGTAGCGGCGAAAACAAGACATATAAAACCTTGAATAGAAACCTGATACAGGTATTTCGCCATCCTCTAGTCTTTCTCGCTCCGATCGGATATACATAAACAGGCATTGGAAACCGAACTTGCCAACCCACCTTCAAATGGCCAGGAAGAACTTCGGGCCTGATAGGGAAACCAATAACGCATGAGATTTCAGTTTTTTCCAATTTATTCATCACTGCTTGCCCAGAAGAAACGAACAAACCTCGTCCACGCATCGCGGGAATACTTAGGACATCAACAACCAAACCAACAGTTTTGACCACACCCTGAAAAGAATATTGGCGGGGCAAAACTCCATAAAAACTTACGGGGGAATTTTCAACATACCCAACGAGACTGTTCGAAAGTCCGCCTGATTTAGCGAACTTCCAGTCGAGCATCTCGGGGGAAAATAACCCTGAGTCTTTCGATTCAGGAAACCCTTGATTTAGCAAACCATGAAGCATGGCATCTTGGTCGGGTAAATCTAGAGAATTAAAATTGACACTCAAACAAGTCCACCATCTAAATCAATCACTGACCCAGTTTGGTAAGAAGCATCTTTTGACAACAAGTAACTGATCGCAGCAAACAAATTTGCAGGGTGGCCAAGATCCTTTACTGCAGTCTGTTTGGTAACTTCACTCAATAGTTCCTTTGGGACATCTCGAGTGGCCATTCCACGATCAAAGTATCCAAGCCGCAGGGCGTTAATTGTAATTTTGCTCTTTCCGAGTTCAACTGCCGAGGAATGTACTAGGCCTTCAATTGCCGCTTTGCTCATTACATATGGCACTACTCCGAGAACTGGCCTTCTAACCAATACCGATGATAAATGGATGATTCTTCCGCCTTGCACCAATTTCTCGGAGAAAATTGTCATCGCGCTCTTAGTGATATTCACTGCAGGCATGACATTTGCAGCAAGCGCTAAAAATATCTCTTCCGCCGCTAGCTTCTTTAAGGTTTTTGCAGTTGTCTCGCCACAACAGTTCACGACTCCCCAAATATCATGTGCCTCAGACATTGATTTACAAAATGAACTCACTGAGTCGCTGTCCGAAAGTTCCAATTGGTGGATGAGTGGATTCGAATTCAGCCCATGATGCGCGAAGGCTTCAAGTAATGAGGTTTTATCTTTCCTGTAAGTTGCGATAACAGTCCACTGATTTGACTCAATCAGACTAGAAACAACGCTTAATCCGAGTCCACTATTACCTGCGAAAACGATTACTGCTGGCCGCTGTGTCACCCTTGCCACCGATACATAGCAGCACCCCAGGTCCACCCACTTCCAACGCCAGCCATCACAATTAAATCCCCTTTACCTATGGTTCCATTAATAACATTCTCGGCAAGAAGAATCGGGAGGCTTGCACCCGCTGTATTCGCATATTTGTCCATATTTTTTAATACCTTGGAACTTGAAATACCCAAAACCTCCGCCATTTTATTTAGTACACGAATTGATGGTTGATGGGGAACTATGAAATCAACATCGCCAACTTGCTTATTACTAATCTCCAAAAGTTCATTGATTACATTAGGGAGCACTCGAGTAGCTGCTTCATAAACTGATCGTGGATTCATGGTGTAGTGATTTGCCTTTGGGGCTACGAAGAAGCCTTCATGGCCAGATCCATCTGCTCTAATTATCGATGCAAATTCAGCGTCACTACTCGATGTCCGTTGCAGGAGAACAGCACCTGCACCATCTCCAAAGAATGGGCTGGAGCGATCTTCCCAGTTCGTAATCTTCGAGAATGTATCGACTCCAATAACCAAAATATTTGTTGCTCCTGTGGACTCAATAAGGCTCGATGCAACGGTGAGACCGTAAATGAACCCACTACAAACTGCTTGAACATCAAAAGCAAAACATTCATTGGAAATTTTAAGAATATTTTGGATAAGGCATGCAGTGGATGGGGCTTTTTGATCTGGCGTGGCTGTGGCCACAATGATTCCTTGCACATCATTTGGATGAACACCCGCAAAATCCAAGGCCCGCATTGCTGCCTGAGCGCCTAACTCACTTGAAGTTTCATTTTCATCTCGACATATCCGACGTTCGTGAATTCCAAGATTCGTTTTTATCCAACTATCTGAAGTTTCCAATCCCATAATGATTTCGTCATTGGTGACTGCGGTTTTCGGTAATGCTGATCCAACCCCAGCAATAGAAATCTGCTTACTTCTGAGCAAAACCATTGTCAACCTTTGGGAAAACCTTAAGGGACTGCATAAACTCTTGATTACTTATTCTGGATTCAAACGAATCGCTAAGTCCAACCGCAGTTAGAGCCAGCACCCTTGGCAACATAAGTTTTCGTCTCGCAAAGAGCAATTTAGAAAATAGCCAAGATGTTTCTCGGACTACCTCAAATTTGGCATTGGTATCAAAATCGTATGGGTGACAATAGGCCCATTCGCCCACACGATGTGCCCCAAAATAACGTGCCAATCGATACAAGAATTGAGGAGATAATCGTAAATATGCTCCGCCCAATAACGGTGCTCTTAAAACACTGATACCAAAGGTCGGCACTGGAAACTCCACCAAGCCACATTCCCACAAAAATGGGTTTCTAGGTGCTTTAGGAAATCCAGCTTGCGGATTCCAGGCAGGCAGAACGCTCGATGAAAACTTAAACCCTGCCGCATGAAGTATCTCTGGAGCCCATATGGAGTCTTTTGTGAGCGAAAAATAAGGTGCGCGAAACCCAATGATCTCCCTGCCAATGGCGTCCTCTACGGCGGCCTTCCCTTCCATGAGCTCACTGGTGAACTTCTTTGGACCAAGCACAGCCAGAAACTCATGGGTGTACCCATGTAATGCAATTTCATGACCACAATTAGACAGCTGTTCTAGCGTCTTCTTCCAACCGCTGGCTAACGATCCAACAACAAAAAAGGTCGCCTTTGTGTCCGTCTCGTCAAGTGCATTTAACAGGGGTTCTAACGAACCGGCAAATCCAAGACTGGAAGTTGAGCCAGAAATGTTTTCAACATCAATCGTGATACGAATTGCCTTTGATTTTAGAACCATTCTTAACAAATTCTATCATTTCCAAGGAACGCTTGGATCAAGTTGATTTTTCCAGTCAAAATCAGAAACGTCCATCCCCCTGGATTCGAGTGGGTTGTAAATGGTTTTTGACATGCCTACCAATCCCCGCCATGCGTCAAGTTTGGCTCCCCTCAATGGAATAAGCGCCACCAAATTTCCAAAATACATACAACTTTTGAATCGCCACATTGAGCTATTTTCCCAACATCCGATAAGCGACAAGCTTGCCGGTTTCGTCGGAGCGAACCACAGCAGTACGTCAACTGGCCAATCAAGCAATACTTTCTCAATTTCCTGAGAAAGCGTTTTGGTACTAATCGCATAGACTGGCCAATCAAGAAATGCACTCAACCATGGATATGACCGAAGTAGTTTTCTGATACTTGTAAGCAGTAATGGAAAAGAGTCATCAGCGACCAATCCAACTCGGGCAGATTTACCCATGTAATTTGAAATCAGGATTTCTGCCTCATATTTGTATCTTCCGTACAGTGATCGCGCATCCCGAGAAGCATGCACTGTGCTTACAAATAAGAAATTAATACCGAGGTTCTCACAGTGTTTGGCACATCTACCCGCTGCTTCTACATGGGCCCGCTGTGAACTTTTTGTTCTCTCTTTGGTGTCCCATGATAAATAAATTACTGCATCGAGGCCAACTAAACTGCTCGGTGGTTGATCAACTAAGACATCAAAGGCATGACTTCCCTCTCCTCCCTCGCGAGTAAACGAACTTATTTGATGACCGCCCAGCGTAAAGGTTTCATTGAGAACTCTGCCGAGCACACTTCTTGCTCCAATTAATCCAATTTTCATCTAGCATCTTTCGCAATGCGATAAGCATTTGCCATTGCGGTGAATGTATGTGAGCCTGCCCATATCTCGGGTAGTACTGATGCATCAATGACATAAACGCCAGGTGCCGAATTTAGGGATCCGTCGAACTTAATCAATTCTCCACCCATTGGCATGCTTGCCCCAGAGTGATACCCACTACCAGTTTGTGGTACCACAATTAATTTAGGAATTGGATATAGACCATGTTTTTTTGTGGTGCGAGCAACCCTAGCGAGAACACTTTGCGCCTCTTTTCGCACGATCTTGGAATCGATTCGGCTAACCCAAGTGCGACCATTCCTATATTGAAGCCTAAGTGACCCACTCACCGAAGAGTCCAAGAAGCCAATCCCCGCATTTATGTGGGCAACCAATTTTGTCGGAACTTTAAGCACACGACTTAGTCTGGGCACAATGGCTGTAAGTCTCGAAGCGTATTCCGGATTACTCTCATAAATTGCAAGTTGAAAATCATCACTACCAGCACGATCTGAGAAAGCTACTAAGTGTGCAGCTGTGTAAGTTTCTTCGGTCCCATCAGCAGTATTCGTATTTATAAACCCTGTATAAAAAACAGCACTGTCTCGTACAAGAATGTCTTTCGGTACCAAGTTCGATCTTTGTAAGAGAGTCGGCGTCGCGATGGGGCCGGCAGCAACGAAGATACGTTTAGCAAATATCATTTGCGTTGGGGTTTGCAGCCATGGTTTCCCCCCCTCGGCTCCAACAGTTAAAACCGGTCCGGTGACAAATGAACAATGTCCATCAAGGGCCAATCTTTCTAGGCTTACCCGAGATGAGTGAAATAAATTTAAAGGGCACCCATGCAGGCAGGCCCCACATCTAACACAGTTATTTTCAAGCGCAACTCGTGGCCACCCAATCAAAACTCCAGAATCTAGGTACTGAAGTTTTTCAGCCATCAACTTGAATCGATCTGACTGTGGAGCCTTGGTAGAGACAGTTGGCCAGGGAAAACGAATTGAAGTTCTATCTTGTGCTCCGACATGCGGCATTTCTTTCAATAAACTTTCGTAAGCAGAACTAATGCCTGACCAAACAGGAGCCAACTTTGGTAATTCCTCCCCGTTACGCAGAAGTATTCCAGCTCCCCAAATATTCGACAAACCTCCTCGCGCGCTTGAAAGCGGTAGGTGTTTGCCGTCAATACTGGTGATCAAGGTTCTCGGATAATCAAATACTTGTGTATGAAGCGAGTCTGATTTCATTGCAACACTCGAAGTTCGTTCAATATGTGAACCCCCAAGATTAGAACTAGCACCAAAATCAATGATTAACGGGTGTCGTCCCAATGCAATGATTGACTTTGCTGCTGCATACCCACATGGGCCGCTCCCAACAATCACATCCTCAGCTATCAACTCTTTAAGCACGGAAGACCCGATTTCTGTTGACTAAATCAATTTTCCAACGGTTAATTGGTTCAGCACAATGCTAATTTAATTCCATCAACGAGATGGGTGATCCGACTATGAATAAATTTTTAAGGCAAATAAACGATAGGACATTGTTCCCCAAGTTTTTTTCTTTACTCGGAGTTTTGATTTTAATCTCATCAATCAGCAGCTTTGTACCTTCGTCGAGCATTCTGATGACTGGACTTGTCACAATCATGGTAATTGAACTAACAAGGCTTCGATACCCTCAGAATACTGTCGTACTAACTTTATTGATTTTGTCAGCTATGACTCTGCTTTGGGGTTGGGCTGGTCCTCTATTCCAACCAATTTCTCGTCCGTTGGCCGTGCTGATGATTCTTGGCTGGGGGACATTCTGTTTCAGTAGTAGAAAAATACCAGAAGTCAAGATTTTTCGGTCCAGCACTCTAATTATAGGTGTGCTAACAATTGTGATTTTTTTGCAGAGTGATCATGGTCTCATTTCACCCCTTCTTTGGGGCTACGACAACTCCGCTCACATCCCAGCGCTATCCCAGGTATATCGACATGGTGGATTTATCTACTCGGGTCAACTCCCACAAGATTTCACATTCAGCAATTATGTAAATGGCTATCCACCGCTGCAACAAGGTACCTGGTCATTTCTTATGTCAATTGCAAACGCACAAATGAGCGGTGGATACGAAGTTTTAAGGTATTTCAGTTTCTTCTTTTTCGGAACCGGGATTCTTACAGCTTCACTTGTGGCAGCGGAGTGGAGTCAGGTTAACTTTCCCACTAAGAATATCACTATAAACAAAATCTTTGTTTTGGCTGTTGCCCTCCTCGTCACATTTTCTCAAATAAGTTATGTCTTTTGGATGGGATTTCCACCGTTCCTATGGACTTGTTGCATTATTTTGGCGATAGTCAAAGTGATTACAGACGAAAAAATCCAAAGTCGCAGAGTGATGATTGGAATTTTCGGCCTAACGCTTGTCAACTATTCATATCCACTCTTAAGTCCCGTGCTTATTTTTGTTCTTGTTTTTGAACTAATCAAAATGTCCAAAAATGACTACCTCTTTGTTTGGACTCACAAGAAGATTATGAGTGTCCTAGTCCTAATCGCAACCGTCCTTAATGTTGCTGTAGTTATGAAATCTCTCAATGTTCGACATTACGTAGACGATGAAGGCGGAATCCAACCAATTGACGTGAAGAATTTCTTCTTACTGGTATCGGTTGTGACAATGTTGGTCATTTTTTCTAGATTGACATTGCGTACTATGCCGTTAATCGTGTTTACTTTTTATGCATCACTGATTAATTTTGGTGCCCTTGCATTGATCTCTAAACGAAGCGTCGGTTATGTCTCTTATTACCCAGTAAAGGCTGGATATCTCGTTATTATTCTAGGAATAGCATCCTTGGGAGGAATAATTAGATTCGTTCCCAAAATATATGGTCGCGGTCTAATACATTTTTTGACAATTCTTTTGGCCGTTGGTGTTTTGTGCTTCTACAACACCAATGCGTCATCTTCGAAATTGGATTTTACTTCGACTCAATCTGCTTGGAAACATCTGTTTCACAATAGCAAAGACCAAAATAGGGAATGTTTCCTACACGCGATGGATACCACATCAGATCTAAATTTAAATGCCGATAACCGAACAATTTTGTTTCAACAACATGATTTGAATACCCGTTGGATCAACGGTATTCGAGGTCGACTGATTGATGCCACATACTCATTAGCAATACCAGTTGGTCAAGCGAAACAATCTCTCCCTGAAATTCTGGAATGGTGGACGGTTCAATTTCCTAATGTCCGGATACTCATTCTTGCTGCTGAACCACCCACAGGCTTGGAGAAATGGTCGGACAAAATTGAATATAGACACTTCGCCTGTGGATGATGCCTACCGAAGTCTGCTTGGGCGCGCAGGAATTCCAATCATTACAGCATAAGGAGTCGTATTTTTAGTGACTACGGCATTTGCTCCGATAACAGTTCCATCTGCAAGATCTACTCCTGGTAGAACTGAAGCTCCCGCACCTATCCAGATATCACTTCCAAAAATCATGCGCATTGGCAGTGTCGGTCGGGAAAACACTGATCGTAATCGACCTTCAATTTCGTGTTTCCCTGACGAAATTGTCACATTCGAACCAATTAATACGTCGTCACCCATGCAAATGCCACCAATTGCATTGATGTAGGTCCCCGAATTACAACCAAAATTCTTACCGACACGAAGTCGGCGCATGTGCACGATCATCACTCGTGGTTGTATCCAGCAAAATCCGGAAACTTTCATTCCGAGAAGTCGATATACAACGTTGCGGATAAGCATTCCAACAATTGTTGGTATCCAGTCGACAGCTCCGACAATCAGCGCTTCAAGCTGCCCGATTACGATTTCGCCAACTTTCACGCCGGACAACTTTGACCGTAAAAAACTATTCATATTCATGATCCAATTCAAATACTCGGCAACATACTTACGAAGTATATGCAGTTTTACAACCATCATTAGTGTCTAACTAATTGTTTTAAACCTAATTCGGAGCAAATCTGGTTTGAGTAAATCCCTCTCAGTCAATTGATTTCTTCTTTCAATTGCTGATGTAATACAAAGTCCAATTTTTGAGGCTTCAGTTTGATCCATAATCCACGGCAAAAAAGATAACTGCCCAATCTGAGAATCATATTCCGCAAAAATCACATCCGCCGTGGTAACCCCGAGTGGATAGTAAGAAATTTTCAAATGACCTTCATCTACCAGCGCCGGCATAATCCATTCGGGTGCAGAGATACTTGCGCCAATTGGAATCCCGTCAGTGAATGTTCGCCATTCCCGCGAAGCATCACTCAGATTCTCGCGATATCCACCAAATGCAAGACCATATGATGCGGAAGATGCAATTAGGTTTTTCTTTATTTGACTAGGACTAAATAAATTGTTTCCTGAATAAGAAAGATTTAGAACAAGGCAAGCAGCTAGCAACACATTCAGCACACGAAACCTAACAATATTTAATTTTGGTCTTACTATCAACGAAGTTGACGACTTCGAAATTTGAAGCATCCCTAAAACTGCCCCACCAAAGAAAACTGCAAAGTAAATTGCATGATAATGCGTGTAGTAGTCCGTCTTTTCTGCTCCTCCTACCGAGACGGCGAGATTTGGAATTAAGGAAAGGAAACCCAGCACTGCCCCTTGCCATCGAAAGATGGACAGAACGATCAGTGGAGATAACACCACTAACATCCGAATCGTATTGGAAAGATCGTCCGTAAATGAAAGTCGCAACCCAGACGAAATTGCTTTAATACTTATCTGTTTGTAAAAGAAACTATCCTGAATGTACTTCGACCAATACCACCACCACCCAAAGCAAATGACAGCACACCAATAAAATATATTTGAAAAAGGCTTACTAATCATGAATTTTGGTGCGCGTAAAACGAAATAGATTACGGTCAGCCATGCCAGTGTAAAAGCACACCTTTCGGAGATTGAAGCACCGAACAGGTAAGCAGCAACCACTGTTAGTTTAGAAATACGCTCAGAATTTAAAGACCTTTCTAACTGGCATAGAATTAAAATGACTGGTAACACAAATAGTCGCTCCGGTTGAAGTTGCCCCGAAAATCCAATTCGCAATATCGGCATGCTCAATACGCAGGCAATAAATCCAACAATCAATGCTTTGTGACCCGAAACTTTCCACAGAGCATGGGCGGCAATCCCAACCGCACAAACAACTGTTGCGGATTCAGCTAAAGCCGCAATATACGCAGGCGATATGTGTGTTAGTCGTGAAATCCAACCTAGTGGGTACGCCACTAGATAAGCATGCCACTGCAACACAGAGGATTTTCCAGGTAAAGAAAATACAGAGTCGCTCGCGCACCATGCGTCAGAGCCACTCCATGCATTTTGATTCATTTTGAGTATTGATGCGTAGAGGTAGGGATCGAAATGAAGATTCCTGCGTGCCGAAGCTACCAAACCAACATAAGATGCACCATCGCCTGCTTGAGAAAAATAGCGTAGATATTTGACGCTTGTGAGGCAGTAGGTAAACCCAATACAAATCAATATGAGTAATTTATGGCGTCCTAGTTGCTTCTTAAACAAATCTATTTTTTGATTAACGAACAAAAACTTGCCGCCTTAAATGTCGCGTCCACGATTCTTCGAGATTGCGAATCGCCTTGGTTAATAATCCACCTAGCCATGGAGAGCTGACTGACTCTCCCCAACTCCCCTTAATCGGGTTGTGAACAGCCATTGCTTAAATGACTTCACGGCAAAACCCAGGAAGCGTTTTGAAGGCAATAACTGTTTTCCACTTTGCCACATGGTCCCAGTTGAGTTAATTCCCCGTCTAGGCAAAGATCGTACTTTTAACTTTCCGAGTTTAAATCCAAATTTCTTATCTCTAACCAGTGCGCTTATATGTAAATTTGGAGTTAACAAATCTGCATCTAAAACATTCCGAATTGAAATTAAATCTACTCGTGAATAAACCCTTAGAGGCGTGTTTGCATCTTTGGGCATTCTGTGACAGCGGCAAAATACTAACAACCGTGTTAAGGCTGTTGTTAGTTTTCTAAATAGCGGGTCTGTACGGTCAGTTCGAATTCCCTCACTAACCGAATATCCGGATTCTTGGTGAAGATTAAATAATCGTCGCATGTCTGAACCAAGAAATTGACCGTCACCGTCTACCGTCATCACAATGGCTCTACCGGTTTGGATTGCAGCATCAATTCCTCTGATGGTTGATGGTCCATGTCCTAGGTTGGTCGAATTTGAGATCAATTTGACTGGGGTCAATGTGGACTTAATAAATTCCTCCACCTTGATAACTGTTTGATCGGTGGATGCGTCATTAACTAGCACAAACTCTAAATTTAAAGAACTAAACGCAGCCTGGATTTCGGTCAAGAACTCGACAATCCCTTCAGATTCATTGTAAATAGGCATAGCTATAACAACTTCATTTTGTGACTTCACAAATTGAATCTAGCAAAATTTGAGAGGCACATTCAATAGGTTGTCAGTGTCAATCGAAGGGACCGCTGACGACAACATCCACCTGTTGTTCGTGATACAAGTACGATATTTTGTTTTAAGACAGTTAAAGATGTGATCAAAATTTGAATATTGGGTAGGATTTATTGTGAAATTGGTTTGGGTAAGCAATTTGGATCCTGCATAACACCAAAGGAGCCGGGGCGAACAATGGAAGTAACTACCATCCAGGTACTTTTTTGCACCGTCATTGGTTTGTGCTCCACAATTTTGATCTATAGGGTGGCGCGACGCGGACTACTCAACTTTAGGTACACAGTTGGTTGGCTCTTGTTGAGCACCTTTGGAATTATGGCAGGGGTGATCATCCCGGTTATTACTCCAATTGCCAATTTCTTGGCAATCACGCCTGCGGCGTTACTTGCGATCGGTGGCATCATCCTTCTTGTAATCATCTGTGTTCAGTTGTCAATCAGTATCTCGGGGCTTCACGAACGCCAGCGCAGATTGACTGAAGAGTTGGCACACTTGCGACAAACCGTTGACACAATTGAACGTGGTGAAACAAGATGAGTCGACAGTTGCTGACTCGGCAAAATGTGCTCATTGTGGTTCCGGCTTTAAATGAGGCTGCATCCATTGGTGAAGTTTTGAGATCTCTGAAAGAACATGGCTCTCAAGTCGTCGTAGTCAGTGATGGGTCTGTAGACGCCACTGCTTCAATCGCCCGTGCGAGTGGTGTGGATGTTCTTGACCTCGCAATCAATTTGGGTGTGGGTGGTGCATTGCGCGCAGGGTTCCAGTACGCGTGCAGACATGGCTATGAAGCTGTGATCCAAGTGGATGCTGACGGACAACACCCCGTAAGTCATATAGACAAACTTATTGCAGCTGCCAATGAGCTGAATGCCGACATGGTGGTCGGAAGCAGATTTGCTGATGGAGATCCAACCATGTCAATAAACGGCATTCGTCGGATAACCATGAGAGTCTTGGCGTGGTCGGCTTCACGCGCAACGCGATCGACAATCACTGATTCAACTTCTGGATTTCGGCTGATTCGACAGCCTCTACTTGGTCGATTCTCTCATGTATTTGCTTCGAATTATTTGGGTGATACATACGAAGCACTCATTGCAGCTGGCCGCGCAGGGTTTGTGGTTAGAGAGATTTCGGCTCCAATTCGGGAACGTTCAATTGGAGAATCGAGCTCGTCAACGATGCAGTCTTTCATGCAAACAATAAAAGTGTTTACGGTTGCACTCTTGCAACTACACACTCGAATCTGATCAAACTTCTTGACGTTTGTCAGTCTCGTTTTGCTGCAAAGAACTTGCTCAGCAACTCTTTTGACTCCGACTCACAAACTCCGTGCACAACAGCAGGGTTGTGGTTGAGGCGAGGATCACTACACACGTTGTACAGGCTTCCAGTTGCACCACCTTTGAAGTCTGCTGTTGCATAGACGATTGTTTCAACTCGCGCATTAATCAAGGCTCCAGCACACATAACGCACGGCTCAAGTGTGACAATAAGCGTGCAGTCGTTTAACCGCCAGCGGCCAAGTGCGACGGATGCATCTCTTAACGCAAGAATTTCGGCATGTGCAGTTGGGTCACCCGTTGCTTCGCGCTCATTGTGTCGAGCTGCAATTATTTGACCGTTCTGCACTACGACTGCACCAACTGGCACGTCACCAGATTCATTGGCAAGTTGAGCCTGTTGCAGAGCAACCTGCATGGCTTGTTCGTAATTGATACCCATGGCGGAGGAGGTGGGATTCGAACCCACGGAGACTTGCGCCTCACACGCTTTCCAAGCGTGCCGATTCGGCCGCTCTCGCACCCCTCCTAGTATTACGAGTGAAGGTTATCGCCGATAAATCAAGGGTTGCTCAGCGATATCGTTACAGCACGCTTCCGTCGAGTGAGGTGGCGGTCGGGTCCTGTGCAACGGACGCCCGAGAATCAGGTCAGAGTCGGAAGACAGCAGCCTTCATCGGAAACGTTTGAGTGCCGCAGACCACCTGGCCGTCACTTCAGTCGACGGAGACACAACTAGAGTCGCTATTTACGGGCAATGAGAATTGCGTCGCCGAATCCGAGTGGTGGCACCCCAA
>JBIIWI010000061.1:0-7825 GCA_044339005.1 Ilumatobacteraceae bacterium
TCGCGGCGCGCACCGAAGATCGAATCGTTGACGACAAGGGTCGCAAAGTAATCGACACTGCAGCATACGATTTTTTGCGTGATGGTCGTGCAACACCCGACACGGTGAACCCGCACTTGTGGCGCCATGCAACACTCAACGCTCATCATGGGCTGTTTGAGGTGGCTGATGGCGTGTGGCAGGTGCGCGGATACGACATTTCGAACATCACGTTTATTCGTGGCGACAAGGGTTGGGTTGTCATTGACCCTCTGACGAGTGACTTCACAGCTCGGGCATCTCTCGAACTCATCAACCAGCATGTTGGCGAACGCCCGGTAACTGGCGTGATCTATACGCATTCACATGCCGATCATTTCGGCGGAGTGCTCGGAGTTACCACGCGAGCAGATGTGGATGCTGGCAAGTGTGTGGTAGTTGCACCTGAGGGATTCTTGTATGAGGCGATTGCCGAAAACGTTATTGCAGGGCCTGCAATGGGTAGGCGAGCAACATATCAATTTGGGCCACTCCTTCCAGCAAGTCCAGAGGGTCATGTTGACTGTGGGTTGGGTAACTCGGTGCCAACCGCAGCACCGTCTTTGGTGGCGCCAACTCATGACATCACGTTCACGGGAGAAGAGTTAGTTGTAGATGGCGTGCGAATCGTTTTTCAGATGACTCCTGAAACCGAAGCACCAGCCGAAATGAATTTCTTCTTTCCAGATTTCGGTTGGTTGTGCATGGCGGAGAATTGCTCGCACACAATGCACAACCTTGTTCCTATTCGGGGTGCGCAGGTGCGCAACGCATTGAGTTGGTCTAAATACATCAATGAGAGCATCGAGTTGTTTGGTGCTGACACCAAGATTTTGTTTACATCACACAACTGGCCGAGATGGGGGGCTGAGGACGTTCGAGAATTCTTGATCTTGCAGCGTGACCTATACAGATGGATACATGACCAGACGATGCGGTGTGCAAATCAGGGCATGACACCGCTGGAGATTGCCGAATTTTTGAAGATGCCCGACGAGTTTTTGGCAAACGAACACACCCGTGGTTTTTATGGCGATCTTGTACACAACTCGAAGGCGGTGTATCAGCGTTATCTCAGTTGGTACGACGGCAACCCCGCCAATCTCAATAAGTTGCAGCCAACCGATGCGGGAAAGCGTTACGTAGAGCTTGCAGGCGGAATGGATGCGCTGTTGGCAGCCGCACAGAAGTCCTTTGACGCTGGCGACTATCGCTGGGTGGCAGAGCTGGTCAACCATGCAGTGTTTGCAGACCCGACCAATGTCAAGGCCCGCGAGTTGCAAGCAGACACACTTGAGCAACTCGGCTACCAGGCCGAGTCTTCAACCTTCCGCAATGCGTATCTCATGGGTGCACAAGAACTACGCAATGGCCCACCACCGCCAGTCGAACTTGGTGCACGGGCTCGAGGAATGACACGTGCGATGACAATTGGTCAAGTGTTTGACACTCTGGCGGTCCGATTAATGCAAGAGCAGGTTGGCGGACTCACCACCACGGTGAATTGGAACTTCGTCGACATGGTGGGTACTGCGGATCAGTCGTGGATACTGGCACTGTCAAATAGGACACTTGTTTCCACTCAAGGTCGACATTCCGATGCTGCCGATGCGACAATTCACATTAAAAGAGAAACATTGTTGGATGTCATTACGCAATCCACAACTTTCATTCATGAAATGACCGAGGGGACGATCACAGTTGATGGTGATGCCGGTGCGCTCTTGAATATCTTCGGAAACTTAGAAAAGTTTGTAACGGGCTTTGCGATAGTTGAGCCCTAGCTAGCTATTTCTAATTGGTGAAACCGTTGGTGGTCATCATCTTTCGATAGGCAAGTGCGACTCCATCAAATTTCATGTGTAGTTCACTTGTAATGTCAAATGGCACTGACTTTGGTCGTTGCGACTCGACAATTACTTTATCTTGATTGAAAATGACGTCTTCAAAATCGCGAATCACTGAATCTGGTTGATCAAAGTTGTAGTTGCGACCAATAATGAGGAAGCCGCGAGAATGATCATGGTCTACGGGTTGGGAAGCAAAGAAGTAAATCATTCCCTCGACCCCGCCCCAGCCAAGTCTGAGCAACAACGTAAACGGTGCATGGATCTCGTAGCGAGATGTGCGCATTGGAGAAGTCGTATTTGAATTGGCAAATATCGGAAAGTCATCGCTGTTTGGCGCTTCGGGTCGCACGATGTTGTAGTGCACAACATGACCAGTTGTGCTCACATCACAATCCGGAACTACGGGTCGATCAGGATCGCCAAGCAAGCCGGGGTGCACCCAAGGAAAGTGACCGAAGTCGGTGAAGTTTTCGAGTTGGCGCGACGAACCAGCGTTCCATTCGTACGGGCCACAGTTAACCCACTTCCAATTTGCGTCTTCGATCTCGTCTATGAGCGGAATGTCGAATCGAGGTGTTGCAAGTGCAACCCACACCATGCCATTGCGCTCAGCGCACTGGTAGACGGGCACTTTCGCTTTTGGCGGAACGCGCGACGGGTCTTCAAGTTGCGGAATGTGCACACAAGCGCCGGACGAATCAAATTGCCAGCCGTGATACGGGCACATGATGTTGTCACCCTTGACGCAACCACCTGAAAGTGCTGTGCCACGATGAACGCAAATATCGCTAGAAGCGTGAGGGTTGCCGTTGCTGTCTCGCCAGATAACCAGCGGGGTATCTAGCAAGTTTGCGGCCACAGGCTCAGTGTTCAATTCCAGCGAGAAAACAACAGGGTGCCATGCACTGCGCAGCGCGTTCATAGGCAAAGTCTTACATGTTGTAGGCGATACGGCCGACCATGATTTCGGCTGTGTCGCTTTGAGCAATTACTCTGTTAGGTAAGCGAAACGGAGCATGAAGATGAATAACGACATGATGAACAAAGTTCGAAGCGGCAAGGGTTTTATCGCAGCTCTCGACCAAAGTGGCGGTAGTACACCAAAGGCACTCAAGCTTTATGGTGTCTCGGAGTCTGAATATTCCGGTGACGAGCAGATGTTCGACCTTATTCATGCCATGCGTTCGCGCATTATCAAGAGTTCTGCATTCTCTGGCGAGCGGGTGCTCGGCGCAATCTTGTTTGAAATGACTATGGATCGCACTATTGACGGCAAGGGCGCTGCAGAATTTTTGTGGGAGAACAAGGGCGTTGTTCCTTTTCTCAAGATCGACAAGGGATTGGCCGACGACCAAGATGGCGTACAGGTAATGAAGCCGATGCCCGAACTCGATGCATTGCTGGCGAAGGCTACGAAGCACGGTGTGTTTGGCACCAAGATGCGTTCGGTAATTAAGTTGGCAAACGAAAAGGGAATCAACGACGTCGTACGTCAGCAGTTTGAAGTTGGCAAACAGATCATTGCGGCCGGACTCGTCCCAATCATCGAACCTGAAGTAGATATCAATAGCCCGCAAAAGGCTGAGGCTGAGGTGTTGTTGAAAGCCTCAATTTTGTCTGAGCTCAATAAGTTGAGTGCAGACCAGAACGTGATGCTCAAGCTCACCTTGCCAAATCAGGATGGATTCTTTGCCGAGTTGGTAAAGCACCCGAGGGTTGTTCGAGTAGTGGCGTTGTCTGGTGGATATAGCCGCGAAGATGCAAACAAGCAGTTGGCAAAGAATGCTGGAGTGATTGCGAGCTTCTCCCGTGCACTCACAGAAGGTTTGTCGGCCAAGCAATCTGATGCAGAATTTGATGCATTGCTCAACTCGGCGATTCAAGGAATCTACGACGCATCAAATACATGAGTATTGGTAAATGAGTACCGCTCGGGAACCAGTTGAGTGGTCGATCGTCGCGCAAAATTTGCCAGAGCATGCGCGCAATCCCATTCACACTGATGCTGGTGCACAAGCTGCAGGTTTTCCGCGAGCACTTGTCGCGGGTGTAACTACATATGCGTACATGACACATCCGCTTGTCGTTGCGTGGGGCGAAGATTGGCTTGCGAGCGGCGGTGGTGAAATTCGTTTCCGAAGACCAGTATTCGATCAGGATTTGTTGCGGTGCGTGCCTGTTGTTGATGGCGATGCGGTCTTGGTACAAGCAATAACTAGCGAACCAGAGCAGCCACGTGCGATCTTTCGTGCTGTTCGTAATGAGGGAAATGTAGTGCCGTTGCGCGATGGCGAGGTTTTGCCATCGAAGGAATTTGAGTTGATCGATACGTTCAGCTGCGACTATGGCTCACGCGCTGGCGACGATTTCTCTTTCTATGCTGATCGCGGACTTGTACACCCCGCAGTTTGGCCGGCTCTGGCTAACGACATTGTCTACAACTATGTGGCTCGTGGCAGTTGGGTGCATATGCGCAGCATTATTCGACATCATGCAACGGCAACGGTTGGTGCAACAGCAGAGTTGCGTTCAGTTGTGGTGAGGCGTTTTGAGTCGCACGGAGAACGTGCAGTGCTCGACGTGCACATCGTTGTAGAAGGACAAGTTGTGGCTTCGCTTGAGCACGAAGCCATTGTTGCATTGCCCTAGAAGCTGGCTGCTAGGTCAGTCAGCGCAGATCGCACCATTTTGAAGCACGGGTAAACCACGAGGTTCACTTGATATTGAGTGCGATCCAGTTGGGTCGCCATCATTGGCGTTGCCTTCCATGACAACAGCATCACTTTGTGCGTACTGCACGATGTATGCCTTGCGCACACCATTCGAAGTGTTTGGTCCGGTGAGGTGTGGGGTAAGCGACGAAAAGAACACTGCGCCACCGGCTTTGACTTCGGCAATTACTGGAGTTCTAGGTGGATTTTCAAAACATTCATAACCAAGTGTTGGCACAAAGTAATGCGACATTGTGCCTTGCTTGTGCAACCCAGTTACGACCTGTGGGCAACCATTTTCGATAGTCGCACCATTGAGCGAAATCCAACAAGTGAGGTAGTGCTGCGGAGTCACAAATAGGTAGCCATTGTCTTGATGCCACGGAAACCGACGTGGTTTTTCAATTTGTTTATAGACAGTTTGATCGTGATACATGCGAACATCGGGACCAACGAGATCGCGGCATGCACCCATTATGTTGGCATTCTTAACGAATCTTCGGAGCTCAGGATCTTTGCTTACAAGTTGTCCGGCGAATGTAATTGCACCTTTTTCAGAAATCGCGATGCGCTCATTTGGTTGGGCAGAAAGCACTGCAATAGCTTCGGCATCTGCAGCATCAGTAATCGTTACGAGATCACGTAGTTCATCCGCAGAAAAAATATCGTTGACAACTACATATCCATCGTGATCAAACTGATCGATTTGCTCCTGTGTCAACACGCCGGAGGTCGCCTGATGGTTTTGCCACTCAAATGAGGTATTCCACGGGTGGTGATTCACAGGTAATATCGTGGCAGACATGGGTCGCCTTACTCGCCTCGCAGGGCTCCTTCTTGTTGGGTCCATGCTTGTCACCGTTGTGCCTGCAGGGGCGGCGACCTCGGGCGGCAAGTGCGCCAAAGCAGGAGCGATACAAACCACGATGAGTGTGAAATACAAGTGCACCAAATCGGGTAAGAGTCTCAAGTGGGTCAAAGTCGCATCAAGCGCAACTAGCTCAAACGCTGCTGCATCCAAAGGTGTTAATGGTCCGGTGGGTATCACGTCATGGACAACCACCGTTTCGCCAAACCCTGTGAAGCCAGGTGCTCAATTTACAATTACATCAATCATCAGTTGTGGCCCGATCATGTCGCTAACCAAAAGCCCGCGCTATCCGGAGATGCAGGCATGGTCAACTGCTCAAGGTTTCACTGGTGCACGTTTCGGAGTTCCGGTGTTGAGTAACGGAGGCAATACCGCAACGTTTACTGGTACTGCGAAAGCTCCTGGGTCACCAGGTGACATTAAAGTTTGGACCTACGCTCGAGATTTTGGAGCGCCAACTGGGTGCACTGGCGATCTCAGAAATTACAAGAATTCTGACGGAGCAAATTTCGTGACGCTTACAGTCAGCAATAATTCTGCGACCAACACGACATTGGCTGGAGCTGTTGCCAAAGATGGCGGATCGTGCACAAACGGGGGAGACAAGTCAACGTTCAGTGGTGGATACTTCGAGTGTCGAGCTATTTCTGGAGGTAGTTACAAGTGGTTTAAGTTATCGACTAGCCCAGCCGCAGTCTCCATGCAGGCAGGAGGTAGCTCGCTTGACGCATGCAAGCTCGTCGAAGCTCGAATCAATAAATTTCAGCCATGGAACATTGGATTTCCGCGCGGATCCAGTGACACCCCGATGCTTCCATCAACCGGAGTGTCAAATGTTCAGCTAATTGCGGTTGATTTCTCTGATGCGGTAGGCACGCCCGCAGAATTGACTGCTGCAGATACCCAAATTTCTGAATACAACAAATGGTTTGAGTTCACTTCAAAAGGAGCCTTGTCGTTTAACTGGCAGTATCCAAAACGTTGGCTTCGAATGTCTAGACCGACGCAAAGTTATGCCTTGAAGAAAGGTGATCCGGCAACCGTGCTTCCCATGGCGCAGGAGATTGTTTCACTTGCTGATCCCTTTACTAACTTCTCAAACTCTGATTTCGTATTTGTCTTATTTCCAAAAACCATTCAGGGTCTCAATGATGGAATCGGAATGCATAACTGGCGAGTTGAAACAGCTGAGGGCCCCGTAAAAAACTTGTTCGGTGGTGCTGAGTATTTTTACAACAACAATTACGAATTGTGGAGCTTCTGGATTCACGAGTGGGGTCACCCCATGGGTCTCGCGGGTCATTCGCCAAGATCCAACTTGAGCATTATGGATGACCAAAATGGAAAGTCGGTCGTGCTCAATGTGTGGGATACATTTTTCGCAGGGTGGATGGGTGCAGATGAGTTGTATTGCATGCCGAGCACACAGTTAACGCTTGAAACTCAATTGATTCCGCTTGAGAGATTGCAGCGCGGGATGCGTGGCGTGATTGTTCCAATTTCCGCAACAGAAGCACTTGTAGTCGAGTCGCACCGGGCCGAAGGCTGGGGCACTCGCTTGGGTGCAGGAACCTATGGCGTGCTTACGTACTACGTCGACACCACCAAAGACACCGATCGCTCTGGTGAGACACAGGGGATTGTGAGGGAGGCATGGTCAAAATACGTGACTCCAACGACAGTTGATACAAATCCTGATCCCAGCAATGCTTTGAGGAAACTATTACTGCAGGGTGATTCTGTGACTTATAAGGGAATTACCGTGACGCTCACCAAAACTGGTGACGTCGACACCATCAAAATCACAAAGTAGGAATCACTAGGAGACAGTAATAGTTGTTTGTGCGACTCCGCCAATGTAGACCGTCAATGTGTAGCCCTTGAGTGAGCGAGAACTAGTAATTCGCTTAGTGTTCATTTTGCCGGTTGCAGAAGTCCACGTAATAGCTGGTTTGTGAAGAGCTGTTGCTTTGATGACGAACGATGTATTACTCATCCGAGTTGTGACGAGGAGTCGGTATTGACGATTGAGAAATCCAACTGAAAGTTTCGTATGTGCGAGGGCAGAAATACCAGCTGCGCCATATTGAACACTGTTTGCACCAACGAGTACTGGAAGAGTTGTCGACGTAGTAGAAGTTGTGGTGGAAGTGCTAGTCGTGGTTGTTGTTTCATCCGGTGTTGGGTCATCAGAACCGCCGTCATTACTTGGCTCGGGGATTGTGGTTGGTACTGGCGCAGAAACTACATCGACGAGTGTGGAGGTTCCTGGGAGAATATGTTGACCCCATGACGTGACGTACAGTCCGTTTGTGTAGTACTGACCACCTGAGCCTGCACCGATCGGATTCCAGTAATAGGTTGCACCTTCCGGG
>JBIIWI010000017.1:0-23225 GCA_044339005.1 Ilumatobacteraceae bacterium
TCATGGTCTTGTGCATGACGCGGTATGGCAAGTGGTCAACACTTCACCAACAAGCACAACTCTGCGAGTCGAACTTGATCAGCGGTGGCCATTTGCAGGATGGGTCGAGCATCGCATCAGCGTCGACGCATCATCGGTGGACCTTCAACTCACTGTGCATGCGGCTGATCGCAACGATGAGTCGGCTTCCATGCCAGCACAAGTTGGTTGGCACCCGTGGTTTGTGCGACCAGTGCAACTTGAAGCCGAGTTCAAAACAATCTACGTGCGCGACAGTGAAGGCATCGCTGGCACACAACGCGCACATCAACAACAAGACTTAATGCATGGACAACTTGACGACTGTTTTACCGACGCCGTCACTACGCCGTTATTGCATTTCGAAAACGGTCTGACGGTTCGCCTCGAGAGCGACTGCAGCCACTGGGTCGTGTACAACGAGCCGTCGCATGCAATCTGCGTCGAACCACAATCCGGACCACCAAACGGACTCAACTCCGAACCCTTGGTGGTATCCCCTAGCCATTCACTGACACGTTTTTTTCGTCTGACTGCACTTGGTTACCGCTAGGTAGAGTGATACGGCTATGTCTACGCCGTTCGACCCCAACGGCCCCTTGCGCATTGCCTATTTGACGTATCGCGGCAAACCCCACGTCGGCGGCCAGGGTGTGTACACGCGACATCTCACCAAAGCTCTTGTCAATCTCGGTCACCATGTCGAAGTTTTTGGCGGACAGCCGTACCCGATTCTTGATCCACGAGTGCAACTGCACCAATTGCCAAGTCTTGACATTTTTAATGATGCTTTCCCGGGTCGCTTTCCCGCATATTGGGAGATCAATGACTGGCCGAACTTTGTGGAGACAGCACAGTTTCTTAAGGGCACATTTGGCGAACCGCGCTCATTCAGTATTCGAGCACACCGCGCGCTCAAAACACGTGTGAACGATTTTGACATTGTGCATGACAATCAATGCCTTGGATACGGCATCCTCAAGATTGAAAAAATCATTCCAACAATCGTGACCCTGCACCACCCCATCACCAAAGATCGCAAGCTCGAGATGGAACACACACCAACTTGGTGGAAGCGAAAGGCCATTGGTCGTTGGTATTCGTTTGTGGAGATGCAAGGCAAAGTTGCAAGCAAGATGCCACGCGTAGTTGTGGTCAGCAAGAACTCAATCGACGATATTCATACCGACATGAAAGTGTCCCTCGATCGCATGCGACTAGTGCCGGTCGGCGTTGATCACGAGTTGTTTTCCCCCAAGCCTTCAGTGCAGCGCAAGCCAGGACACATGATCACTACAGCGTCTGCCGACGTAGCTCTCAAAGGTCTTTCTTACTTACTTGAGGCTTTGGCAAAATTGCGCACCGAGCGCGAAGTGCACCTCACCATTATCGGTAAGCCCCGTGAAGGTGCGAATGCCGACCTGATTCGTTCGCTTGGACTCGAAGATTGCATTACACACGTTTCGGGAGTAACCGACGAGCGCATTGTCGAGCTGTATGCAGAAGCAGAGCTTGCTGTAGTGCCAAGTTTGTACGAAGGTTTTAGTCTTCCTGCGATCGAAGCAATGGCCACAGGAACATGTTTGGTTGCAACTACGGGTGGTGCGCTCCCCGAAGTAACTGGTGTCGACAACGACACGGTGTTGTCATGCCCGGCGGGCGATGCAGATGCGTTGGCTGCAGCCATTCGTCGAGGCCTGGACAGTAAAGAGTTGCGAGATCGCATCGGCGCTGCAGGCAGAACCCGCGTTGTCGAGCGCTGGAGCTGGCGCCATTGTGCTGCACTCACAGTCGATCAATACAAAGAAGTTCTTTCGATGCCACATAACGTCAAAAAACTTCAACAAAGAGACAGCAAATAACCAATGTTGACCGTGCGTTTTAGCGAACTGTCCATAGGACCTGGCACGTTGTTTCTCGATGCCGGAGCAGGATTTGGTCGTCATGCATTTGAGGCTGCGCGCCTCGGTGCGCAAGTTGTTGCACTTGACTACGCCCAAGACGAAGTGGTCGCCATGCGCGCCACCTTTAGCGCCATGTATGAAGCTGGCGAGATCAAAGCCGAAAACCTCGTGGGTGTGTTACGTGGCGATGCAACGTGCTTGCCATTTGCCGACAACTCGTTTGATTGCATTGTGACTTCAGAAGTGCTCGAGCACATTCAGAACGATGTTGCCGCACTGAGCGAACTTGCTCGCGTGCTCAAGCCAGGTGGCACACTTGGCGCCACCGTGCCGTCATGGTTTCCCGAAAAGATCAACTGGATGTTGTCGGATGAATACCACGCACCTTTTGTGGTCGGTGGACACGTGCGCATTTACAGCGGCACCGAACTCAAGGCAAAGTTGCGCGCAGCAGGCTTGCGCGTTGTCGGTCAGCATCGAGCCCACGGTTTGCACTCGCCATATTGGTGGCTGCGCTGTGCTGTTGGTCCTGCACGCGAGGACAACCGAATGGTCAACGCCTACAAAAAGTTTCTGGAATGGGACATCATCTCCAAACCAAAAGTGACGCAAGTGGCTGAGCAAGTACTAGCGCCTGTGCTTGGCAAGAGCTACGTGGTGTATTCGATGAAGCCGGTAGACAATGCCAAATAACGAGCTACTAGGCAACGATCTCAGTAATGATCTCGGCAATAATCTCGACGATGTGATCACCCAAGAAGAGTTGCGCGCAACCGCGCAATCAATTGCGTCATTGCAACTCTCAAGCGGCATGATCCCATGGTTTGTTGGTGGGCACTGTGACCCATGGAATCACGTTGAGACCGCAATGGCTCTCGACGTGATGGGCTTGCATGATGAGGCTCAACGCGCGTACGAATGGCTGACATCGGTGCAACGCGAAGACGGCAGTTGGTTTAACTACTACTTGCCAGATGGATCGGTAGAAGAAACAAAACTCGACACCAACGTGTGCGCATACATCGGCACCGGAGTGTGGCATCACTGGATGAGCACCAACGATAAGCAATTCATTGCGCGCATGTGGCCAGCGGTCAAGCGTGCAATGGAATGGGTGTTGGCAATGCGTCGCCCGGACGGCACCATCTTGTGGGCTCGCGAAGTGAACGCAAACCCTTGGGATTATGCACTGCTCACTGGCTGTTCCTCAATTCGCCACGCGTTGCATTGCGCAGCAAATATCGGAGCAATTGTCGGTGACTCGCAGCCCGAGTGGCGTGCTGCAGCCGATGCAATCGACGAGATCATCAACACCAATCTCGCTGCTTTTGAACCAAAACTTCGCTGGGCAATGGACTGGTACTACCCCGTACTTACTGGCGCGCTGACCGGCACCGAAGCGAAGACACGCATTGCTATGCAGTGGGAAGAATTCGTCATCCCATCTCGCGGCGTGCGCTGCGTCAATGACGAAGATTGGGTAACGGCAGCCGAAACAGCAGAATGCTCGTTAGCCCACTCTGCCATCGGCGATATCGACACTGCAAAGCAATTGTTGTCGTGGACAAACGCGCACCGCACTGAGAGCGGCGCATACCTCACGGGCATTGTCTATCCAAATCGCATTGTGTTTCCTGCCGACGAATGCAGTGCATACACCGGTGCTGCAGTGATCTTGGCCGCCAATGCGATTAGTGGCGATACAGCAGCAAGCCAAATCTTTGGCGCATCAACTGTTCTTGACTAAAACGTTTCTAGCTTTCTGGCTTTTAGCGTTTTTATTTGACGCGTGTGAGCACACGCAGCGAACCCGTTGCGCTCACGTCTACAAACTTGCCGCTGTTTATTGCTGCAAGATAAATCTCTTCATAGGGAGCTTGTCCGCCAAGTGCTGGGTCAGTAAACACATCGTGGATTGCCAAAGTTCCACCCAGAGCGATATGCCCGTTCCACGCCGCATAATCGTTTGCTGCGACATCTCGAGCGTGGCCACCATCAATAAAACACATCGCGATTTGTTGCGTCCAGGTACTTGCAATTGTTGGTGAGTCTCCAACCACAGTTCTCACCGTGTCGGTGAGCCCTGCACGACTCATTGTTTTTTCAAAATGCGGCAACGTATTGAGTCGACCTGTGGCTGCATCAACCAATGTTGGATCGTGCCATTCCCAACCAATCTGGTTTTCTTCTGACCCACCATGGTGATCAACCGCAAATAGCAATGTGTTGCAGGTTTCTGCTGCCGCACCAAACCACACGGTGCTTCGCCCACAGTATGAGCCGATTTCGACCATGGGCATGCCAGGACAAGCTTTGCCCGCAGCTAGCGCTGCAACAAATAATGCATCGCCCTCAACCTCTGGCATAAATCCAGTTGTGTCAAGAGCAATCGTGCGTCTTTCGCCGCCCAGTTTGGTCACGTGAATAGTTACTCGTTACGCGTTGCGCGGAAGCAATGCGTTGCCACGAGCAATACGTCCAAGCCAAGACGCACTAGGTCGCGGTGTGCGTACTTGTGTCTTCCAATCGACTGCAACAATTCCGAATGTTGGTCCGTATCCATACGTCCACTCGAAGTTGTCCATCAGGCTCCAATAGGTGTATCCACGAATATCGATTCCATCCCGAATGCAGTTGAGCACTCCTTCGAGTGCGCCGTGCACGTATTCAATTCGTTCGGCATCGTCACTTGTAGCAATGCCGTTCTCGGTAACGATGATTGGCACATGACCCGTCTTGTCCCACGCACGACGAATGCACGCTTCTAGGGCTTGGGGCCTGAACTCGTAACCCATAATTGTTGTGCGCATGTCTGCGTCTGGCTGGATGCGACCGTCTTGGTTGAAACGTTCGCGCGTGTATGTCTGGACACCGAAATAGTCGTCGCCTTTAGCAACTTCCAAAAAGCAGTCCTCGAGGCCTTCCCACGCCATGTCGCGTTTGCCTTCAGCCGCCTTGCGATGTGATTCATCATCAACATTGATGGTGTATTCCTGCATTGCAAGTGTGATGCCGAGCGGAGCGCTCGATATTGACTTCACAGCATCGCGCGCTTTGATATGCGCCTGGCAAAACACTTCGTTTGCTTTTGCACGTGCTTCACGCGACTTTGTGCCAGGTGGAAACTCGCCGAGCAAATACCCAATTGTCGAAACCATGTTCGGTTCGTTAATAGTGCACCACTTGCCAACACCATCACCAAGCGACTGAGCAACTTTTTCTGAAAAACGAGCAAACAGATCTGCGGTTGAATCATTTACCCAACCGCCCCGTGCTGTGACCCAACGTGGAGTTGTGAAGTGATGCAGCGTGACAACAGGTGTGATGTTGTGTTCGTGACAAGCTTCCAAGACTTTGCGGTAGTGATTGATCTCGGCTTGCGAGAACTCTCCGTCTTCTGGCTCGATACGGCTCCACTCAACACTGAATCGGTAGTTGTCAAAACCCAATTTGGCAAGCATCGCAATGTCCTGTGGGTACAGGTTGTAGTGATCGCAGGTGTCTCCACTTGGCTCTTTCACACGTGTGCCAACGCGATGTTCCCATTCCCACCAGTCGTTGTTCCAGTTGTTGCCTTCCACTTGGTGGGCTGCCGTTGCAGTGCCCCATGTAAATCCGGCTGGAAATGCAAGAGGATTTGATGATGTTGAAGCAGTATTCGCGCTTGTCATGAAATTCACGCTAGTCGGGCACACGCGCCCGTCCTATTGCTGGCATTATTGAAGGGTGAGTAAACCCCTGCAAGACCTGATTACTTTGCTCGACCTCGAAACCATAGAGGTCAATATTTTCCGCGGTCAGTCACCAGACGAAAATCGCCAACGAGTCTTTGGTGGCCAGGTGGCTGGGCAGGCCCTCGTCGCCGCAGCCCGAACAATTGACGAGCCGGGTCGCATGGTCCACTCGTTGCACGCATATTTTTTGCGCTCAGGAGACCCTGGTGTGCCGATCTTGTATGAGGTTGACCGAATTCGTGACGGCAAGAGCTTCTCGACTCGCCGAGTAGTAGCGATCCAGCACGGAAAAGCAATTTTTAATGTGCAGGCCAGTTTTCAAAAAGCAGAGCCTGGACTCGAGCACCAGATTGCAATGCCAACCGATGTTCCTGATCCAGATTCACTTCCCGATTTCAAATCATTGATGGAGCCATACAAAGAAAAACTTGGTGACTGGTACGACCGACCACGTCCAATTGACATGCGATATGTCGACGGTAATCCGTTTACGCGCAGGGGCAATCCGCAGCCTGGCCAGCGTGTTTGGTTTCGCACCGATGGGAAACTCCCTGATGACAATGTTCTGCACGCATGCATTGTTACCTACGCAAGCGACATGACATTGCTCGACTCAGCGCTTTTGCCCCACGGTCGATCGCTTGCAGACGGCTCGCTACAACTTGCCAGCCTCGATCACGCAATGTGGTTTCATCGCGAGTTTCGTGCCGACGACTGGTTGCTCTATCAGCAGTCGTCCATCTCAACATCCAATTCGCGTGGCATGGCCGAAGGGCATATCTTTACCCGCGATGGAAAACTTGTTGTCACGGTTGTGCAAGAAGGCCTTGCACGTCTGATCTAGCGGCGAGAATCCATGAACAACCCGCGAAGGGCTGCGAAGTTTTCAACACAGTGACCTGCTCCAAGTACAACTGCTTCGAGCGGCTCAGTTGACATGTTGACAGGTACTTGCGTGTCGCGCTCAATGCGTCGGGCCAGACCGCGCAACATTGAGCCACCGCCAACCAAGTACATACCGCGAGTAAGAAAATCTTGCGACAGTTCTGGTGGAGCCGATGCCAAACAGCGAATGACCGAGTTGACCATCTGTGTCACAACATCGTCGATTGCAACTCGGATTTCGCTCGATGTCAGCACTACCGTCTTTGGCAATCCTGAAACAAGATCGCGACCACGCACCTCGGCATCACGATCCTCGGGCGTCGCCATTGCGCTACCAATCGAAATCTTGATCTCTTCTGCGGTGCGCTCACCAATTGCAAGTCCATGTTCGCGTCGCACATATGACTGAATCGCTGCATCAATGTCAAAACTTCCGACGCGAACTGCTTCGAGGGCAACAATCCCACCAAGACTGATCACTGCAGTTTCTGTGGTGCCACCACCGATGTCAATAACGAGGTTGCCAACAGGCTCATTGATCGGCAAGTCTGCACCGATGGCTGCTGCCATTGGTTGCTCGAGCAACTGTGCATCGGCAGCACCTGCACGACGAGTTGCATCCGTTACCGCGCGTCGTTCCACCTCGGTAATGGCCGAAGGCACACAAATCAGAACCTTGGGTCGTGAAAATCGTGAGACGCCAGCGCGTTGGAGCAACAATCTGATCATTTTTTCAGTGATCTCGAAGTCGGTAATGGCGCCACCGCGTAATGGGCGAACTGCAACGATGTAACCAGGTGTGCGACCGATCATGCTCCACGCTTCTTGGCCAGTTGCGAGCACCTCACCCGTGCGCTTATTGACAGCAATCACCGAAGGTTCGTTGATAACAATGCCGCGCCCCTCCATATATACAAGGGTGTTTGCGGTACCAAGGTCAATTGCTAAGTCGCGTGCCACTTTGGTCTACCTTCTGCCCTGTTTGTCGGAATGATCGCGCAACTGCTGGCGCACGTGAGCGCGCGAGTCGTCGGAAAGAGCTTCTAAGTGACGACGAAATGCAACCATTCCATTGTTACGAGTTGCATTGCGCGATTCTTGCAGCATCATCACGACAAGAGTGGACGCAGACACCACTGAGATGGCGGCAAACAGCAGCGAAAAACTTGAAATCGCGATCATTAGTTCGCGCTCGTTTTTTGTTGTGACGTTGTCGCAACTTGATCAACACTTGTTACATGTTGCGCACCGAGCGCCCAGTCGCTTCCGGTCTCCCATGCTTCACGTTTCCAAATTGGCACTGTTGCTTTCAATGCATCGATACCAAATCGTGCAGCTTCAAATGCTTCAGGTCGATGCGGAGCAGAGACAACAACAAGAACCGACGACTCACCAAGCTTGAGATCTCCGACTCGGTGAATGAGCGCAATTCTGCCCAAGTCACTCCACTGGTTTTTCATCTCGGCGACGATTTCGCGACACTTCGGAATGACTTCTTCTTCAAAAGCTTCGTAGCTCAAGGTGTGTACGCCAGTGCGACCTTCTGAATGATTACGCACAGTGCCCGAAAACACCACCACGGCGCCACACGAATCGGTAACCGACCAGTCATACACCGCACCAACATTGAGTTTGGAATCAGTGATTTCAAGCCAGACGTTGCCGTCTTGAGAGATTTCTTGGTGTGACATCACTTTCAGCGTACCCGAGGTTGTGGATGGTCAATTAGTTTAAAGTTTTAATAGGCTCTAGATCAGTGAGTAACGATCCCAACGAACAACCATTTGGTGGAATTCCACTTTTTGGAGACCTTGCAAAGGCAATGTCTGGCCAAGGTCCGCTGCAGTGGGACGTTGCACGACAAGTAGCCATATCGACTGCAACGAATGGCACCAATACTGAAGCCAATGTTGATCCATCGTCACGGGTAAGCCTTGAGCAACTCGCACCAATCGCCGACATGCATGTGCGCAACTACACCGGGCTAACTACTGGTACTGGCACCGGCACTGCACTTCCAAACATCGTCGTCACCAATCACTCCACTTGGGCGCACCACACGCTTGAGTCGTATAAGCCGCTCTTCACACAGCTTGCAACTGCTTTAAGTAACCCAAGTGCTGATGCGCCGCAGCCTGGCACCGAGCTTGATAGTGAAACCGACCAGATCACAGCAATGATGTTGTCGCTCAACAAGATGATGGCGCCGGCAATGATGGGCATGTCAATCGGATCCATGATTGGACAACTCTCTCTCCGTGCTTTTGGGCAGTACGACTTGCCGATTCCACGCGAACCGAAAAACCAAATACTTCTCGTCGCAAGCAATGTCGAACAATTTGCAAATGACTGGAGCATCGCAGTCGATGACATGCGTATGTGGGTATTAATTCACGAGCTCACCTCACATGCAGTGCTGAGTGTTGATCATGTTCGTGATTCGATCAATCAACAGATCAGCAAATACATTGCTGCCTTTCGTCCAAATCCAAATGCATTAATGGACAGACTTACGACAATGGATCTTGGAACCACCGATCCAATGGCCATGATGCAGAAATTTCTCACAGACCCAACCATTATTTTGGGTGCAGTACTTTCGGCAGAGCAAGAGCGCCAAGCCCCGGTGCTGGACGCGATGATCGCTTCGATCATTGGTTATATCGACCACAGCGTTGATGCAATTTCGGCACTGGTATTGGGCGGAGGCGAGCAGATTGCCGAAGCCGTTCGGAGACGACGTGTTGAATCTGCACCCCATGACTCATTTGTTGAGCAACTGCTGGGCTTACGCCTCACCCGTCAGCAGGTCGAACGTGGGCACGCCTTTGCGGCTGGTGTCACCGAACGCGCTGGGCATGACGGCCTTTCACAACTCTTTGCCCGAGCAGGCAATTTGCCTACTCCTAGTGAGTTAGATGCGTCGGGTCTGTGGCTTGCTCGCATTGAGCTGCAAGACAAATAGCAGCGAAGCAACTGCCGACCCAACACCAACAATGAAAAAGCCAATCGCACCAGGTGGTGTTGCAATGACAGCAAGTAGACCGGCAACCACCCACGCAATTTGATTACGCGTTTCATAGCGCACAAATGTTCTCGCCCGGTTTGCATCGGGTGCTTTTGATTGCACTGTTGATTCAAATGCAAGGCGACCGATTGAACCGACTCCATTCACAACGCCAGCCAAAACAATTCCAGCAGTAACTCCGCCAAAATATCCAGCGACTAGCCCGCCAAGACAAACACTTGCAATACAAAGTTTGAGCATTTTCTGTTCGTGAATGCGCCGACGCAATAACGGACCAACAGCATTCGCCGCAAATGTACTCAGCGAACAGACCGCAACTGCTAATCCGAACCATGCAGTGCCAGCTTTTTGATCGCGCAACCAAAAAGCTAAGTGAAAGAACATAAAGCCAACAGAGGCACGCAGTAGCAGCATCACAAATGCGGCCTGACGAATTTCTGGTTCATGAAGCTCGTGTTTCTCAATCTCTTGCATTGAGTTAGGAACAGCTGCCACATGTCGTGGCAGCGCCAGTGCAGCTATGCCCGCACTTACAAAAGCACATGCCGATAATCCGAGCGACAATCTGGTGTCGATGAGTTGCAACAAGACTGCTGGCGCACCACCAAGAAAACCAACCACACTGGTCAGTCGCCCAAGTTTTCCATTAGCCGCCATCAATTGCTCGTCGCCAGCCACAACCGTTGGCATAATCGCCGAACGGGATACCCCATACGTTTTGGCTAGTACGAGTGAGAGAAATGCGAGCGGAAATAATGCAAGGGAGTTCAGCCACTTCATCATCGCAATCAACACCATCGCGCGCATCAACCCCACAAGACATACCGTGATGCGACGACCACCCGGCAAGCGATCGATGTATGGACCAATAATTGGTGCGAGCACCGCAAAAGGAGCGAGGCTGATGGCCAAAAACAGAATCACTTTTGAACGCGCAGCATCGGGGCTGATCGATAAAAAGAGTGAGTCTGCCAGCGACACCGCAAGTGCGGCTTCGCCAACCACCATCAACACATGTACGCGCGACAACCGCGTCAAGGGGCTCACTGGCGCGAGGCCCGTATGTCTATTTTGTGTTGCTATGCGCTCATTTTCTCATATTTGTAGCCAAGGCCACGGATGGTGACTAGCCGTGTTGGGTTAGCTGGCTCAGATTCAATCTTGCTTCGCAAGCGCTTGATGTGTACGTCAAGTGTTTTGGTGTCACCGTAATAATCGGCGCCCCACACACGGTCAATCAATGTTTCACGTGTCATCACCCTGCCAGCATTTGCAATAAGTACATACAACAACTCAAATTCTTTGAGGGGAAGTTTGGTCACGTCGCCGCGAACGGTTACCACGTGCTGTTCTGGATCAATTGCAACGTCCCCAATCGAGACAGTGCCAAAACCGACCTCATCAATTTCGGTTGGAGTCAATGAGCTGCGGCGCAATGCAGCGCGAATACGCGCAACAAGCTCGCGCAATCGATACGGCTTGACGATGTAGTCATCGGCACCAACTTCAAGACCAATGATCGTGTCTATCTCTGAACCTTTTGCCGACACCATGATGATCGGAACCTGACTCTTTTTGCGAATTTCGCGACATACATCTGTTCCCGAAACTTTCGGCAACATCACATCCAGCAGAATGATGTCTGGATTGATTTTGTCAAACATCGTCAGAGCTTCTGCCCCATCTTTAGCAATACTGACGCGAAAACCTTCACGCTTCAAACCGATATCAAGTGCCTCAATAAATGACTCTTCGTCTTCAACAACAAACACCATTGGCAATTCGGTTGGCTGACTCATTTAATTTTCCTTTGATCGGGGTAAAACAACAGTGAAGGTTGCGCCTTCACCTTCATTTGACTTGAGTTCGATTTTCCCTCCGTGGTTATCAATAACGTGTCGCACAATTGATAAACCAAGTCCCGTTCCTCCAGTTGATCGGCTGCGTGCCCTATCAACTCGATAAAAACGTTCAAAAATTCGTTCGTGATCCTTCGGAGCAATTCCAAGACCTTGATCGACAATTGCAACCGTCAGATCATCAACCCGTACGTCGCCAATAATTTTGACAAGTCGATCTTCTTCGCTGTATTTCACCGCATTTTCCACAAGATTCGAAAACGCAGAAACCAACTGGCTTCGATCTCCAAAAACCTCGGCAGCAAAATCGCCGCTCGATACAAGTTCAACTTTGTGGCGACGAGCATTGTCTTGCGAAAGTGCAATAACTTCTTTGATCACACCGTTCATCTCGATGCGCTCCCACTCTGTGGAGCGCCCAAATTCAATTCGCGAAAGATCTAGTAAGTCGTTCACAATGCCTGCCATGCGAAATGACTCGCGAACAATTCGTTCTGCCAACTGCTTCATCACTGCTGGGTCTGTTTCGTCCACCATGGTGTCACCCAGGGCGGCGATACCGCCGATTGGGGTTTTTAACTCATGACTCAAGTTGGCAACAAAATCTGTACGAACGGTATCAATTCGAACTCGATCGGTGGTGTCCTCGATCGTGACGACTACACCATCGTTGTTTAACCGTTGTGAATTCAATTGAAAGAAACGATCTGGAGGGCCAGCTACCTGCATTGACTTGTTCTGACCACCTAGTTCGATTGTCTCTTTTGCAAGCGCAACAACTGCGTCATCGACCAGGATGTCCACGTGGCGAACACCAGTCATTTCTGTGGCAATTCGGTTTCGAAGTAGCTCGCCGTTTGAACCACGGCTAATCACAACCCCGATCGGCAGAAGATCAAACGCTCCCAATAGTTGTTCATCAACCACTTTCGCTGCCACGTCAACTCGTGGAGCTACTTCATTGCGTACTGATCTTTCGTATCGACGCGTCGGCGAAGATTTCCTACCAAAAATTGTTCCAGCGACGAGTGCGACCGCTACGCAAGTGACAAACCAGATGGTCGTCATGGCTAATTCACTGCAGAATTACGACGAGGTGTCTGACGATGATTGTGAGTCACCGGAATGTCGAGCCTTAAAGCGGGCAGCTCCACGATGTTCTGGCAGAACACCAGTGAGAATAAATTGCGTTCGCTCGCCGACGTTTACTGCGTGGTCGCCAATTCGCTCAAAGAATCGGCCAATGATTGCGAGTTGCACTGCAACCTGAACATCCATCTTTCCGCGAGCATGGCACTCAAAAATTTCTTGGATGAACTGACGATGCAATCCGTCCAAAAATGAGTCCATGTCATCAATTGCTGCAGCCTTTGGTGCATCACTCGATTCGAATGCGTCCATCGCTGCAATAAATAACTGCTGCGCCTGCTCGCTCATTTTGGTAATCAAGCCGCGCAACACTGGATCAATGTCATGACCATAAATTCGTCGTGCACCTTTGCAGATGTTGACCGCCAAGTCAGCTGAACGCTCTAACTCGCCTGTGATCTTGATGATTGAAACCAACTGACGCAAATCTCCTGCTACCGGAGCCTGCAGAGCGAGTTGCTGAAAGCACTGATCTTCAATCTCAACTGAGCGCGCATCAATCTCGTCATCGGCTTGCACTAAATAGTCGGCGCCCTCAAGGTCGCCACTGAGCAGCACAGCGGTCGCCCGAGGAATAGCTTCAATAACCGATGCTCCAAGTCGAATCACTTGGTCACGAATGGCATCAACTTCTTGATGAAACGTCTTACGTAATTCGTCCATTGGTCAACTTTCGTTCAAAAAATCTGCTGATCGGCAGAATCGCTCTCCATAAAACCTACACGCACGAGGTAAAACCCGTCTGAACGTCAGATTACAAACAAGTTAACCGCTTTATCTGACTTGAGTTTGCACGACCCAGTCATGCAATTTTCGTTGGGCATCCACGCTGAGCCCAGGGGCTCCTGCCCGAACCCACGCGTTATCGGCATGCAAGTCAAAATGGGCGGCCTCGTCGTCCACCAAATAACCGAGCACTTTGTCCAGCCACATGCGGTGCTTCGGATGAGTGAGTGGCACCAATGCCTCAACTCGCCCATCCAAATTTCGACCCATCATGTCGGCAGAACCAATGAGGTGCAGCGGTTCGTTGTTGTCGTAACCATGTTCAAAGCGATAGATACGCGAATGTTCGAGATACCGACCGAGAATCGATCGAACTCGAATGTTTTCTGACATACCCGCGACGCCGGCACGAAGGCAACAAATTCCCCGGACAATGATGTCGATCTGCACACCTGCATTGCTCGCCCGATACAGCGCTTCAATCACAGTCTTGTCCGATATGGAGTTGATCTTCATCGTGATGCGTCCATCAACTCCAAACGTTGCTTCTTTGTCAATGAGATCAACAATGCTGTTGCGCAGCCGATGTGGCGCTACCAACAAGGTTTGATAATCGGGCTCATGGCCGTAGCCAGTGAGAAAGTTGAACAACTCGGTGACATCCGAACCAATCGCGTCTTCGCAGGTAAAAAACCCGATGTCTTCGTACATACGCGCGGTGGTTGAGTTGTAGTTTCCTGTACCCATGTGCACATAACGACGCATCTTGTCCGAATCGTTACGTACGACCAAAATGCATTTGGCGTGTGTTTTGAGACCAACGAGACCGTAGGTCACGTGCACACCTGCGTACTCAAGTTCTTTCGCCCACGACATGTTGCGAGCCTCGTCGAAACGCGCCTTCAATTCAATAACAACTGCAACCTGCTTGCCCAGCTCGGCAGCACGAATCAGGTGTCGAGCAATCGAGCTGTCTCCAGATGTGCGGTACAACGTCATCTTGATTGATTGCACGAGTGGATCAAGTGCAGACTGCTTTACAAACTCTTCAACAGAAGAATTAAACGACTCGTGCGGATGATGCACGAGCAATTGACGCTCGCGGATAACGCTGAATATCGACCGTTCATTTTCTTCGGCTGCCGCTAAGCGACCTGCAGTAAGCGCTGGCCAAGGCTTAAATCGCAAATGCGGCAAGTCCAGATTGGAAAGCTGCATCAGCGCACTCAAACCAACTGGAGCATGATGCACAGTGACATCACCCGCCTCCAGTTCAAGTTCGTCTATCAGTAGGTCAAGCACTTCCTGCGACATTCCATTGGACACTTCAAGGCGCACAGCACGGCCAAAGCGACGACGACGCAATTCCATCTCAACTGCTGCCAACAAATCTTCAGCGTCTTCATCGTCAACTGAAAGGTCGGCATTGCGCGTCACTCTAAATGTGTGGCATTGCTCGATTTTCATTCCTTGGAAAAGACGACCCAAATTTGCGCTCACCACATCTTCGAGCAACACAAACCTGTTGCTATCGGGCAACTGCAAAAATCTTGGAAGTGTTGGTGGAATCTTGACACGCGCAAATCGTTGCTCTTGAGTACGCGGATCAAGCGCGATTACAGCCAGGTTAAGTGCCAAGTTTGAAATATACGGAAACGGATGTGCTGGGTCGACTGCGAGCGGAGTGAGCACCGGAAAGATTCGAGTTTCAAACATTGTCATCAAAAACTCACGCTCAGTATCGGTGACCGAATTCCAGCCAAGAATTTGGACGCCATTGCTCGCAAGTTTTGGCACAAGATCTTGGTTGTAAACGGTTTCTAATTGTTCAACAAGTTGTTGTACCTGCCGAATTATCTCGTGTAGTTGCTGACGAGGTGTGCGACCGTCGGGAGTGACGGCACTGACGTCAGCAGCAATCTGATCCTTAAGTGCTGCGACACGGATTTGATAGAACTCATCGAGGTTGCTGCAAAAAATTGCAGAGAATTTGCACCGTTCGAGCAACTCAATATCGGTATCAGCCGCAAGCGACAACACGCGCGCGTTGAAATCGAGCCAGCTCAGCTCTCTGTTGATGATTCGTGCATCGATGCCTGAATCGTAAACAGACGGATCTTTACTGATGGACTGTTTGAGTAATTGTCGCCAAGATGTCATTGTCGATTTACCAAAACTTCAGATTGGTTTTGCACAATATTCATACCTGGTCGCGCCACAGCGCAGGGACACCTTATTGAGCGTCGTTGTAGCCGAGTTCCCACTCGACCGAAATACGTTCGCGCTCGGCATCACGGTTGACGCGCTCTTGGTTACGACGAAACTGTGGGTCGTTGCGTGGCAACAACACCAAGCGGGCAAGCACTCGAGCACGAAACTCTTCGAGCAGGTTTGGGTCGCCAAAGTCGCTGTAGACCGCCCAATGTGGTGACACAGCACCGGTATAGGTGATGCGAGCGTGGCCGCGGGATGGCTCGGTTGCTACTGGGGCTTCAGACATGGTGTCAACGATATCGCCAGAATTAGCCCTTTACTAGACTGACCCGCGTGTCAGTGAGCGAAAACGCAACAATCGCAGCGCTTGACATAGGCACAAATAGTTTCCATCTCGTGATCGCCAAAGTGGTCGAGGGTGGGTTTGAAGTAGTTGAGACCGAAAAAGAGACTGTCCGCATCGGACACGGTGCCGGCGACATGAACGAGCTTTCCGCCGATGCGATCGATCGGGGTATTGCATGTTTGGTACGGATGCAGAAAATTGCCGCCTCGCACAATGCAGAAATTCGCGCTGTTGCCACGAGTGCTGTACGCGAGGCCAAGAATCGTTCTGAGTTCATTCGCAGGGCCCAAAAAGAAGCGCAGATACATATTGAAGTCATCTCTGGTGTCGAAGAAGCCCGCCTCATTCATCTTGGTGCGTTGCATGGTGTTGGCGAACATGAGCGGCCGATGCTGTTGTGCGACATTGGCGGTGGATCAACGGAAATTGTGCTCGGCAATGACGACGAAGTTTTACTTGCGCGCAGTTTCAAACTTGGCGCAGTTCGACTTACCGACCGATTCTTCAGCTCTGCAACCCTGCACCCAAGCGCGGTGAGCAGTTGCCGCTCTCATGTGCGTTCGACACTCATGGCTGTACAAACCGAAGTTACCGAATTTGGTTTTGACGTTGCCGTTGCATCATCGGGCACCGCAGAAACCATTGCACGCCTCATCCAACAAAGGTCGGATAAGTCGGCACCAAAGACTCTCAATCGCTTCGAGTTCACTCAGGCACAAATTGCTGAAACAGTGACAATGCTGAGTTCGGTCAATACGGTTGAAGAACGGCGTGAAAAGTTTGGGCTCGATAAAAGTCGTGCTGAAATCATCTTGGCTGGAGCAATCATTCTTGAAGGAATCTCATCGGTGTATGGCGTTGAGTCATTTATGTACAGCGACTATGCGCTTCGCGAAGGCGTAATTCTCGATACCCTGCAGCGCCGCGGCCTTGGGCCAGCTGCAGGTGATACCGATGCCGCAATGCGCAGTGTGCGCCTGCTCGCCGACCGCTGTGATGACCGTCCAGAGCACTCGCAAAACGTTGCCCGTATCGCGCTCGATTTATTTGACCAGGTATGGGATGTACTTGGCATTGCGCAGGCGAATCGCAAGCTTCTGGAAGCGGCAGCACTGCTCGCCAACGTTGGCGTAGTGATCTCGCACTCCAAGCATCACCTGCATTCCTATTACGTCATTCGCAACTCAGAGCTCGTTGGTCTGAGTGATCGCGAGATCGAGATCATCGCCCAAGTCGCTCGCTACCACCGCAAGAGCCTGCCCAAACTCGGCCATCCAGAATTTGCAGCGCTCCCGCAAGATGATCAGAAACTTGTCAGCGCCTTGGCAGGTGTCTTGCGCATTTCGGTTGGACTTGATCGAACCCAGGATGGTCGTGTCAAAAAGATCACGACGAGTGTCAGCGATGGCGAATTAAAAATTGCCTTCACGACATCAAAGAAACTTGATGGCGACCTAAATATTTATGCAGCCATGGAGCGTCGCACACTGCTGGCCGACACAACCGGCCTGAAAGTAAAAGTGCTAGCTAATTAGTTGCTGGACGGAGGAGTATCGCTCTTTGGAGCGTCGTCCTTCGCAGCACTTGCTTGGCCTTTTTTGAATTCGTTTGTTGCTTGCCCAAGGTTGCGAGCAAGCTTTGGCAAACGCGATCCAAAGAGCAAAGCGACAATAATTAGACCAATAATGAGTTCTGGACCACCGATGCTTCCCATGCGCCCAATATACCACCGCAGATAGCAACCACTCCAAACAGCCCGATAGGAAGAAGGGGTGCTGGAATGCGTCATCAACATCAGTGAGGGTGGGGACCCCGACAAGCTTGCGGCATTAGTTGCTGCGCTGGGCGCAGACTTGCTCGACCTGCACAGCGATGCCGATCACAACCGCAGCGTGTTCACTCTTGCTGGTACAGATTCGGCACGAGTACTTGCGCGCGAAGCATTCAACATGTTCAACATCAGCACACACTCTGGTGTGCACCCACGAGTTGGCATCATCGATGTGGTTCCGTTTGTTGCGCTTGAGCCAAGCACATTTGAAGATGCCATTCATGCGCGCAACGAATTTGCACGTTTTGCATCAGAGGAACTTGGAGTGCCCTGTTTCTTATACGGACCAGAGCGCACGCTGCCCTACATTCGTAAGCACGCATTTGTTGACCTACTCCCCGACTTTGGCTCAGCTATGCCGCACCCCACAGCAGGTGCAATATGTGTTGGTGCACGGCCGATCTTGATCGCCTACAACATCTGGCTGAAAGACTCGACGCTAGAAATAGCCAAGCAAATTTCGGCTCTTTTGCGCAGTGATTCTGTTCGCACACTTGGACTACAAGTTGGCAAAAGCGCTCAAGTAAGCATGAACCTCATTGATTACGCAGTAACTGGTCCGCAGCAGGTGTACGACATTGTTGCTCAACATGCGCAAATTGACCGCGCTGAATTAGTTGGTTTGGTTCCTGCTCGCGCACTCGCCGGGATACCCCGAAGCAGATGGAACGAACTTGATTTAAGCGCTGAAAAAACTATTGAGTCAGCAATGGCTGCGCGAAACCGCAAACTCGCGAATTAACTACGCAGTTGCGATAGTGCGACTTGATTGAGCGCGCTGACGACGCAAGCGACGACGCTCACGCTCGGACAAACCGCCCCAGATACCAAACTTCTCGCCATTGTCGAGTGCGTATTCGAGACAGTCGTTGCGCACTACACAACCGCGACAAACCTCTTTGGCCTCGCGGGTTGATGCTCCACGTTCTGGGAAGAACAAGTCTGGGTCGACGCCGAGGCAGTTGGCTTGATCTTGCCAGGCTCGGTCTGCGCTCAGCGCTATTTGTTCGTCTTCCACGTAACTTGCCTCCGTTAACTTCTGATGGACTCGGGTGTAGTCGCGAGAACGCGCCTACATCGAGGTAATTACAACTGTGTCATTCTGCCAAATTCACAGCCAAAATGCAAATATTCAGAGCAGTTTGATTGGTCGCAGATACTTGATCGCAAAATTCGATCATCACCGCTGTGAGGTTGCACTCGCCGATCGTCCGCGTGAAATGTTGCGTTTGTGTTCCAAATAATCAATTAAGACATAGTCACCAAGGGTTTCAGGAGATGTAAAAAACGCACGTCCACCGTTGATTTTGGTCAATTGTTCGATGAAATGTCGCAAACCATTGTCGGCATCCAACATAAAAGTATTAATCCGAATTGCTTCTTTTGTGCATCGCAATGCCTCACGAAGTGTGATTTCAACTGTCTCACGCACTGGCGGATAATTAAAAAATATCTCGCCCGATGACATCACGTGCGCTGTTGGCTCACCGTCCGTGATCATGATGATCTGTTTATTGCCTGTCTGGCGTGCAAGCAATTTACGCGCCAAGGTGAATGCGTGATGCATGTTTGTGCCATACGAGAAGTCCCAACTGACTTCAGGAATACGCTCGGCGGCCAGCTCGCGGGCTGTTGCGCCAAACCCCACAACACCCAAATAATCCCTTGGAAATTGCGATGAAATCAGGTGGTGGAGGGCCATGGCCACCTTTTTGGCAGGCAAAAAATTGTCGCGCATTGGCATCGACAACGAAAGGTCGAGCAGCAACACTGTCGACGATCTCGTTGAATGTTCCATTCGTTCGATCTCAAAATCATCTTGCGAAAGTTTGATCGGCAACCCTGGTCCACCGCGACGCAACGCGTTGCGCAATGTGCCGTGAAGATCGAGTCGAAAGGAGTCACCGAACTCGTAAGGCTTGGTGTCGTTCGCGCGTTCGTGGCCAGTTCCGATCTTGTCGATCTGATGTTGACCAATCATGTCTTTCGATAAGTTGCCAAATAGATCTTGCAGTGCCTTCGCACCAAGCTGCCTGATGCCACGTGGAGTGAGTTGCAGGCGACCGTCAGACTGGTCGATGAGTCCCGCGTCCTTCATCATCTGGGTTAACTGCGAGAGCTTCTCGAGCGATTTTGCAGAGTCCTCACCGAGCAGATCTCGCACTCTGTCCAAGTCTGCCTCGGCCAAAGCAGCCGGATTTGCAGCGTTTTTCATGAGGTTTTCGAGCTGATCCAGCTCGGATAGTTCTTGCATTGACTGCATCGCCTCGGCAAAGCCCAGAGGGTCTTGACCCGAAAACTCATAACTTTTTTGCCAGCCAGCTTCTGGAAACATCGACTGCAAATTCTTTGAAAGCTGATCCATCTGCCAGCGCAAGTCCATGTCTTCAAGCAGTTGATCCGAGAGCTGCTGCATTTGTGCACGCTGCTCAGGAGTCATCGAATTGAGCATCGCCTGAGCGGCAGCCATGCGTTGCGCCATGATCTCAAGTAGCTCATCGAGCGTTTCTGGATTCTCAGGAAAGAAGTCGCCGAAATTTTTCATGAAGTCTTCAAACTTCGGATCCTCGCCCTGCTGGCGACGCTTAAGCATTGCGTTCAATTCCGACATCATGTCTTTCATTCGTTGCATGTCAGCCGGCGTGAGTTTTTGCATCTCACCCGACATTTGGTCGAGATGCTGCTGCATTAATTGCTCACGAAGTTTTTCGATTAATTGCTCAAAGCGCTGTTGAGCTTGTTTTGATTGAAAGTCGTAGTGCTGAAGTTCGGCAATCTTGCCTGCCAAGTCTGCGGGCAACATGTCAAGACGAAAATTACGTTCCATCGCTGACTGGTCTGCCATTTCTGCACGACGCTGATCGCCAGAGTTCTTTGCTTCAGTTGTGTAATTCTCGATTGCGTGACGCTCTTCGTCTACGACATCATTCAGTTCGTCTGCGATCTCAGAGAACACGCCGCCAAGATCTCCGCGCTCCTGAATTGACTCGCGCTTTTCGCGTAGTCGTTGCATCATTTCGCGCATTCCAGCAATGCGGTCGCCGTTCATGTCGCGCATTCCATCTTGCATCAGCTTGCGCAACGCGCTGTTGACATCGCCGTGGTACAACAAATCGTCAGCGAGTTCACCCAAGAGTCCCTCTGCATCAAGATCAAACCCTCGTTGTGAGCCGTCCCAACGCGAATAGGTGAACTTCGAAGGCATGGCAGAACATTAGTGCTAAACGCTGTAGCAAGACATTGGTCACACCTCTAGGCTGAGGCTCAATATGCGCTTCGGAAGAACGTTCATTTTCGTTGACCTCTCAGGGTTCACTAATTACACCGAGAGTTTTGGCGACGGCGCAGCGGCGCAATTGCTCACCCAATTTCGCGGAGTTGCACGAGCTGTTGGCTCGCACCAGGGCGTGCGCATCGACAAGTACTTGGGTGACGGGCTCATGGCTGTCGCGGTAGAGGCTCTTGATGGCATCACGTTTGCACTCGAGTTGCAGCGCCATGCAGTGACCGCATGTGCGCCACTTTCTTTGCGCATTGGTATCGCAACCGGCGACACCATGTTGTTTGAAGGCCAGGACTACATCGGCTACGCACCAAACCTGGCAGCACGTCTCTGTGATGCAGCTGTTGGCATTGGCACGTTGATCCCGGCAGACCAAGCCACAAATTTGCCAGTCGGCGTATTTGCCGTACCGCATGCAGCAGTCAATTTGCCAGGTTTTTCCAAACCGATAGAGGTTGTGTCACTTGCAGGTGAACCAATGATTGACGGACGTTACGACATCAACGATTTTTGGACTCGTTCGCCGTTTGTTGGCTAACGAATTCGCACTTCGTTCATTAGACCTAACTTTCTAAGCGTTCGCCTCCGAAAATTACGTACGTGAGCGATATGTAGCGCGCGAACCCGATTCATCTTTATTGAGGCGCTTCGAAAGGTGTAATCCCTCCAACACGAACTCGACCCCGCTCGCAATTTGAGCAACAGAATCTGTGTTGCCAACTGCTGCTACAACAAGCTCGCGAAGTGGTGGAACTTGATTGAAGAGTTCAACGTATTGAGCGGATGCGATGTCTTCTCCGACATGAGCAATCACGCCACCCTCGAACAACGCAATTACTTCACCAATTCTTGCGGATGAAACTCGTTTCTTGAACACTTGCAAGACAGCAGCCTTTACAAAATTTTCAAGAATCTGAGACTCACGTCCCTCTTCCATACTTTCAATTTCAATTTTTCCCGATGTCGAAGCAGCAAGTGCCGCAAGATCGCTGACCCGCGGTGCAACATCCGTTTCCCCAACGCGAAGTGCGCGACGCATTGCATTAGCGGCCAGAGTCTCGTAATTGCTGACCGACAAACGCACACTCACACCGCTGCGTTGATTGACCTGCGAACTCGATCTCGCAACATGACTGATTGTCGTGATGATCTCTTCCATGAACTCTGGCCATTGAACATTCACATCGCCAATAGATGAAGATCTCGCTTCCTGACGCACAATGTCCATTTCGGTTGCAACTTCGAGTGGATAATGCGTGCGAATCTGACTGCCAAAACGATCTTTGAGCGGTGTGATCATGCGGCCACGATTTGTGTAGTCCTCGGGGTTCGCAGAAGCCACGAGCATGACGTCGAGCGGCAATCGAATTTTGTAACCACGAATCTGCACATCGCGCTCTTCGAGCACGTTGAGAAGACCAACCTGAATTCGCTCGGCCAAGTCGGGCAATTCGTTGATCGCAAAAATGCCACGGTTGGTTCGTGGCACAAGGCCGTAATGAATTGTCAATTCGTCCGACAAATAACGACCTTCAGCAACCTTGATTGGGTCAACTTCGCCAATGAGATCCGAAACAGATGTGTCTGGAGTTGCGAGTTTTTCACCGTATCGATCACTTGAATGCACCCACGCAATGGGTGTGTCTTCACCGTGTGTAGCGACCAACTCGCGTGCGTGTCGTGACACAGCGTTATATGGATCATCGTTGATCTCGCTACCCGCGATAATTGGCATCCACTCATCCAGCAAACCGGTGAGTGAGCGAATAATGCGCGTCTTCGCCTGACCACGCTCTCCAAGAAAAATGACATCGTGTCCTGCGAGCAATGCATTTTCGAGTTGCGGCATCACTGTGTCTTCATAACCAAGCACGCCTTCGAACAACGGAAGACCGGCGGCAATGCGTTTAACTGCATTGCGTCGAAGCTCTTCTTTGACTGGCAAAGATTGCCACCCCGACGCCCGAAGTGTGCCGATGGTGTTGGGAAGATTTGCTGGTTGTGTGTGCGCATGAGCCATGCGCGGAGGTTACTTGCTTGCCTTCTGCACATGCACAGCGAAGAAATTCTCACTGGAAATACGCAATATGCTGAGCGCATGAGCACACACCAAACAACTCCATCTCAGCAAGTCGCGGTCGTCACAGGAGCCAACTCCGGCATTGGTCGAGCCACCGCCATTTACCTAGCCCAGCAGGGTTACAGAGTGTTCGGCACCGTGCGCAGTCTCGACAAAGCAGCCAAGCTT
>JBIIWI010000103.1:0-42670 GCA_044339005.1 Ilumatobacteraceae bacterium
GAAGCAACAAGACCAATTGAACCCCTGACCTCTTGCATGCCATGCAAGCGCTCTACCAATTGAGCTATAGCCCCATTTACATGGACTTATTTCAGCCGTCAATCTATCGGAACTAGGCCCGCATAGTTTCGGTATTACCGTCCACTGGAAGCACTTGGCCAGTGATAAATCTTGCTGCCGGAGAACTCAAAAAGACTGCCGAAGCCGCGATATCACTTGCCTCAATGAACGACTGTAGAGAGACCTGCTTTTCATATCCAGTGCGAATGTCGCTGGCCGGAACCCCGGTTGCCAGTGCTTCTCTCTCAATCACGCCATCCATACGTGGGCCGCTCACCGAGCCCGGGCAAATTGCGTTAACACGCACACCAAACTCCCCCAATTCCATGGCCCAAGTTTTGGTGAGGCCGATGATTCCCCACTTTGCTGCAACGTACGGCGAGCGAAGTGGATAGCCAAATATCCCAGCAGTTGTAGAAATGTTGATGATTGAACCTTTGGACTTCAGTAACAACGGTACGGCGACATGGGTGCAACGAAATGTGCCACCTAGGTTGATACGCACACACTCGTCGTATGCATCTGGGTCCATTTGGTCAACTCGAGCTGTTGGCCCTGGAACGCCAACGTTGTTAACCAAAACATCCAGACCGCCGAGATCGCGTTCGATTGCCGCAAACATTGCTTCCACGTCGCTCGTCAAGGACACATCGCAGATGTAGTTGGGTTTTGTTGAGTCATTGACATCGCAAACGACGACTGTTGCACCAGCATTCTTCATTCCATCGGCAATCGCTTTACCAATACCCGACCCACCGCCGGTGACAAGCACACGCAGGTTGGTCAGCGCAAAATTACCCGTATTTAACGACGAACTCTTTGATTCACCCATACAGACGAACTTAGTCTCATAGCCGCAATTCACACTCATCAACCATGGCTCAAAACATTAAAAAGCCATATGATATTTAGGTATTCGCGACAATTTTAGGAAGTGAGCCATCCATCCAATGAAAGAATCATCTAGCCGAGTTCCGGTAACAATCATTGCCGGATTCCTTGGGGCTGGTAAAACGACACTTCTCAACAACCTTCTCACCGCCCCTCATGGCAAGGAAGTTGCTGTCCTTGTTAACGAATTTGGGGAAATTGGCATTGATCATGCCCTCATTGTCGCATCGGACGATGACGTGATTGAGCTGTCGAATGGTTGTATTTGTTGCTCAATCCGGGGTGACTTGGTTGTAGCAATTGACAAACTACTTGCGCGGGACAAAAAATTTGATTATCTGCTAATCGAAACAACAGGTCTTGCAGATCCAGCGCCAGTAGCGCAAACATTTTTGGCAGATGAACGCATGCTCAGCCTCTTCCAACTAGACAGTGTTGTCACGGTGATTGACGCCCATCACGTTCTAGATCTACTCGCCGGAAAACTCACACCAGAATTGGCCGAGTTGGGAGTGAAGCAAATTGCATTCGCCGACAAGCTGATCTTGAATAAGGTTTCAATGGTCCCCAAGGAAACGATCGTTGATGTGACAGATCGAATTAGGGGTATTAACCAAGTTGCATCGATTATTCCTACAGATCAGTGCGCAATCGAAATGAATGAGATCTTTGATTTGGGTGCATTTGACTTGGATGTGGCACTTAAATCTGATCCAAACTTTTTAGAAAATGAATTCCACGACCACCTTGCGCACACACAGTCAATTGGCATCCAAGCAGAAGGACTTTTTAATATCGATGCCCTCAATATCTGGCTTCGGTGGTTACTCACTGATCCAGATATGACTATTTACCGAATGAAGGGCGTTATCTGCGTTGGACCAGAGCCAGAAAGATACGTCTTCCAGTGCGTTCAGCAACTCTTCTCAAGTGACTCTGAAGGCATGTGGCCTGCCGATCACCCCAAGAAGAGTTCACTAACAATTATCGGACGAGATCTCAAGAAAGAACTCATCCGAGAACGATTTCTCACTTCTCTCCGATAACACAACTTGCGTTACTTGCTTTACAGAGGAAGAAGTCCGTACCCGAGTCTTATGTCTAAGAGATAGATAAAGCTAAACCACAGCGTTCCGTAGACAGCAACCAGAGTGATCAATGTGCGCTTCCAGGTATCTCGCACAACGATCAGCTGCAGGAAAGCCCCCAACAAAACCATGGCGATTCCTGGTCCTACGAGCACGGTTGCAAATAAGTACGCAATAAAGCTGATAAGTACTACAAATTCTGGATTCACCCCGAAGACAGTAAAGCTCTTTTCTTCAGCATTAAACAGAATCATCCTGGAATTTCCAGCCAAACCCTCAAATCGAACAGCGAGAGACGGAGAACTCCTAATCACCAAATATGCGCTCACGATTGCGAGCATTACGAATCCAACTATCAGCGGAAAGATCTTTGCGGCAAACATGTCTAACTGGAAACTCGTCACAACAAGTAGTCCACCGAACATGACCACAAACATTGCAAACAACTTGTCTTCGAGGCTTAAGCCGATAAAGCTTTGACCAACTTCGACTTCGCCTTCTTCTTCGGGGACCCACTTACTCTTCTTTTTCCTAAAACCTGCGCCAATAATGAGTACACAAGCGATCAGCAAAACGATTGAGATTGGTCGAGTGACAAATGAACTTATACCGCCGTCCATAATGCTCACGGTGTGATTGAAGTTTGTTTCAAAACCTTTTCCTAATAACAATCCGAGAATGAGTGGCACGCTTGGATAGCCCGACCGCGACATGAAGTAACCGAGCACACCGAACACAACAGCCCAGACAAGATCGACAATTTTGCCGTTGAGGCTGTATGTTCCAGCGAGAGCCAGTGCGGCGATCGACACACCAAGTAGCGATGGGCGTAATTTCGTTACTTTGGTAACAAGCGGCGAAAGCGCCAAGCCGATAGAGCTTGAAATAATACTTGCGAGTGCCAATGTAACGATTGCCAACCACATCAATATTGGCTGCTCTTTGATCAACATTGGACCAGGCGTCACGCCTTGCATCACCAGTGCGCCAAGAACGATTGCCCATTCAGAACTACCAGGGATACCAAAAGCCATACTCGGAAGCGCCGAACCAGACTCTTTTGCATCATTCGAAGCTTCGGGGGCAAGAACTCCATCCGGATTACCCTTACCAAAAGAATCGGGGTCTTTGCTGGAGCTGCGTGCTGCAAAGTAGGCCATAAATGCGGCAACTGTTCCGCCCATGGCAGGGACAACGCCAATCATGGTTCCAATTGACGAACTCTTAATCAGAAGCCATGGTCTTGTAAACACATACTTCACGCCACTCATTACTTGTGAGAACGGGATTACTGCGGCAACCAAACTTTTTCGATTGCGTTTCGCTGTAATCAGCTGAATAGCTTCGGTAATCGCGAAGAGCCCAACAAGAGCGCTAGTTACGTCAACACCATTCAACAACTCTGGATTATTAAAAACGAGGCGAAGCTCGCCCGTGACTGGACTGAAACCAATAAACGAAAATCCAAGTCCAATGAGTCCTGCTATGTACCCCTTAAGAATTGCCCCTTTGGAAATAACTGCAACAGTGGAGAGACCCACCAACATGAGCAGTGCGAGTTCGGGAAATGAAAACGCAAGAACAATTGCGCGAACAAATGGAAGCAAGATGACAATAATGAGGGTTCCAATGAACCCGCCCATTGCCGATGCGCACGCAGAGATACCAAGCGCCATGCCACCTTTGCCCTGCAGGGTCATTGGATAACCATCTAGCATTGTTGCCGCATTTGGCGTAGCACCAGGAGTATTGAGCAAGATTGCCGAAATCGAGCCTGCAAAAGATTGTCCTGCAAGCGCTGCACAGAAGAGAATAATTGCTTTTTCAGCACCAATTCCACCAACAAGTGGAATCATGAGTGCAATTCCTACCGCTCCGCTCAACCCGGGAATGAAGCCGGTGAACATGCCATTTGCCATTCCTATGGCAAAGAACATCAATGCGGACCACGTGAACATTATTTCCCAAGAACTAAAAAATGCTTCAGTTAGACCCATGGCCCCAACTCTCTACAAAAACTTATTGCGCACATACAAAGGAAGAAGGTGTTGATGTGACCGCAGAATGCGGCCACATCAACACCTCTATTGATTTAAATTTATGAAATCAAACCCTTAGCAATAAGAGCCGGGATCAAAATCTGCATCTGAGCAGCTTGTTTCCCAAACAGTTCTTTTGCCTCAGCAGCTGAACGAGGTACGAGCGGACGCTCTGCCTCAGTCGACCATGCCTTCAACTCGGCTGAAGCCAAAGTTGTTGCAATCGCTGTTTCCCAGAATGCAACCATCTTTGGTGTCATTCCTGGAGGTCCAACAACCAAACGCATTTCAGTTACTACACCCTCGAGGTCTGGGTAACCAGCTTCGGTTGCAGTCGGCACTGCTGCCAACCACTCCAACTCTGCTGGACGCTGATCTGGAGTACCGAGGAACAGAATCGGTGTGATGTCGCCTGATTCAATGAATCCCACGAGATCTGAAGTTCCGTACACGATGTAATCAACATCACCACGGATGAGGGCAAGCACTGCTTCTTCAGAACTTGCGACACCGAAAGTGATAGTCGACTTCAATCCGAGTGCCTCAGTTGAAACTACGTTGGCAATTGCTGAAGACGAACCTTTTTCTACGGTGATCGTCCTCAGATCAGTTGCGGCCTGAAGGTCTGCTACTGATTTGTAATCGGACTTGCTTGAGACGTAAACGACATAGCCGTTTTCCTCAATCGAACCAAGAATCGTAAATTGGTCTGTCTTCCACTTTGCAATGTCAGGAAATGCGATTTCCTGAGCGGCAGCAGCTGGCATTGGCAAGATGCCTACCGTCTGGCCGTCTGGTTTTCTGTTGAATAGTGTCGAAACACCCTTTACGAACGGATCAATGTTGATCGGCGTTACTTCTTCGGAAATTGCTCCAGATGCGGAAAGTGCATCGGACATTCCGCGTGAGTAAGCATCGAAGCCACCACCGGTCTTGTATGGGATGACCCACTCGACACCACCCGCTAGAGCAAATTCTGGCTCAATCGTTGTGTCCACCACTGTATCACTTGTTGTGTCGCTTGACGAACAGGCTGACAACGCCATAGCGCTTACTGCAGCAAGTCCGACCAAAGAACGGCCAAACTTAGATTTCATAGACTTTTTCATGTTCCCCCAAGTTGATTTTTGAATGAATAATTATTAGTTGCTCTCCAGAAACAAACCACTTATGCCCCATTTGTTTATTCCTGTATACAGAGTGTAGGGTGCGATGTGAAAGATGTCAAATAGAGATTTCCACTCATTCGAAGGAGAAACAAGGTGTCAGAAACCAAGACAAATGTGACCCATTATGAGGTCCAAAAGATGCGCCGTAAGGAATACCTGGCCCATTGGGAAAAACTCCAACGCACTATCGTGCGCAAACCAGATGTGGTCATGGTGGATACCCCGCGCAACATGAAGAGTGGCGTCATGGTCAGTGCCGACGGAAATGTTCCTAGCCTCAACTTAGACGCCGTTATGCACGAAATTGCACCAGGGGCAACTACAACCGTCCATAGACATTCATGGGATGCATTCATCTTTGTTACAGGTGGACAGGGTTGGACCGAGGTTGACGGAAAGCGTTATGAATGGAGATCATGGGACACCATTTATCTGCCTGGTGGAAGCTGGCACCGTCACTCATGCACCGGAACCAAGCCTGGGACATTTACAAGTTTTAGCGTGCAGCCTCTTGCAGAACTACTTGGTCTGTCGTTTATTGAGGATGCTGGTGATACCCCATTCGAAAAGCTTCCCCCCCGTTGGACTATGAGTCAAGGGCTTGATCTTGGAGATTCATACTCAAACAGACTGGCTAGAAACTATGCCAAACAAGATGCAATGTCGAAGAGCAGAGTGCTTACCGCTTACGACGATATTCGCTTCCGGGTAACTCCACGTGGAGGTAGAAGTGGTTTCCTCATTGACTCAACTCTCGGTCACGCCACGGGCGGCCTCACTGCGGTAATCCATCAACTCGCTCCAAGTCTCTACCAATCTCGGCATCGCCACGGCGGTGAGGCTTGGTTGTATTGCATCGCAGGCGACGGATACACAATCATGAACGATGAGAAAGTGACTTGGACTGTAGGAGATCTCGTCATTGTTGACCATTGGGCATGGCATCAGCACTTCAATGCGTCCTCGGAAAACATTGCAGCAATTATTCGAATTCACAACTTCGACTCACTGTATTTTGCAATGGCAGCAATGTTGCAACCGATGAACATATTCGAAGAGCTACCAAAATTGGATGCACCAGATGTTTCTCAGGTTATTTGGCCAGACACAAATCAAGGTCGACCTGAATAATCTAAACGACAAGGAAATCTAATGTCTAATCACAGCCACGATCCACGCGATGATCGCTATGGGTACCTTAAATGGCATGTCGTACCAAGACCGAGGTGGGATCAATACTGGCCAAAAATAATTGTCCCTCAAGACGTCAAGCATCGGCTGATGCGATACATCGAGCTTGCTCTACTTAAGGATTTTAGTGAAATCAATATTTCACTACCTTTACATCGAATTGGGCTGGTTTACGGAGCACCAGGAACGGGGAAATCGACGCTGATTAAAGGCGCTGCGGTCGAAGTTGCTAAGAAGCATTTTCCTAATGGACTGATCTTCGCAGAAGTGAATACCCATGCAATTCCAAGTGAAATGTTGGGCGAATCACAACGCAATACGTCCGACTTGCTTGAAAAAGCAATTCCGGAATTGGCGCGACGAGGAATGCCTATCGTCGTATTGATTGATGAAGTTGACTCGCTCGCAACTGATAGAAACAAAACCAGTTCCGGCAGAGATCCAATTGACGTCTCCCGCGCAACTGAAGCATCCTTGAGAGGTCTCGACTTCTTAATGAATGAAGTCTCCAATGTTGTAGTCCTTGCTACGTCCAACTTTGAGTCGTTGATTGACGACGCATTCTTAGACCGGTGCGATATTTCCTTAGAAATACCTTTACCCGATGCTCAAATCATTTCAATAATTCTTAAGGATTCGCTGGAAACAGTTTCACACAACTTGACCGATAGTGATCTTGAGGAAGTGTCCAAGCGGCTAGTTGGCAAAAGCGGAAGAGCTATTCGAAAAATCGTCATTGACGTTCTCATCACTCGAGAAAATGAATTCAATCAACCAATCACAAAAGCTGATCTATTAACAGTCGCTTAATTATCAAGAAAGAAGATAACCATGAGCACAACTGAAGGAATTCTGAAAGATATTGAAAACTCATACGAGGATCTCGCAGAACTCATGCTGCGACTGGGTAACACCAACTCCCCTTTCGGGAGTGAAGCAATCTTGGCGAGAGTTGTTCATGACTGGTACAAAGAAAACGGAATGGTCGCTAATTATGTACCAATTACCACCGACCGAGCAGCGACCGTTGGACTTGTTGGGGAAAATCGGGGCGGCAAAAAAGTCATTTTTAACGCTCATCTAGACACAGAAGCAAGCGGTCCAGAATTTGACAACCTCATGAACACAGCAAACCCTAATGACGTAGGCGCTCGTAGGGATGGCGACAATATTTATGGTCATACTGTTCAAAACGATCGTGGATGTATGGCAATGCAAATGGTGATGGCAAGAGCTATTCATAGGTCAAAAATCAAACTTGCCGGACAGATCATCGTTATTTCATCTCCTGGTGAGACTGGCGCCGCACCAGTCGACGAGTTTCAAGGGTCGAAATATGTCGGCAAAGGGTTTGGCACTTCGTTTTTGACAGATCATGGCTACCGTGCGGATTACGCAGTTATCGCAGAAACAACAGACTTCGCGGCATCCTGGATTCAGACTGGTGCGATGTACTTGAAAATTATTTTCCGCGGAAAGAACATGTACACACCTCGACTTTTGCGTGGGAAGAGTCCACTAGAAAGCCCTAATGCGCTTGTTCGTGCAGCAATTGCGGTCGGCGTCTTTGAAGACTGGGCTATTGAGTTTGAGCGCAGAAGAACAGTCGAGACCGACTGTGGCACGATGAGGCCAAAAGCACAAATAGGGGCAATTCGGGGTGGAATCCCCTGGCGCCCTAATCGATCATCCACTTTCTGTGCGCTTTATGCCGATATTAGAACGCTTCCTGGCGAGTCAACAGCAGGCATCGTTCAAGAAGTACGCGAGTTGTTTGCATCTCACAACTTAACTCCCGAAATTGAGATAATCATGGAGAAATCTGGCCATGAGGCTAAGGGAGAAAATATTCAGCATCTTCGTAATTTGATAGCCAAGAACCACAAAGCGATCCGAGCGCAAGATATGCCGGCCACGGCAGAAGATGCCGTAGTAAGCATGTGGCGAGATACCAATGTTTATAACAGCAGAGGAATTGCATCTCTTACTTTTGGCCCAAGCCGAGGCCAGGCTGCAGGACAGGGTGAGGGTTACATACGAATTTCTGACTTTATTGAGTGTGCAAAGATTTATGCCCTCACTGCTATTGACATCAGTCTTGGAAACCCTTCTTCATGAAGGACCAAATTAAAGAACGTTTCGGTACAGCTTCGATTTACCTAGGTAGTGCCTTTTCAGTAGCAGGGGTTCAGGCTGTTGGTCCTGGGTTGCCAAATCTTCAGAACCATTTTCAACTGAGTAACTCCCACACATTGTGGGCAATCAGTTTTTATTTATTTCCTGGAATCCTCTTCGCGGTTCCATTGGGAAAACTTGCTGATCGTGTTGGGAGAATGAAAACATATGGATTTTGCCTGTTGGTTTTCGGATTCTCAAGCCTGATCACTCCACTTGCCGGATTTTCGTGGCCGTTTTTTCTTGCCATCCGAGTTCTTCAAGGAACCGCTTTTGCGGGGATATTCCCCCTTTCCATCATCCTCGTTGCGCAACATGGGAAAGGTTCATCAATTCTCAAACGACAGGGTTTAAGATCCGTCTCCCAACAAGTTGCAGACACGGTCAATCCACTTATCGGAGGCCTTCTTGTCGCCGCAGCGTGGTATGCGCCATATCTTGTTGGAATTACTACTCTTCCTGTGGCAGCAGTGGTCTTCTTCCTTGGATTTGATGAGGACTACCGATCTGACAAACAAGATAAGGCTCGTGAAAAACTCAAAATCATCGGCAATCTTCCCCTCATCTCAATTATCTTCGGGGGGTTTTTTCGATTCTTTATTAAGTTTGTACCGCTCTCGAGCCTTGGAATTATGTTGGTCAACCAACGAGGTTTTTCAACGGTTTTCGCAGGATTTGCTCTTGCGCTCTCCTCCTTCGTAGGGATTTTTGGAGCACTTTCAGTAGGCAAGGTGAGTAAGTATCTTTCACCGTTTGCAATTTCCGTCTCGACACTGGTGTTTCTGTCCTTGTCTCTGATAGCGCTTTCGATAACCGGCAATGTTGTTGCCATTCTCATCGCCGTCTCTGTATTCGGAATTGCGGATGGATTATTTGGAACTGTACAAAACTCATACGTGTCAATTGCAGTACCAAATCATTTAAGGGGCACGTTCAGTGGAATTGTGGCAATGTCACGAAACGTTGGCAAATTTTTAGCGCCAATAGTTATGGGATTGGTTCTTGCTACTGCATCAATCAGCACCGCATTCGCAGTGAGCGGTGTCATCGCTGCGCTAGGACTTCTACTCATGCCACCCTTGCGGCACTTTAATAAGCAGCTAAGTCAATCGGCTTTGTGATTGCAATAAGCTCATCACGCTTTCCAGTGTTAACGGCCTAACTTAACTCTGGTGGAACCAGAATCTAGTAGTTAAATATTCCAAAAATTAGGAGATACCAATGACGCTGATTATTAATAACGATGATGTGTCCAAGTTGCTCACGATGGGCATGGCCATCGACGCCTTGGAGGCCGCCTACAAACAGCTCGTCGTAAAAGAGGCCGTCTGTCGGCCGCGCATCGATATCCAGATCCCTACGTCGGATCCCAACAAGATTTATCGCTGGGGCAGCATGGAAGGCGGCTCCATGAGTGGCTACTTTGCGATTCGCATGAAATCCGATGTCGTTTATGAGGAAAGCTCCAACGGCGTCACGACGCAGGAAAAATACTGCACCAAGCCAGGACTCTATTGCGGACTCATCTTCCTTACATCGACCGAGAACGGCGAACCGCTCGCTTTCATCAACGACGGTGTGCTGCAACTCACGCGCGTCGGCGCCGATAGCGGCATCGGAACGAAGTACATGGCGCGCGAGGATTCGACTGTTGTCGGCATGCTCGGGTCGGGCGGAATGGCACGCACCCATATGGCGGCCTTTATGCATGTGCGACCCAACCTAAAGAAGTTGCAGGTGTTCAGTCCAACAAAAGCCAACCGTGAAGCTTTCGGTAAAGAGATGCGCGAATTGTATGGACTTGAGGTGCAGGTCTGCGAGCGACCAGAAGATATCTACAAGGGCGCGCATATCGTTGCCGGCGTAACCGATTCGGCTGTCCCCGTGCTCAATGGCGCGCTGCTCGAGAAGGGTGCTCATGTGGTGAATATCGGTGCTGGCGGGCGGCCCGACGATGCGACAGTCGGTCGATTAGACGTATATATGCGCTTCGGCACTGCGCCGGCGCCTTGGGGTTTGCCAGACTTTGGTATTGATGACGAGTATTGGACATATGCGGCCGAGCCCGAGTCATCCAAATCCAAGATGATTCGGCCGGGCAAGCGAGGTCACGGCACTATTGCGCCAGACCGCATGGTCACATTCGCAGATATCATCGGCGGCATCAACAGCGGCCGCAGTAGTAAGGACCAGATCACCTATTCCGAGCGCGGCAACCTACAGGGCAATCAGTTCTGGGCCGTAGCCGGCGCGGTCTATGAAGCCGCCAAGGCAAATGGCATCGGTCGAGAGATACCGACCGAATGGTTTTTACAGGATGTCCGCGACTAAGAATTTACATCGCGAGGTATTGCAGCACGCAACGCGAAGTTGGCACTGCGACTCGGCACAGCTCGATCGGTCACGACCACTCGACCATCATCAACGAGTTTGATCAAATGCGAAAGCACACTACGGCCGGCGGCCTTGTGTAATTCGGCAGGTACGTCGGCATACAAGAGCCCCACCATTTCGGCAATATTGTTCGCCCCATCGGTAACACATTGCAGAATTTGTGCTTCACGATTTAGACGATGCTGCAAATACTGGGCAAGATAGGCCTGCGGGTTGGTAACAGGACCGCCATGGGTTGGCCACAACGTATCATCGCCGCGCTGTTGTACTTTGCGCAATGACTCGATGTACGCACGCATGTCACCGTCCGGCGGAGAAACCACGGTGGTGCTCCAGCCCATCACATGATCACCGGTAAACAGCGCTCGCTCTTCATGAAGTGCCACGCACATATGGTTCGACGTATGCCCAGGTGTACTCACCGCGGTGAGTTTGAACTCTCCGGTGTCAATAATTGACTCACCGTCAGTGACCGCGTTTGTTGGCACAAAGTTGCGATCGATTGCATCGTTAGTGTCGACGTCAGTGTCGTTGTCGGTATCGTCTCCATCATCGGCAATAACGCTGTCGGAGTGTGGCCCAATGGCAAAAGTCGGAGCACCCGTAGTCTCGTGCAACCATTGGGCAAGTGGCGAATGATCGGAATGACAATGAGTGACCACGATCGCAACCACTTTGTCGCCGGCAAGCGAGCGCTGAAGTGCCTCGCGATGCGAGTCCAGCATTGGACCCGGATCAATTACTGCCACAGCGTCGTGACCAACGATGTATGTTCCGGTTCCGCGATAAGTGAACTTGGATGGGTTCTCAGCAATTACTCGACGAATAAGAGGTGAAACCTGTTGGGCGATGCCGTAAATCGAATCATCAATCCGTGGAACAAAATCAATTTGTGCGATGACTACGCTCCAAGCATCTTGAGTGTTGTTTCGGCTTCATCAATAATGCGCGCAATGAGCTCTGCACATGTTGGTAAGTCATTAATCAATCCAACAACTTGTCCGCTCGCCATCACTCCCGATTCGATTTTGCCATCTACGAGTGATGCCTTTAGCAGCATCGGAGTATTAGCAGCCATCAGCATTTGTGTATAGGTGAGTTCCATTGACTTACGCATTGCAAGACCTTCACGCAACATGTCAGTCAGTTTTGCGCCAGTTAGTTTGCGAAACTTCAAAGCATTTATTGCAGCACGTGGCAGTGCGGTCACACGCCCACCAGCGCTCTCGAGATGGTCCACAAGTTCAGTACGCAATACTCGGTGCGGTACACCGTCCACTTCTGTCGTGACGACAGTTCCTTGAGTATTTTTAGTGAGGTAATACTGCTTTATCGAGTCCGGAACAGTGGAGTCACTTGTTAACAAGAACCGTGTACCCATAGCAACGGCATCTGCGCCGTATGCGAGTGCAGCAACGAGGCCTTGTCCACTAAAAAATCCACCTGCCGCGATGACTGGTACGCGACCAGCCACTGCATCTACGACATCAGGCAACAAAATTGAGGTTGGAATAGAACCCGTATGCCCGCCGCCTTCCCCACCCTGCACAAGTACAGCATCGACGCCCCATTCCAGAACTTTTTCTGCATGACGTCGAGCCCCAATTGACGGAATCACCAACACGCCTGCCGCCTGTAGGCGTTTAATGAGTCGTTGCTGTGGTGCTTGGGCAAATGATGCGACCCGAATATTTTGTTCGATTAACAAATCAATGCGCTCGTCAATATCGGCAGAGTCTGCGCGCAGGTTGACACCGAAGGTGCGCGTCGTTCGTTGCTTCACCTGCGCAACTGCAGTGCGCAATTCATCAATGTCCATGGTGGCACTTGCCAGTATCCCCAGTGCTCCCGAATTAGCAGTAGCCGACACCAAGCGAGCACCCGCAACCCAACCCATTCCAGTTTGCACGATCGGAACATCTACCCCGACGAGTTGACAAAACTTAGTGTGCAAGGATGCGTGCAACGTTAAGCCACTTCGCGATGTCGAAGGCCACGCGGATCTAATCGATTAAGAGTTGCAAGTTCTGATTCATTTGGCGCGCGCGAGATAGGTACATCGGAGCCGATATCAAGCACAAAGCCAGTGTTGGCCACGATGTCATCGACCGAAACTCCTGGATGAACACTCAGCAGGCGCATGGTATGTGAAGCGGTTTCGAAGTCAAGCACTGCGAGGTTTGTGATAATTCGCTGAAGGCGATGGTGGCTTTTTACGATGTCTCCAAGTTGTGCAGCACGGTCATATCCAAGACCGCTTACCATGTCCACTTTTTCGACAAAGACTTTGGTGGAATGTTTAGGAATAAAAAAACTTGTCGCATGGCTGATGGTGTTGCCGGGTCCGCCTCGTACTCCGAGGAGTTGTACTTTTGGTTGTTTCCACGGTCCAATGTTGGCGATATTGGAATTTCCAAATCGATCTATCTGGCTTGCACCCATCATCACATGTCGGCGACCACCCCAAGCGGTGTCGAACACGCTGCGAAATGGGATCCAGCCCTCAATCACTTTGTCAGAGCTGCCGAGAGGCAAGTCATTGCCAATAAAAAATGCTTCACCGTCGCTGACGAGTAAATCTGGTTCAAAGGTTGCTCGAGCAAGTCGGGCTCCGAGCATCGGAATTGTCCCCATACCGCTGGCAAAGATTTCGCCATCACCACGAAAAGCTTCTGCAGCAGCAATAACAACAATGTCAGCAAGTGTGATGTCGGTGCTCATGAAGCGATCTCCTTATGCCATTGCGAAACCGCATTTTGGTAGTCGGCTTCTGTGCCTCTAAGAAATCGATTTTGAAATGCATCCCACTCTGTCTTGTCACCAGCAGCCTTGACATATGCCGCCTGAAATTTTTCATCACGTTCGTAGTCAGGTGTGCAAAGAGTAAAGTGAGCACCATTGGGCGATTCGATCACGCCGTCTACCATCGAGCGATTAATTCGTAGTGTGTGAAATGACGCTTCTTCCAACATTTGCTCGGTAGTCACGATTTTTTCACAGCTCAAAAAGCGTCGTCCAGGTTCACACGCACCCAAGAATAAGTCGTCAAAATACAGATCCGGACCCAGGAACTGCGCATTGCCACGTATGTCGCTGCGATTCAGATGCACGAATGCAGCATCAAGACGAATCGCAGGTACGGCAAGAAGTTCTTCGGCGTCTGCGTAGGGAGACACCACTGTTTTCAGTGATGGATTGACATCGACAACGCCACTTCCCAAACCGGCTCGTGTCGGCAGAAAAGGAAGCCTCAGTGAGCCGGCGTAGAGCGCCCACTGCAGCATTCCTTCGTCATATTCCACGCACTCTGCCACTGTTGCGTTTTGGCGCGCGCTACGAAAGTGTGGCTCCAGAGCAATCGAATCAAGCGACACAAATCCGTAAATAAGTTTTTTGACTCGCCCGGCCGCGCAAAGTAATCCAACATCAGGGCCGCCATATGACACGACGGTGAGGTCCGTGATATTTGAGCGCAGCAGAGAGCGAACAAGAGACATCGGCTTACGGCGAGACCCCCACCCCCCGATGCCAAGAGTCATTCCACTTTCGAGTGTCGCAACCGCGTTGTCAAGAGTGGTGCGTTTGTCTGTGGTCATTTTTGGGAGTTCTTTCGTTGTTATTTATTGGTATCGGCATCGCGCTTATCAACAAATGCCTCACGAAGTTCGTCACTGACACCAGACAAGTTGAGTTCGAATGTGAAACCTTGCTCAAATCGATAACTCCGCTTGACATCCCACAAGTCAATTCCATTGAGGCTTTCTTTAGCGGCCCGCATCACGGTGGGAGATTTAGCTGCAATGCTTGTCGCAACTTTCATTGCTTCGGTGCGCAATTCTGCACGTGGGACAACAGACAGCACACTCCCGAAATGATGTAGCTCCTGCGCAGTTGCTGTTGCAGCGGTATAGACCATGGCACGCATCTTGTGCTGCGGAACAAGTCGTGACAGATGTGTGGCTGCACCCAATGCACCACGGTCAACTTCTGGCAATCCAAAATATGCATCTTCACTAGCAATAATGACGTCTGAGTTGCCAACAAGGCCGATGCCACCCCCAACACAAAAACCGTTCACTGCACTAATCACTGGCACTGGACAGTCGTACACCGCCGAAAAAGCGGCATAGCAACCCTTGTTGGCGCCAATCAATGCATCGAATCCCTGGGAGTTTTGCATCTCCTTAATGTCGACTCCGGCATTAAAACCTTTGCCCTCTGCGCGTAACACCACTACTCGCACGGCTTGATTTTTACCCATTGCAGTCACTGATTCGGCAACTTCAAACCATTGCGCCACAGTCAGGGCATTGACAGGAGGGCAATCCATGACAACTTCCGCAATTCCGCTGGCGTGGATTGTGCTGGTAATTCCCATTAGATAAATAAGGAGTTACAAGCCGATACTTGCGTACTCACTTTTATCAAAAAGTGAAACATAAGCGTCGGGGAGATTCTTGCCGTCAACTTTCACAAAATTATCTGGATTAATTGAGCCGTATCCATCTTCTCCGATTAGGTCTCCCGCCAAGTCGAAAGGCCAGATGATAAGGGCCCTATATGTCACAAGATACGTGGCATTCAATTCGTCGACGTGATAGCCAAACGCTTTAGCCACGGCTCCAGGTTGAAACGCCCTAATCGTTCCCTCCGTCACAACCGCATCATCATCTATAACTATTCGCTCAATCGCATATTCCAAAACACCACGTCTCACTGCGAGTAGATCAACATAATATTGACGGATCGAGTCATAATCCTTTGGTCCCGTGTCGGTACCACTCCCCCACATGTGATATTTGGGTTTGGCAACAAGGCCAGCCAGCATTCCCTCTAGGTCGCCGATCATCTCTGCTTCCATATGCCGACGTAATACTTTAAGCATTCCTAAATGCCGGTCATTCGTTGTGCGTTGGATGCGTTGATCGATTGCTTTCCATCCCAGGTTTGGATCAATCAGTTCCATAAAGCTCCTATTTCCCTCGAGCACACGTTGTTTAATATATATGATAGCACTGTTAGATATGTATACGCTCAAAAGTTTTTTTTAGCACTAAATATGAGCCACCCCGGCTAAAAGTGGAAGAATGAAATCAAATGAAAAAAGTAGAACTATCGAAATTAAAGAATGGCCCCCAGGGAAAAACTACTAATCTTCGTCAACCCAGACTCGCCGAGATGGTTGCTGACATCCTTCGTTCGCAGATTTTATCCGGAGAGCTTGAAAACGGAAGCCTCATTGGTCGTCAAGAAGACTTAATAGAAACCTTCAAGGTATCGAAACCCTCTATTCGCGAGGCGCTTCGAATTCTTGAGACTGAAGGATTAGTGACGATCACGAGAGGCAATGTAGGCGGAGTGATAGTGCACCGTCCAGATCCTTCCAACGCCACATACATGTTGGGGCTTGTTTTGAAATCGCAGGGGGCGTCCATGACGGATATCGGTACTGCACTCCGCGCTATTGAGCCCGTCTGTGCATCATTGTGTGCAGAACGAACCGACCGACATGCCGCGATTATTCCGGGCCTTCGTAAAATTCAATCAGACGCACGTGCATGTGTGATGGAAGACGAAGTTCAATTCACATCCCTCATGAGGAAATTCCATGAAGAATTAGTCACCAGCTGTGGAAATACAACGCTGATACTTCTAGTCGGTGCACTCGAGAAATTATGGACACATAACGAATCTGAATGGGCAAAACATCTAGTAAAGGATGGACAGTTTCCAGCAGTAGAGTTTAGAACCCGATCAATAGAGTTGCACGACACAATTATTGCGAAGATCGAACTGGGTGACTCTGTAGGTGTAGGGGCACTGCTCCAATCACACCTTGAGGACTCAATCTTTTATGGTGCTGATCACAGCACACGGGAAATACTTCTCGCAAAACTTTAATAGTCACAATTCCGTTTACAAAACTCAGTTATCATCGAGTGTCTTCGAAAGACCTCTTGTGACAATTACAACCGCCGTTGCCCCAATTACGGCAGCATCAATCAAGAGTGCTATCTGGTAACCGAATGTATCTCCAGCCAAACCAATAATTTGACTACCAAATGCTAAGCCTCCGATCAGGCCCATTAGATAAAAACTCATAGCTCTCCCTCGTAAATAATCTGGGACTCGTCCTTGGATCAGAGTATTCAGCGTTACGGCGACCTGTAATTGGGCAACACCAATAAGAAAAAAGGCCGCCTGGCCAACTACGTATGTCTGTGTTGTCGCCATCGCAGTAATTGCCACTACGTAGAGCATCATCGATAAAAGTATTTGATCCGACCTTCTAAATCTCTCTCTTAGAACGATCGCCAAGAGAGAACTGAGTACCGCTCCAATCCCCATAGCTGCCAATAGACCCGCATTGCCATTTGAGTTATGGCCATACAAATTTGCCGCAATCGCAGAAGTGACATACTGCAATGACTGTCCGCAAGAAGACACGACCAATGCGATTGCTATTCCAAGACGAAGAGCTGGCTGCGATTGCAAATACCGTGCACCATCGATAAGACCCCGGAATACTCCTGCCCCAACTTGGGAAGTACTCCCTGCTCGTGGGCGTACAACGAGCAGCGCAAAGATCACCACCATAAATGTCACACCATTAATAAAAATGCCTGAGCTAATTCCTCCGAGTCTTAGAATTACCGCACCGATCGTTGGACCCGCGGCCCGAGCTACGGTATTTTGCAAAGTGTTAAGCCTCACTGCATACAAAACATCTTCACGGTCCACCAAAAGCGGGATGAATGACTGCCATGCCGCAGTCTGAAATCCTGATGCAGAACCGTTTATAAAACCAATCGCGATAATTCGCAGAGGTGAGATATTCCCAGATATATAAAGAATCCATAACGCGAATGCAGCCAACATCTGCACAGACTGTGTGATCTTTAATATTCGAAGGCGGGAAAATCTATCCGCCATCACCCCTGCAAAGGGCGTAAGAACTAATGCAGGAACCAGTGTGACCACTGTTGAAAGGCCGAGCCACGATCCACTTCGAGTGAGATCGAAAAGCAACGATTGAACCGTCATCATTTGAATCCATGTTCCACAATTTGAAATTGCAGCCGCTGCAAGGAAAAATCGAAATCCGATCTTTCCCGTCATCCCCTGACGAGACACAGAATTTTTCACTTTTTATGGAGCAATACTGATAGCTAAGAGAGGAAGTATCTGGGCAAGTGATTTCGACCATTCACCGACGAGACCTACATCTGCATGCTGAAAAATCTCGGCCTCAGGGTCTGAATTAAGTGCAAATATAAACTGAGATGTTTGGAATCCCGCGAGATGATTAAACCGACCACTTGAGCTAATAGAGATGAATAATCTTGGTCTCACAGACAGTCCAGTAATTCCTAACTGTCGACTACGGGGCATCCAGCCAGCATCAGTGACCTTGCGTGTAGCTCCAATCTCTGCACCCGGAAATACCTCTTTAAGTGAATTGATGGCATCATATTTTGAAGGATCAACTCCCCTTCCAATTCCTACAACAGTCTGTGCGGCGAGTAGATCTCGTCTTGCAGTGTCGAGTTTTACTCGCTCAAGAAGTCTGATCCGTGAAGTTTTTACTTGTTCGGGAGTGTCATGAGTAATCTCAATTAATTCTCTATCGAGTCGCAGTATTCTTTGAGCGATTACTCCGGGGCGAATTGTTGCAATCTGGACAGGCGAACGTGACCAAATCGGAACAACTACCCTTCCTCCCAAAGCTGGTTTCCAAACAGTTAAAGACCCGTCTGGTGTAATTTCTGTTTCAATTCCGTCTCCCGTAAGACCCCACCCATGTCTTGCCGCCACCTTGCTTGCCACTGTTCGACCATTCCTTGTCCCATCGACAAGCAAGACTCTCGGCAAATGGATCGAGGCTAGTTGTGCTAGCGAATTCCCCCAGGAATCTGAGTCATTGCCAGACAAACGAAGAATTCGATCTGCACCATAAGCCCCAAGAGAATTTGACAGGTCTCCGCCAACGACCGCAGTCACGCTGCCATTGATTTGAGATGCCAAAGAGGCAGCTTCCCCCAACAGTTCATAACGTGACGATGTCAGGTCGGGATCCAAAAAACACCACACATCCATTGGGCCTGTGCCCGGCTCGGGCACAATTTCCTTGCTTGAAGAAATTGATACTCCAAGAGCGCCAATTTCTCGGAGTTTTGAAACTGCTTCGGAGGGACTGGACGTGACAAACGGGACTCGATTCGACATGACCTGCCGAGGTGGACCAACGGTGGTTGGTGATCCAAGTTGCCCCGTCTCAGAAATCCTTAGTCCAAGATCAAGTGCTGTATATATTTTTATTTTCGATTGCTCCACAGAATCTCGTTGCTGACGATCTGCCTTAGATGGATCGCACAATCGCTCTGTGACTGAGACAACAGCTGGCAAACAGACCTCAACCGAATCAAACCCCTCATCAGTTTCAAGCGTTAATTTCAATTCATTTTCGTGAACTTCAATCGTTGTTGCTCCAACAGCAAATGGAAAACCTAGTAATTCTGCGACCTCAGGACCCACCTGCCCAGTGTCGGCATCTAGTGAATTGAGCCCACACAACACAAGGTCAAAAGATCCCTCTTTGACGATGGCAACCGCTAAAGCCCTGGCTGTCGCCAATGTATCGCTCCCAGCAAAATCCACATTGCAAAGATGAACCCCTCGTGTTGCCCCACAGGCAATCATCTCTCGCAATGCATCTTCCGCTCCTGGCGGACCCATTGAAAAGACCACAACCTCACCACCCTCGGCTAGTTCAACAGCCTTGGCATTAGCGCGTCTACAAAATGCGTTTACCTCGGCATCACCGCTCGTTCGCCTCAGGCGACCATCGATCATTTCGAGATCCTCACCTCGAGGAATCTGTTTGACTAAAACTGCGATCCGCATTTGACTCTCCCCACTAAAGTATATATCATACTAATGAAAGCATCCTAAGGCGAAAGAGAAACAACCCAATGTCTCAGACAAAAGCTGCACAAATTCGTTCTAATTTGTCTCATTCAGTCATCGATGCAGATGGTCACTTCGTTGAAGTCGGACCTGTCTTAAACGATGAGATCATCTCCTATATCGAGCAAGATGGAGGCTCAACGCTCAGAGACAGATACCTTGCCGGAGCGGTAAGACCCATCGATACTTCAAGCAATCTTTCGGATCGGTACAACCCAGAGATTCATGATGAATGGCGAGCGATGCCATCGTGGTGGGGCTGGCAATGTGCCAATACTCTCGATCGAGCAACAATGCATCTCCCAGAGTTGTGGTATGAACGAATGGACGATTTTGCTTTGGATTTTGCTCTCGTCTACCCATCTATGAGTCTGTCCTTCTTGGACATGCTTGATGCAGAACTTTCCCCAGTTCTTTGCAGAGCAGTAAACAGAATGCACGCACGAATGTTTGAGCCATACAAAGACAGAATGGCTGTTGGAGCCTTGATACCGATGCCAACGCCTGAAGCGGCGATTGAGGAACTTGAATTCGCCGTCAATAGCTTGGGGCTCAAAACTGCCGTTATAGCAGGATCTACCAAACGACCCATTGGCAAAATTCATAATTCAGATAGCTCTCTTGATTCAATTGCATATCGACTAGATACCTATGGAATTGACAGTGAGCATGACTACGACCCTTTTTGGCAGAAATGCATAGACCTGGGTGTTGCCCCCCTGTCGCATAGTTCGCTGCAAGCACATCGAGTAACACGATCACCGAGTAATTACGTCTATAACCATGTCGGTGGACTTGCAGCAATGCATGAATCGCTCTGCAAGTCACTTTTTCTAGGCGGGGTTACGCACCGCTTCCCTGAATTAAGGGTTGGATTTCTTGAAGGTGGAGTTGGTTGGGCGTGCGGCCTTTATGCCGATTTGATCGGACACTGGAGTAAGAGAAATAAAAATCAGATTGGACAACTAGATCCGGCAAACCTCGATGTCAATGAACTTATGAAATATGTTGAGAAGTACGGTGGCGAGACAGTGAATGCATTGTCGAGTGAAGTTAGAGATTTTTACTCACGACCTGGATCAAGACCGAAGGTTCTTGATGAGTTTGAGAAAGTTTGCATCACCCAAAAGTCGGACATCAAAGACAAGTTTGTTCCAAATTTCTTTTTTGGATGTGAGGCAGATGATCCAATGATTACCTGGGCATTTCGTGAAGACGTCAATCCAATGGGTGCAAAACTGCAGCCACTATTTGGATCAGATATCTCTCACTGGGACGTCCAAAATATGATCGAGCCAGTGGAAGAGGCTTACGAATTGGTGGAGGATGGTCTTCTCAACGATGAGCAATTCCGTGAATTCACTTTTTTGAATGCAGTCAAGTTGCATGCAGGTATGAACCCTCATTTTTTTGACGGAACCAAAGTGGAAGCAGAAGTAAAAGCTGCACTCAAGGAAATCTAGAAATTAGATAGTCTTTCGAGCACTTTTATTTAGCAGTATCGTCCCCAAAATAGCGGGTGCAATCATGAGCAACGTCGCTATGTGAACGTTTGTAGCAGTAGCGACTGCGCCGTCAATCAGGCTTGCCACAGGCCTTGAGCCCATGAACGCCATACCCCATAGAGCCATCAACCTGCCGTGTTCATCTGCATTACTGAAAACTTGAACTCGCGTGAGAGCCGCCGCAGATGTACTTATAAATGCAAACCCAGCAAAAAATAAGGCGATCACACTGAGGTAGAACGAACTAGAGAAACCAAAGACGAGCAGTGAAAGATTAAGAAGCGCCATCCTCTTTGACAGAAGTGCATAACTTGCGATCGGCAATCGGGAGATCCATATGCCGGCGGTAACGGCTCCTAAACCAAAAGATCCGACGAGCCAACCCACGACAGTGTCAGAACGATGAAAAACTTCGGTTGCAAATCCAGGCGTAAGCGTCGTGACAGGGTCTATTGCCATGGATGCGCATGTGCCAACAACGAATAAAACTCCTATTTGGGGACGAGTCTTAAGGCTCCTAGCCGTATCCATTATCCGAATTTTTAGGCCAATGGCTTTTATGCCACTCGCCCTTGTTTTGATCACTAATAGAGATACTGCAAATACAAGAAACGACAGAGAATTCAACCCAAATGCTGCTGCTATTCCAAAGCGAGAAACTATAAATGCGCCAATTACGGGTCCAACAGCGCGGGCAACATTTAATGCCACAATATTTATAGCTACAGCTGGTCCTAAATTTTCTGGGGAAACAAGTTGCGGAACCATTGCAAGCATTGCAGGAGTGCTGTAGGTCTGGGCAATACCCAGTGCGAGTGCAGCGACCATAACTATGGCGACAGACGAGTAATCGAGTGCAACACAGATTGCAAGCAGTGCAGAGATTGCCGCACTTACTACCTGTGTTGCTAGAAGAACCTTTCTACGGTCATACCGATCTGCAACCACACCAGCAGACGCTCCAAGTAGAAATACTCCGATGAACTGAGCCATATTGACTAGGCCGACCAAGAACAGTGATCCTGTCAGCCGATACACAAGAAGCGTTTGTGCAATGTTATGGAACCATGTTCCAGAACTAGATAATAAATTCCCAACGAAATATGGAAAAAAATTTCGATCTCTTAATGCACCACGAGAACTTTTTAGAGTTGGAGTCGCCCCCATCGCATCTTCGCCTTGACTACCTGAGATCATTAATTATCCGACCGCCGCGTGCAAGTCCGGTCTCCAATAATGGTTCTGAATTACGTTCATAAATCTGTTCGGAGACATCTCTTCGAAAGTTGATAAAACGATGTCCTTCTGCACCACCTACCAGTGAGTACCGGACATTCCCTGGAACGCATAGCGCACTACCCGCCTCAAGTTCATATGCGCCCATAGATATGCTTCCTTCAAGAAGATAAATAATTTCATCCTCTGAGTGAGAATGGGGTTTACCTTTATCATTCTCTCGAGGGGGCGCAGTTACCTGTAAAAGCTGACAGCGGCATGTACGACACGTGCTATCGGCGTACCATACTGCGCGCACACCTTCGGCCTCGCCTGATTGAATAGTTCCTCCCGGACCAACAACATGGACTCCTCTACCTATCCGTTCGGGTGAGCCAAAGAACCCCGATGGCTCATCATTGCTTTTTGATCCAAAGTGAACTACTCGACTTCTGCCAAGACTCTTAAGACTCGTCTTGACACCACCCTCTACGATTACGGCACCATCAGTTGGGCAGACTCGGTTTTCAATCTCAACTTCACCCTCGATGACATAGATGATGTCTTCTCCATGATCTTCATTCCAGAATATTTCGGCTCCGTCAGCCAATTCGGACTCACACATCCACAATGCGTAATCCTCTGGAGTGAGTCGATGACTTGAAATTACTCCCAACACGGTGCGCGGGCCCTGATACGTAGTTGAAGGAATTACATCGCATTTAGAAATTATCGTAAGTTTCGACATTCCATAGTCTCCGAATCCTCTCGTCTCAAGATGAGATCACATCTTTATCAGACGAATAACAGTCAAAAAAAATCATCCAACCAATGAATCACGAAGACTGTCAACTGATTTTCCACCTAATTTTGGACCCTCGACATGTAGATGACAGGCGACTCTTCCCCCATCTTCATATGCCTCCAGCGCTGGTTCGACTGTTTTACAAATGTCCATTACATAGGGGCAACGAGTATGGAATCTACACCCACTTGGAATATTCGTTGGAGTAGGTATTTCTCCTTCAAGAACAATCCTCTTCCGATTCAATTCGATAGTCGGATTGGGATGTGGTATCGCAGATATCAGCGCCTGGGTATACGGATGGCGAGGGCTTGAATACACTTGCTCAGCAGCTCCGATTTCAATCATCGACCCAAGATACATAACGGCGATTCGATTGCATACGTGATGGACAACAAATAAGTCATGAGCAATGAAGAGACATGCGACCTTTAATTTATTCTGCAGTTCCTGAAGCAAATTCACGACTTGAGATTGAGTCGATACGTCCAAGGCGCTCACAGGTTCGTCTAGTACTAGAACTTTGGGTTGAGTTGCCAATGCCCTTGCAATGCTGACTCGTTGTCGCTGACCCCCGGAAAGCTCATATGGATATCGAGCGAGGTGGTGCACCGAAAGACCGACTAACTCAATAAGTTCACGAACTCTTATCTCCCGCTCAGACTTATTCAAGGTGCCGTGAAATTCGAGTGGCTCGGCAAGTAGCTTCCCAATCGTGATCTTCGGATTAAGTGATCCGCTTATGTCCTGAAAGACGGCTTGCACTTGTCCGCGAAGACGGCGCATTTTCCTTCGATTAAATTTCGTAATATCATTTCCAGATAAATAAATCTGCCCTTTTGTAGGATCAAGAAGACGCAGCATCAGCCGTCCGACTGTGGATTTCCCCGAACCGCTCTCCCCCACCAACCCAAGGCTCTCGCCGGGATAAATCTCCAAGGAGACATCGTCGACAGCTACTGCAACATCAACACCTCTAATTGTATTGGATTTTCTAGAATAAAATTCCTTCCGGACATTTTTGAGTTGCAAAGCTGGCTCTCTGAAGCCAGGATCAGTTGCTTCCATTACGAGACCGCCACTTCAATTTGTTTTCCCAACATAAGTTCATCTGATCGAATGCATCTCACCGTTCGTCCATCTGGAGTTTGAGTGACAGGAATTTCTTCAGCTTTGCAACACTCAAGAGCAAACTCACACCGTGGATGAAAGCGGCAACCGCTTGGAAGTCTTCCAAGACGCGGAGGGTCGCCCTTTATTGAGGGAAGTTTCCCACCTTTCATTCCCGGATGTGGCGCAGAGAAAATTAGCCCTTGTGTATAAGGATGCAGCGGATCGTCAAAAATAACTGAAGCATCGGCCAGTTCTACAAGTTGACCTGCGTACATGATCAATATCCGTTGAGCGAGACTTGCCAAGACACCTAGATCATGAGTGATAAACAAAATAGCCATCTCACGTTCTTTTTGCATTGACTGGATGATCTCCATTATCTGTGCCTGAATTGTGGCATCTAATGCTGTTGTTGGTTCGTCTGCAATGAGCAATTTGGGATTACATGAAAGAGCAATCGCCATCATGACTCGCTGCTGCATCCCTCCTGAGAACTGAAACGCGTACTGCTTTGCGCGTTCAGCCGGATTAGGAATATCCATGAGTGCAAGCATTTGGACGCTCCTCGACCACGCCGCCTTACGGGAAACTTTCTCATGTGTGCGAATCACTTCTGAAATCTGCTCTCCAATGGTCCATGACGGATGAAGACTAGACATCGGTTCTTGAAATACCATTCCTATTTCTCGACCCCGAACCGATCTCATATCCTTAGTTGAAAGTTCCAACAAATTAATGCCACCGAATTCAATGCTCCCTGACACCTGCGCATTCCTTGGCAACAAGTTCATTATTGCTAGTGCAGTAAGTGATTTACCCGAACCACTCTCTCCCGCAAGTCCAAGAACTTCTCCTTTGTGAATCTCAAAATTCACATCCTCGAGAATCTGGATCCAACCTTTTTCCGTCGGCAACTTGAGTGACAAATTCTCAATTTTTATGAGCTCCTGCCCTGGCAAATTTGAAGTAATCATTAGCGAACCTTTCCAAGCGCATCGCGAAGTCCATCCCCAGCAATATTCAATGCAAAAACTGTTGTTGCTATGGCCATGCTTGACGGAAGAATCATCCACCAATGCTGAACAATTCGCTCAAATGCATTCTGCAACATTGTCCCCCAACTTGCACTCGGGGGCTGAACACCTAGCCCTAGAAAACTCAAACTAGCCTCAGCAAGAATTGCTGTTCCAAAACTCAGCGACACCTGCACTATTAACGGGGATGCGATGTTAGGCAAGATATGTCGCACAAGGATATATCTATCTGGCACCCCTATCGCTCTTTCCGTTTCTACAAGTTGGCTGTTTCTTAGATTCACCACCTCGGAACGAATTAATCGAATAAACAGCGGTGTAAAGAAAATTCCAAGCGCGATGATTGCATTATTCATGCTCGCACCAAGCACTCCTGCGATGGCAAATACCAAAATAAGTGGCGGAATACTTAAAATAATGTCGATAATTCTCATCACCAACCAATCCAACTTGCCCCCAAGATATCCAGCGATCAACCCGAATGGCAAGGCCACAGTGAGCGCTGCGGTTACCGCACCAAACCCTACAAATAACGATATTCGTGTTGCAAACAATAGACGACTAAATACATCTCGGCCAAGATTGTCGGTACCCAACAGATGAGAGCCGTCGAGCTGACAATCTGGTGCGGCACAATGCGAACCTATTTTTGCAAATGCGTTCATGAGATCGGTTTCACTAGGGTCAAATGGGGCAAGTAACGGTGCAAACACTGCGGACATCACGATGAAAGCCAACACTGCAACAGCTATAACGGCTGGCTTATTGCGCATGAATGCACGCAACCGTCGACCGCCCAATCGTTCATACTCTTCAACAACGGGCTCTTGAACAATAAGTTCTAGCTTCATGCAGCATTACCCTTTCTTCGAGAGAGATTACAAATCTGACTCATTTTGTCGTACCTCACTGCGATTTACCGTCAAACTGCAGTCGAGGATTTATCTTAAAATTAATGATGTCAGACAATAAAGTCACCGACATCGCAACAACTACGGCAAGCGGAATAACTCCTTGCAGAAGCGGGAGATCTCGTTGTGTGATCGCATCAACTGTCATTGCACCAAGACCCGGGAGTGCAAAGATGCGCTCAATAACGATGGCGCCTCCAAAAGCTCTAGCAACATGAACGCTCACGATTGACAGAACTGGTGAAACAGCGACCCTCATAGCGTGTTTACCAATGATCTTGGTTTCGGACATTCCTTTAGCACGCGCGGTACGAATATAGTCAGAATCCAGGCTGTCAATTAATGCCGATCTGGTCTGCCTACTTAATTCTGCAATCATTCCACCACTCATTGCCGCAATCGGAAGTACCAGTTGCTTGGCCCACTGCAACGGGTCTTCAGAAAAAGGGACATATCCGGCAAAAGGCAATATTCCTAGCCAAACCGAAAAAATCAACATGAGATAGATACCAAATACAAAACTTGGAATTGAGATACCGACGCTTGACATGAGTGTGAATACTCGATCCGGCCATCTGCCTCTAAATCTCGCAGCGCTCATACCTATCGGTATTCCGATGAGCAGTGAAAAAACCAGCGACCCAATAACGAGTTGCAGAGTAATAACCCAGCGAGCTGCAATTTCTGTTACTACATTTTGATTCGTAAAAAGTGAGCGCCCAAGATCACCCTGAACTGCTCGTTCAATCCAATCCAGGTATCTAGGAATTATGGGCCGATCTAGATTTAATGCTTCCCGAACTTCAACAATCCGCTCGGCACTGGCATTTTCTCCGGCAAGAGTTACCGCTTCATCGCCTGGCAAAAATGCAGTCAAGAGAAAGATTAGAAAAGTTACAGCCAGCATGATTGGCACGATTGCTAATAGTCGTCGAACAATCATTATTAGCCTTGATTAACCAATCCAAGTTGTCTTGCCCAATCTAAGTTCATCCGTGCTGAACCCACATGAGCAATATGGACCGTATGTCCCTCACCTTTATTCGGATCTCCATAGACAATTGGTCCAGATCCCTTTTCTTCTGCCTCAATAGCAAGACGGTCTAAGTCCTGCCAGTAACTTATTTCTTCAGCCGTTGGACTAAATACTTCATGAGCAATTTTGACCTGAATGGAATTGCCGATCATCATGCCGCGATAACCCAGGTCTCGAAGTTCATTAACCCATTTCCTCAAACCAACTTCATCGTCCAGATCTCCACCCCACATTCCGCTGATTGGCCACCGCACACCTGCTGCCCTCGCATCTATAAGCGCTTTTGAGCGAAGGTACAAGGATTCGGTCCCACCTGGCGTCCATCTGAATCCAATTGCTTGGTGAATATCGCCGAATCGAGATACTGCTCCGCCCATATATGCGACACGCTCTGACGCAGCTGCAATCTCGTAGGCGTTTCGAATTGCCTGTGCAGTTTCGAGAATCGGATAGATGTACACGGAGCCTCGTTCGCGGCCACTGTCAGCCTCAAGGCACGTCAATAATGCATCAGCAGCGATGACATCGCCAGCAGTTTGTACTTTAGGAAGAAGTATTCCTGCCAAAGCTGGATGCATAATTGGGTTGAGGTCACGTAATGTAAAACCACTATCGATCGGTTGTACTCGAACAAACCATAATGGTGCGCCCTTTCCGGTGGGGGCAGTTTTTAGAAACTCACCGACCAATGCTCTAGTTTTTACTCGCTCTGACTCAGGGAACGGTGTTCGCGGCTCTTCGATATCAATCACAATTGCATCTGCACCCTGACTCGCTGCAGTCTCTAATTCTTCTCTTTCACTTCCCGCAATGAATAGAACCGACCGAAGTGGCCGTGCGTCATGCTTAGTCATATAACTCCTTTAATGTTGAGAGATTGTTGATTCAGTGGCATCTGCATCGTCGTCAATGCCGATGTGCACAGTGCGGCCCACTGGATTCTCAAAGAACACATGCAACAATTTCGATGCCTTTGTTATGCGATACGCATAGACAGTTCCTGATGGAACATACGACAATGACCCGTCTGAATGCAACGTTCCATGTATGTTCTCATCGCCCCTGAACCAGGACACTGCATCTTTTTCTAAGAAAAACTCAATCTCGCCTTCAAGTACATACTCGATACGAGGGGCATGATGCTTATGCGGCTTAATAATTGCTCCAGCCGGATGTTCGATGTAATACACCCAGGGCCCAGTTGCAGAGTCACCACCGAGCCACTTTATTCGCGCCTCACTCCCCTTGGCTGGGCGAGCTTTGTCAAGATTATTCGCCAAGTCCATAAACGGAATCTCTGACACTTGATGAAAAAATATCGTGTCGGCATTCAGCATGAGACTCCTTATATATGGTCTAGAAATACGGTCTGGATTTTGATGCTCCGAGTGAACTCGTTTCATCTAAATGATTAAATCGTTAACAGTTTCTACTTCAGATAGTGACAAATGTCAAATATCTACTCAAAGATGGCTACTGAATGAGATCCATCACGGGATGAAGACCATTAACAAGTCCACCTTCGACTCTTGGGGTCGATCCACGTTCTACAATTTGCTCTGACGGACCTTGACGGTAGTTGAGAAATCCAAAGCCATTTGGCCCACTCCGAAATCCGTATCTCTTATCTTTAGCTACGGCCAACGTATCGCCGGCCTCCAATTCCAAGCTCCCGAGTCGTACTTGACCCCACAAGAGATGGATCAACTCATCAGTCGAATGACTATGTGTTGCCGAGACATATTCGGTAGATCGCGATGTATAGAGGAGCGTCAATCGGCAGTGGTCGCATGTGGAGTCGGCATAATAGTGAGTATCCCGAGTTGGCTCGATTGCCTCAAAAGTCCCCCTTGGGCCTATCACATGAGTTGAGTCTCCAACTATAAAATCTGGATCTGGCTCCGCATTAGTTTGCAGAGCATCTGTTGGCCCCATATGGACGATTACCGTGTCCCCGATCGCGCGCATATTGGGCTGTGCGTTGCCCTCAATGATTACCGCACCCTTTTGAGGACACACTCTTTTTCCATCAACTTGCAAACTTCCAGAGACAACATAGATCGATTGCTCACCGTGCAGTGTTGGAAGCTCTAACTGTGTGGAGTCCTCTAATTCCGCAGTCACAAGCCAAAGTGAATAGTCCGCTGGACTGACGAGACGACTTTTACTCTTTCCAACAAAGGAGTGCCCGACAATTGGATGTGAGAAGGACTGCTCGGCTTCCTTCGCCAAAACTACGTCTATCCCCGCCATAGGCCCCCACTTGTTCTTATCTCTTAATCTTTGATACATTAGCATAGTTTCCCAAGTCCCCAAAAACCCAAGGAGTCAATATGTATATTTCAGCTGATTCACATGTGGTGGAACCCCCAAATTTGTGGGTGGAGAGATTGCCGAAAGCGCTCCGAGAATCTGCTCCACGGGCGACAAGAAATCCCGAGAATAAACATTGGTACTTCAACGCTCCAGGCATCTCGCGCGGAGTCGATTTAACGCTCTCCTCTTCAGCAGGTCTCAGCAATGCAGAGGTTGATGCACTATTAGCTGAGGACCCTGATGCAATCATTGGTACGGGAGGCGGAGCAAATTCGCGTCAGCGCCTATTTGACTTATGGAAAGACGATACGGTCGCAGATGTTTTATATCCAACTGCTGGGCTTGCACTTCTTCAGCTGGATGATCAGGAAATGCAAGAAGCATGCTTTCGCGTATACAACGATTGGTTGGCTGAGTTTTGTTCGACTGATCCGGTTCGCCTCATCGGACATGCATTAATTCCCTGTTGGAATGCAGATGTCGCTGTTGCCGAGATGGAGCGTGCTCGTTCGATGGGATTAAAAGGCGGACTCATATGGACTTCGCCACCAACTAATGACAGTTTCTTTGATCCTCGATACGACAAAATTTGGGCTTCAGCAGTCGCATTGAACATGCCTATGGCAATACACACACTTGGTGGTCAACGAGAAAGTCGTCAACTGAGTACGTTTGGGGCATCCGTAGAATCAAGTTATTACATTTCTTTTCGAACGCGTGATGAAATGCAACGCTCTCTCTGCGAAATGATCGTTGCTGGGTCTTTTGAACGTCATCCAGAACTAAAAATAATTGGTGCAGAAGGTGGAATAAACTATGCAGCTGTTATGGAACAAAGATTGGACTCTGGATATCGAGGATTTTGGGGAAAGCTTGACCATGGTCTGACCATGAAACCATCCGAATATTTCCGCAGAAATATCTTCCTTACGTACATCAACGATGAAGTTGGTCTCAACAACCTTCGATTCACTGGCGATGACCATTTCATGTGGTCTGGCGACTATCCACACGGTGCATCCACATGGCCAAACTCAGTAAAATCTGTTACCAAAGAGGCTTCTGGGTGCAACCTCAGCGAAGCAACTGTGAGGAAATTGACTCTCACAAATGTTGCAAATCTATACGGTATCGATCTCGACGAAGTCGCTCAACCTAGTCCAGCAATCAAAGAACTTCTTAAATCTTGATTCTTCCATCAGTCGAAACCCTCTCGAGTATCAACTTCTCAATCTCAGTGTCGCTGTAACCGATCTCCTGCAATATCATTATTGATTGTTCCCCAGCGCTACAGGCGTCCCCTAAATATGATTTTGTGCCCTGAAAACTTAACTTCTCTCTGAGCCGCCAATACTTTCCAAATAGAGGATGCTCCATGGGAAGAAGCCAACCATTCTCCTCCAACCATTTATCGAACGTTCCTGGATTAACAGCCACAACACCAATTCCCGTTGGATGAATCATTGCAATCCATTTTTCGGTTGTATTAGTTCGAAAGTGTTCCTCAAGTGCTGTAGCTACATCTTGGTCACTAGAGTTTAAAAGTTCCAACCGGTTCAGCACACGAAAAAGAGTGCGCTTATCATGGTCCTGGAATGTCGAGACAAATATATATCCATCTAATGTCTCATAGATTCGATACAACGAGTTGAGACCGTGCTGGCCGCTATCTGCAATTTTCCAGTCCACGACGCCATCGATACATACCATGTCAGAGGAATGGATGTAACCAGTACTCGTCAACATTGTTGTCTCGAGTGATTGTCCTGCGCCATTCATCTGCACCCGCGCCCACAGTCCAAATAATATTGCTGTTGCCGCACCAAGAGCACTACCAGGATCCGCATATGAGTCATTGACGGGTGGATTTCCTGCTCCTGCTTGTTTAATGCCGCCACCCGTTAGCGCATTTGGAGTTGAGTGGAAGGCCGCTCGATCCGCCTGTGGTCCTCTAGAGCCATACGATGCTGCATAGAGGTGTACTGCTTGAGGATTTACTTTATGAACAGCACCCGCAGAAAGATTTAGTTTCTTTGCAGCGCTCTCTCGAAAACTGTGCACAACGACATCACTGTTTTTAATTAATGTCGCGAGAATCTCTTTTCCTTCACTGGATTTCAGATCTAGGGTCAAACTCTCTTTCCCGTGCAAGAATTTTGCACTCTGAAGGCCCGTGCGTCGATAGGGATCACCCTCTAATGGTTCAACCTTTATAACCCGAGCCCCCATCTCGGCCAAGATGGCCGTCGCCAACGGACCGGCAATGTAATAGGCAACCTCAAGAATCGTAATTCCAACAAGAGGAAGTACTTCACTTGCTGGGCAATCAACACTGATATCTGAGCGTTCGTCAATCCAGCCAAAATATTCGTCTAATTGGTAGTCACCCTTCCTGGGGGCAGGTTTATCAATTACTGCAGGCGTAGAACTCATCGCCACAAGCGGCCCAATTTGCCTCACTAGGCCAATACCTGGATTTTCAATCTCGACAATTCGATCATTCAGGACCATATCGGGATGATGTAGAAACTCAACTGGAGTTAAAAAAGGGTCAGATCCAATGTCGTAATCATTCGTGAAGATATCCATCCACTCTGCTTGAGTTCTTGTTTTCATTGCTCTTCGAAGAATCGCTTCAAGTTCATCTACATCTTCTACTGTTGCAATTCCCATAGGCGCATCGCGATAACGAGGTTCTTTTAATAATTCCTCTTGGCCCAGAGCTCGCATGAAATCCTGAAAATGCTTGTCCTGTCGGGCGCACATCTGAATGTAGCGACCATCAGAACATTCAGCAGTTAAGAAACAAAGTTCAATACCACGATGCGTTGCTCGTGACATGCCAGAAGATTTTATGGTGCCATCATTCCGACCAAGCTCCTGTCGCATTACGAATGCCATAGCCCCTTGAACAAGACTCGTCGCAATATGTCTTCCGCGACCCGTTGAAGATCGTTGCAACATTGCTGCAACAACTCCCTGAACTGCAAGTTGTGACGCACCAAATGATGCGATGGGAGCCGCAGTGAACGTTGGTGCCGAGCTAGATGTACCGGGTTGCCGACCACTCAATTGATCCAAACCTGACATTCTGCCCGTGAGGGCTGCAAGCGTTCCCTCATATATGGAGTAATCCGCAGATAAAGTTTCGCCAAGACTGGAAATAGAGCAGGTAATGATTCCTTTATTCAGTCTTAAAAGTTCATCACGCGACAGCGAGCATTTCTGCAGAATCGTGTCGACATCGGCCGCCAATACAACATCAGCACCAAGAATTAGCTCACGAATTCGAGCAAGATCCTTTGAATTATCAAAATCAGCCTGGATGCTTCGCTTTCCGCGGTTCCACATCAGATACGCCGGAATTTCCTGTGAGAACTCTCCCCCGTTCGGTTCTACTTTTATAACATCAGCGCCATGATCCGCGAACATCATTCCTGCCAATGAACCAGCCATGCCCATTGTAAATTCAAGCACGCGTTGTTTTTCAAATATCCCTATCACTCGTAATCCTTTTATTGCTGAATCGCTTGAACTTCATCCAGAAGAGCCTGTGCTGTTCGTGCCATTGCAACGTCAATCATCCTGTCTTCAAATGTGACCGCTCCAATACCGATTTGACCAGCATTATCCAGCGCCTTAATAATCTCTTTTGCCTCCTTGATCTGATGAACGCTAGGAGAGAAGACTTCATTGATGATTGCAACATGAGAAGGATGGATCACGAACATCCCCGAATAACCTAAGTTTTTTGAAGATTGCGCAAAACGCCTCACATCTTCAAGATCAGACAATCCAGAAACTAGACCAGTGATTGGATTTGAAATGCCTGCCGAACGAGCCGCAATCAATACTTTGCTTCGAATATATAAAGTCTCTAATCCTTCGACACTCCATTCAAAACCAACTGATCGCGCCAAGTCACCCTGCTCGGACGTGCCACCACCCAAATACGCGATCCTCGGTGAAGATGACGCAATGAGCTCAACATCACGAACAGACTTTGCAGTTTCAATAATCGGCCAAATGATGACGGAGCCTTGTCTTAAGTCTCGTTTACCTTCAAACCAGGAGAGCATCGAATCTACTTCTTGAATTTCTTCACAACCATAAATTTTTGGAACAAGAACCGCAACTAATGATTTATGAACAATTGCGTCTAAGTCTTCGCTGAGAACTCCTACATCAAGAGCATTTATGCGCACAGTCGCATTTGGGGTTTCATTAAGCTTTCGACCCAATAGCCATGACCGCACATTTTCGCGACCACTAGTTTTTCCCGATTCCGCAACAGAGTCTTCAAGGTCAAAGATCAAGGCATCGGCACCGGTTCTGTGTGCTTTCTCGATAAAGTCACTTCGCTGAGAAGGAACAAACAAGGCACTGCGAATTCTTGGTACTTGCTTGTTGTTATTGTGCATCAATCCCTGCGAACAGGTCTGCATCTGACTTCATTAATCGTCGTACATTGGCAGCCCACATGTTCGGCAGAAAATGCTTTCGATATGCGGCCCTGCCCCTTATACATTCAGCATCAGGAAACTCAGTTCCACCAATTGCCAAGGCTTCAATATGGTATCGAGCCGCCACTTCGAGCATTTGGGCTTCTATCGTTGCTTGTTCTAATGACTGGGACGCAATAATTGCGCCATGATTCTTGATAAGGACAATTCTATTTTCGCCCAATTCATCTGCTAGTTCATCCCCTATCACTGGTGGCTTTGAGCCATCATCCGCGTGGAGAATCTGATCATTCCAGAACAGAACTGAGCCAACATTATACATTCCGACTTTTTTGCCAATAGTTGACAAGACTGACACATAATGTGAATGGGTATGAATGACGGAGAGTACGTCTTTTCGTTTTTTGTAAATAGCTGCATGAAATTGTATTGCAGGCGAGGGTTCCCAATTCCCCTCGAGGCATTCCAGATCAAACGATACTTTTATCACCATCTCAGGTGTCGTTTCGTCAAAATAACCGAATGGTGAAACCCAAAATCCATTTCCGTCGATGGATCTCTCGCTCACATGCCCTGCAACCATGCTCTCACAACCATTGCGAGCCAGCATTCGACGTGAGATCGCAATACGCAACCTGGGATCATTCAGCATTTTGGTACTCCAACTACTTTCACGAGTTAGCTCGCCTGTTGGGGGTTGCCCCCCAACAGCCGAACCTCAACAGGTATTTCTTATTTTTTGAAGTAAACCTCTGCCGAAACAAAGTCTCCAAACTGACAAGTGGTGTAACCCTTTATGGTTCCCACAAACTTCGGATTAAAAGCAACCAACCCAGCATTGTGGTAAACAGGAATTGAGTAGGCACCTTGCATGACTAACAATTCTGCTTCCTTCAGCCACTTTGCACGGAGCGTTGCATCTACCGCACCTGCAGACTTGATAAGCAGCGTGTCGACCCCTGGAACTGATGTACCTGATGCGTTCGCAGATCCCTTAGCAGTGAACTTCGCTTCAAGCGTCAAACCAGGATCCGGTGAACCCCTGTATGCAGTAATTGCTATTGGCAAATTCTTTAAGGTATACAAACGGTTATTTATTTCCGCACCGGTTACTGACTTCAAGTTGAAAGTAAAACCAGATGCCTTTACCATTCCCTGAATTGCCTCTGACAACGCTACGTAGTAGGCGTTCTGAATCATGCCGACATCAACTGTGACTCCATTTGGGAATCCGGCCTGAGTAAGCAATGCTTTAGCCTTGACAGGATCGTACTTGTACAAACTATCTACAGCTTTCGCATCATGAGCCCATGAAACTTTTGTCAAAGGCGAGAATGCGGGCACTGCTGATCCGGCTGTGAGAACACTGGCCAGCGTCTTCCTGTCAAGCGAATACATAAGAGCTTGACGAACGAGGACGTTGTTAAACGGTGCAACGTTCCAGTTTAGATAAATTTCTGCAAATTGATCTGTCGGCGAAACTCGATAGTCGAGTTTTTTGGGCGACTGCGCCTTCGCGGCAGCTGCTTCAGGAAGTTGAATGTCTTTCATTGCGGCATAATCGACATCACCTGATACAACTCGTTGCACTTGCAATTCAGTTGCAGAACCGAGCATGTCAATTCCGGCAAGGTGACGATGTTCGGCGTCCCAGTATCCTTTCCAGGTGCTGACGTGGAAGTCAACTGCTGAAACATGCTTGTCATATTTGTATGGACCAGCACCTACCGCGCTTGTGGCTCCATATGAAGTACCAGCAGCCGCGACTGCTGTTGGAGATGGAACCATTCCTGCGCGGTCAGTAAAGAGAATTGGCAAAACACCAGCTCGGCCTTCGTTCAAGACCAATTTCACTGTGTACTGATCAGGTGTTTCAATTGTCTGAACAGCCTTCAACGAAGTAGCCAGTACCGACTTTGGATGAGTTTTTGCTCTTTCTAAATGCGCTTTTACGGCAGCAGCATTAAATTTGGTTCCGTCTTGAAACTTGACATCCTTGCGCAAATTCAACACGAAATTCTTTCCATCACGCTTCCAGCTTTCAGCAAGTCCTGGTACCAACTTGCCATCAGGAGTGAGACGAATCAAAGTGTCATAGATCCAGCGCAACATTTCTGCTTCACAGGTGACTGCTCCCGTAACCGGATCCATCTGCTGTACGCCATTTGTTCCTATAAGACGAAGTCGGCGAGTCGCATCAATCGTCTTTGGATCAATTGGTTTTGGCGCGGTGTCTTTGGCGGACACGCTGGATATCGGAGCCACTAGGGAAACAGCCATCAGGCTCAACCCCACGACTACCGGTACGAATTTTCTGCCCAATACTTTTTTTAACATTATTTCCCCCCAGGAAAGTTATTTGATTGCTTTCTATTTTGATAGATCTAACCTCGTGATCATAACAAACATTGATATGTATAGCAAAATATTAATTACGCCTAGATATCTGGTCATTTGCCAAATCGATAAAGCCTTTGGGCATTGCCAACCGTCATCATCTCCCGTTCGCTGCGGGGCACCCCAGAGAAATCGGCTTCAAGTCGTCTCCACGAATGTGGCCAGTCTGATGGCACATGTGGGTAATCGGTTGACCAAAGCATCCGATTTACTCCGATTTCATGGCGATTTCTAATCCCATAGCCATCAACGATGTACGTAAAATTAAAGTGCTCTTCTATATAGGCGCTCGGTGGCCGTTCGAGCTTCAGTCCGGCTCCCCTTCCCAATCGGTAATATCGGTCATCGATTTGTTCCTTGAAATAAGGCACCCATCCCGCGTCGACCTCGGCGACTACCACTTCAAGTTCTGGAAGACGGTCAAATACCCCCGACCACACAAGTTGAAGAATTCTTTTTGGGGCGTCATACCAACGAACATCTCCAACAATTTTTGTCTTATGCGCAGATGGCATTTCGTTGGTCATCGAGACATGAATATGCAGTGCCATCTTTGTCTCAATTAACTTTTTCCAGACTTCATCGTCGGAGTCCTCCCACTCAAGATCGCCATGAGGCCAGCACCCCACCATGATTCCTTTTGTTCCAGGTAGTGAAGCAACTCGCTCCAGCTCAGCGATTGCCATTTTGACACCGCGATTTGGCAACATCATGATCGCCCCCAAGCGATCAACATCATGACTGCAATACTCTGACAACCAATTGTTATATGCCTGAATCTGGGCGAGATGAAATTCTGGGTCTGGTGTGGCAATGACAGCATGTGACAATCGTGGAGTTGGGTAGAGAACCGCAGCATCAATGAGATCCTGATCCATTTCTTTCAATCGTTCCGCCGGGTCGTAGCCACCACGGCGAATATCTTCGAATCGAACCCACCCCTTCATTTGCTCTGGCGGCATTCCGGCTGATGCATTCAGTCCGAAGTTGATTGGGTCAGCAACTCCCTCCAAAACCCAGGCATCCCCCTCGGGAAATCGTTCCATTCGCGGCGCCCTGTCACGGAATTTTGCTGGGACTCTTGTTGCCCATAGGTCTGGCGGCTCATTGACATGTGTATCTGCATCAATCAACTGGTATCGACGTCCCATGGTTCCCCTTAAATCCTGTGAGTGTGATCGTGAGGGTAGCACAATTGTTATCAATCATCAATATGTTAGATGTCGGCGAAAACCAGAAATCGCCCTTGGAGCTGAGGGAATAACTGACGCGGTGTGCCCCAAGAAGTACCTACAGTCCCAATTTTGCTGCCTTGGCAAGTTCCTGCCGTGCAGTGAGAACATGAGCCTCATCCACCACTTCTCCATGGAGTCGAATCGCGCCTTTCCCTGAATTTTCCGAATTCTCCATTGCTTCGATAATTTCTCGATAGCGCTGCAGCTCTTCTGAGTTGGGCGAGAAGATTTCATTCACAATGGCCACATGTGATGGATGGATTACCATCATGCCTTCATACCCAATGTCGCGTGTCTGATTTGCGAGGTGTCTCAATCCCGTGAGATCTGCAACATCGCCCCACATGCCGCTCAGTGGATTTGGAACTTTGGCAGCTCGCATCTCTAAGAGGACTTTGGAGCGGAAATATAAAGTTTCCAGACCCTCTGGTGTCCATCTATAGCCAAGGGTGCGAACAATATCGCCTCGCCTCGAAATACCTGCTCCCATATAGGCGATTCGATCACAACTCGTCGCAATTTGGTAGGCGGCAAACAATGCCTGTGGTGTCTCCATCAAGGGGTCAATAGATATCGTTCCGTGCACTAATCCTCGTTTGTCCTCAAGATCACTCAAACGTTCGTCAAGGCGCAATATCTCATCAACACCCTGAACCTGAGGAACAAGAATGCCAGCTAATCCATTACCAACAAGAGCATCAAGGTCTGCGGCTTGATTTTCACCGTACGAGTCATTCACTCGAACAAAAATTGCTGGACCCGTAGTTTCGGCAACGTCTAAGACTTTTCGGATACCACGCCGACCTGATTCTTTCTCCGAATATGGCAACGAGCCTTCTAGATCAAATACGATGGCGTCGGTTCCGGACGCAACGGCTTTTTCCAACCATGCACCACGATTGCCAGGTACAAACAACAAACTGCGGACCATTTTCCGTTCAATCATCGTGGATAACTACCTTCTTTTTTGGAGTGAGCATGCTGCGCGATTATACTAATCATTGAGACATTAAAACTTTCAGTTGAGCTCTCGGTAATTCTGATGTTTGGGGGAAACATGACTACTGCACATGAGGGAATCCGTGTAATCGATGCCAGCAGGCATATGGCCGGGGCGATGACCGGGATGCTATTTAGCGATAATGGCGCAGATGTCATAAAGGTCGAAGCGCCAGGGGGCGATCCAACCCGTGTTCATGATGGTTTTAAGGTTTGGAATAGAAACAAGCGGAGCGTCATCCTCGACCTAAAGGATGTCGATGATAAGAGCAGCTTCTACTCATTGATCGAAACTGCGGACGTATTAATTACTGATTTTCGCCAAGGTGCGCTGAAGCGACTTGGTATCGAACATAATCAACTCCAGAAAATTAATCCAGGCCTGGTGAGCGTTGTCATAACAGGATTTGGCGAGCATGGACCTCTTCGCGATCTCCCGGGCTACGAGCATATTGTCGCGGCCAAGACTGGGCGCATGGCCTCAATGAATGGCTACCGACAAGGCCCAATTTTTACGCCCACGCCAATCGCATCGTATGGAGCTGCGATGCTCGCTTCCGTTGGCGCAACCGCCGCTTTGCATCTGCGGAAACACACTGGACGTGGACAGCGAGTGCATACGAGTCTTCTGCACGCATTGTCTTCGTTCGACATGATTAGTGGATTCGGACATCGAACCCATCAGATTGATAAAACTGGCCGTGTATTTGGTGTGATGCAGCTTGCATTTATGACCGCCAAGACTAAAGACGATCGCTACATCCAGATGTGCAGCCGTCAACCTCACTTATTTAGAAACTGGCTCAGAGTCATGGGACTTGAGTATTTGTTAGACGAACCTGGTCTCTCAACAATGCCAGACTTGCTGCCCTCAATTGAGGAACTAGAACGAGTTAGAGGAATTCTGGCCGACGCGATGCGCACTAAACCATTTGATGAATGGTTGGAGATTTTTCTCAAAGAAGATGTGGGTGGGGATCCATTTCTTAAAGCTGAAGAGTATCTCTCACACGCACAAGCAATTTCAAACGGCCGTAGTGTGCACGTTCTCTCACCATCCCTCGGTAAGACGGTGCAAATTGGACCAATTGCACAACTCTCTGAAACTCCTTCTCAAATTGGGGTCGGCGAACCACTGTTGGGGCAACATACGGCAGAAGTTTTATCTGCTCTTGGAAAATCATCACGTACTGTTCAGGAAAATATACAAAACTCTGTCGCTCCCCTAACAGGGATAACAATTCTAGAAGTTGGATATTTTTATGCGGCGCCGTACGCCATGACTCTCTTGACAGAGTTGGGAGCGAGAGTTATTAAGGTCGAACCTCCAGCAGGTGATCCCGCACGTCGAAACTGGTCGACTCCCTACGATAAAGAGACTGTTGGGAAAGAAAGTGTTGTCGTGGATATGAAATCCCCTGTAGGACTTCAGATCGTCCATGATCTTGCTGCTCAGGCGGACATTTTTTTGCATAACTTTAGACCTGGTGTACCAGAGCGTCTCGGAATTGGTTATGAGCAATTGAAAGCAATAAATCCACGTCTTATATATGTATATGGCGGATGCTTTGGCTCTCAAGGTCCGTGGGCTAAACGCCCGGGATTTCACTCCTCACCCAATGCCATCGCAGGCTCGGGAATTATCGAGGCCGGTGAAGGTAACCCTCCTATTAACCGAACCTACGCAGACCCTGCTGGTGCGCTTGGTTGTGCTGCTGCAACGATGCTTGGACTCGCAGCCCGTGACAGAACCGGTCTTGGTCAATATGTTGAAACGACCATGCTCTCTTCGATGGCATACACCGTCTCTCGATGGAGTATCCAGTACGACGGTAAAACTGCTGGACCAATTCCGGATCATGGGCAGTTTGGTTATCACGCACTTCACCGCCTCTATGAAACATCCAATGGCTGGATCTTTCTTCTCATACCTGATGATCTTTCCTGGCAGAAATTTGCGAAAGAAATTAATAGACAAGATCTTGTCGACGACGAAAGATTTATCTCTGAAGAATCTCGACTTCTACATGATGCTCAACTTATTGAGATCTTGATACCAGCATTTGCTTCTGATACAGCAGACTCATGGGAGAGCCGCCTACTGCTCCTCGATGTGCCAGCAGTACGCGCTGACGATGCGGCAATTGGTACTTTCATGCTTGAAAGTGAGCAATCTCGTGCGAACGAACTCTCGATACCTGCTGTTCTCCCAAATGGCACGGAGTTTTGGAGAAGTGCGGGTTCAGTTGAATTTTCAGAATCACCTTTAACACGAGGCAAACCGGAACCACTGGGAAACTCGACAGAGCGCATCTTGAAAGAATTTGGCTATAGCGAGGAACAAATTGAAAAATTATCTCAAGAAGGAATTACAAAAGCCGTAGGACACGGACTAGACGACTAATTCGTGATGGAAACACTTGATGGCAAAGTGGTGGTGGTTACAGGTGCGGCGAGCGGTATCGGTTTTGCGTTAGCGAATGAATTCTCCCGTCAAGGTTCCCGCGTCATGCTTCTTGATATTGAAGAAAACCTATTGGTTGAGAAAACGAGAGAGATCCAATCACGAGGGGGAATTGCTGAGTGCCTACGAGTAGACGTAACTAGTCTCTCCGATCTCAAGGCCGCAGCACAGCACACGGATCAAGTTTTTGGTGGCACAGACGTACTGATTAATAATGCAGGAGTTGGAGTCAAGGGTGCGACCTGGGAGCTCGAACTTGATGACTGGCGATGGGTTTTAGATGTATGCATGTGGGGAGTAATTAATGGAATTACGGCATTTCTCCCAACAATGATTGAGCGCAAGACCTTCGGCCATGTTATTAATACCGGATCAATGATGTCGTTCGGTAGTGCTTCGCGAGGTGCCCCATATCAGGCAGCCAAACAGGCTGTCGCAGCAATTAGCGAGACTCTGTTCTTTGATCTTCAGGAAAGTGCTCCGCAAATTGGTGTGACACTTTTGTGCCCTGGATATACGTCTACGAATATTCGTACGTCTCAACGAAATAGATCAGCCAATTATGGCAAACCTCAGACTCGCACAAATCCTGTATCGAGCAGTGTTGCGAATACTAAATATTCAGACCCAACGGAGATCGCAGAATTGGCCGTACGTGCAGTTCTGAGCAATCAGTTTTATGCGTTCGCTAACTGGGAGTTATGGGAACCGATTATCTCCGAACGGTTTGAGTCAATTCTTCGCCGAGAATCTCCGATTTCAGTAAAGCTGACAGACGTCAAAGACGTGATAGCCGTCAATTCGTAATGCGCACTTCCATTATTCCTGCCAAATCAGTAATTGCAGTTACTGGAGTTACGTACGGACTCGGAAGAGGTATCGTCACGGCGCTTGTGCAGAGAGGTGCCCAAGTAATTGGAAATGGTCGGCGACAAGAACTTGGAATCGAACTCCAAAGAGAGCTTGAGTCAGCGCCAGGAACTTTTCGATATATCAATGGCGACATGACGAAACAAGAAGACGCTGAGGCTCTGATTAATACTGCCCTCAATGACTACGGCCGTCTTGACGTGTTGATCAACAACGTAGGGACTGTTGGAGATAATCCAGTCCGAAGCCTCTCGGAAATGAATCTTGATTGGTGGGAGATGATCATGGCGACAAACCTGACGAGCATGTTCTTGGGCTGCCAAGCAGCTGCCA
>JBIIWI010000062.1:0-7193 GCA_044339005.1 Ilumatobacteraceae bacterium
GTGGTTTGTGGGCACGAGAAGTTGGACGCATGTGTGGAATTGAGTTGCCAGTTTTGGCAATGGAACACCACTACCTCATGACAGAGCCAATGGACGAAGTAATTGAATACAACAAGACAATGGGTCGCGAATTGCCGCACATCATTGACTTCGCTGGCGAAATCTATGCTCGTCAAGAAGGACAAAGCATTTTGCTTGGAACGTACGAGCAAGAGAACCGCCCTTGGGCTGCAAAAGAAACACCATGGGATTTTGTGTTCCAGTTGTTGCCACATGACCTAGAGCGCATTGCGCCAGAACTCGAACGTGGATTCGCCCACTTTCCTGCTGTTGGTCGTGCGGGTATCAAAAAGTTTGTAAACGGTCCATTCACATTCTCCCCTGACGGCAACCCACTTGTTGGCCCAATCCGCGGTATGCGTGGCATGTGGTCTGCGTGTGGCGTTATGGCCGGTTTGTCTCAAGGTGGAGGCGTTGGTTTGTCGCTTGCTAACTGGATGGTCAATGGTGACCCTGGTGCAGATATTTGGGGCATGGATGTTGCTCGCTATGGCGACTACGCAACACTCGCATACACCAATGCGAAAGTGCGTGAAAACTACTCGCGTCGCTTCCGCATTACATTCCCTAACGAGGAGCTAGCAGCAGCACGCCCATTGCTCACCACACCAATTTATGATCGCTTGCTTGAGCACAACGCGGTGATGGGCGTTGGCTTCGGCCTCGAGCACCCATTGTGGTTCCAGGACAAGGGCAAAGAACCAGTTGAAGAAGTGACGTTTTACCGATCGAGTGCGTTCAACAACGTTGGCGAAGAGTCGCGTGCGGTGCGTGAGCGTGTTGGCTTCTCCGAAGCCTCAAACTTTGCTAAGTACAAAGTAAGTGGCCCAGGTTCGGCAGCCTGGTTGCAAGGATTATTTACCAATGCATTGCCAAAGATTGGTCGCACCGTACTTACCGCGATGCTCAATCCACAAGGTCGAATCGAAGGCGAATTTTCGGTATCACGAATTGGAGAAGAAGAATTCTTCTTGTTCGGTTCACAGGCCGCAGAGGTGCATCACCCACGTTGGTTCTTGGCGCACTTGCCAGAGGGCTCTCCAATTCGATTCGAGACACTCGCACTTTCGATGGTGGGCCTCACCGTTGCTGGTCCTCGCTCGCGCGACGTCCTGCAAAAATTGACTGATACATCGCTTGCTACTAAGGACTTTCCGTTCATGTCATTCCGTCGCGTCAACATCGGCATGGCGCCGGTGTGGTTGTCTCGCATGACCTACACAGGTGACTTGGGCTACGAGATTTGGATAGCTCCGGAATACCAGCGCTACCTGTTTGATCTCATCTGGGATGCCGGCAAGGAGTTCGACATGCGAATGTTCGGTTTCCGCGCACTGATCACGATGCGACTCGAAAAGAACTTCGGTACCTGGTACCGCGAGTTCCGTCCTATCTACACACCACTCGAATCCGGCATGGAACGTGCGATGAAGTTTGACCACGAATTCATCGGTCGTGCTGCGGTTGAGGCCGAGATGAAGACCGGCCCAGCGCGCAAGCTCGTGATGTTTAGGGTTGATGTCGACAAGGACAAGCCTGCAGACGTGCTCGGTGACGAACCGGTATTCCACAATGGCGAAGTTGTTGGCTGGATCACATCTGGTGGTTATGCCCACTACTCGGGTGTCTCACTTGCACTTGGCTACATCCCCGCTGCGTTAGCCGCAGAGGGTACGACTGGCTTCGAGATTGAGATCATTGGCAATATGCGTCCTGCCCACTTGCAACTCGAGCCTGTACTCGACCCAAGTGGCTCCCGCATGCGCGCCTAACTCTCAACTCATGAGCACGATCACACGCATCGAGATCACACACCATCGACTGCCACTAGACCCACCGTTCCCAGCTTCGTGGGACACGGTTCCACGCACTCACTTTCCCGCCACGATTGTGCGGGTCTTTGACGACGCAGGAAGATGCGGCATCGGCTCTGGTGATTCGATGTATGGGTTTACCGACTATCAAAAGTATTTCATCGGTCAAGATCCAACCAACATTGATCGACATGCTGCAGTGCTCTCAAATATTGAGTTTCATGCAGGGCGACCATGGCCACTCGATCTCGCACTGTGGGATCTCATCGGAAAAATTAATGGCGAACCTGTCTGGAAGATGCTCGGCGGGTTCAGTAACAAAATTCGTGCGTATGCGTCGTCTGGCGTTCACCGCCCAATCGCCGACATGGTCACCGTCGCGCGCCAAGCCCGAGATCTTGGCTTCCCTGCCCTCAAGGTCCGTTTTGGCCGAACGAAATTGGACGATGATCTTGCGGTTGTCAAAGCAATTCGCGACGATCTCGGCTCATCGCTCGAGTTAATGGTCGATTGCAATCAGGGGTGGCGCATGCCTTGGGACATTGCAGCTCCCTGGACTGTTGACCATGCAACAGATGTGGCCAAAGTTCTTGAAGACAATGGCGTGTATTGGATGGAAGAGCCATTGCACCGTGGCGATTACGACGGCATGACCGAACTCCACAATCGTGTCAAGATTCGCATCGCTGGTGGCGAGCTCACTCGCGAGCCATACGAATTTCGCGAGCTACTGCAGCGCGACTGCTTCGATGTGTTTCAACCAGATGTGGTGTGCACACAAGGCATTACTGGCCTCGCCAAGTTTGCGCACGAAGTTGCGGCAGCCGGCAAAATCTTTACACCACATACATGGGGTACCGGAATTGGTGTGATGGGCAATCTGCACGTCACAGCAGGCACGGTCGGTGCGCCGTTTATTGAATTTCCGTTTGACCCACCAGAGTGGACTACGGAACGACGCGACTACATGCTCACCAACACCATCGAAGCTGACGGCGAAGGCTGGATTCACCTTTCGGATGAGCCTGGACTCGGTATCACCCTAAACGAACAAGTTTTGCAGCAAACAGCTAGCGCTCAAGCAACTTTTTCGTAAAGCTAAATCTGCACGCGGTGATCATGCGTGTAAATATTTGCTTTGCCATCGCGCAAAAATCCAATCAGCGTGATGCCAAATGCATCTGCAGTTTGCACCGCAAGGCTTGAAGGCGCTCCAACTGCTGCGATCAGTGCAATGCGCGCCATCGCCGCTTTCTGAATAATCTCAAACGACAATCTCCCGCTGCAAAACAAACCGTATTGCGTGAGTGGCACAGACTTATCAAGCACGCAATGACCGATCACTTTGTCAACCGCGTTATGCCGACCGATGTCTTCCCGCACTACCTTCATTTTTCCCTTGGCATCAAACAAAGCCGCTGCATGCAAGCCGCCCGTTCGATCAAACGTTGGCTGCACCTTGCGCACAGCATCTGGCAAGCCGATCAGCACCGAGGTTGTCAATGCTGGTCCAGATTCGCGATCCACGGGAGTCGTACATGTCAACAATTGATCGAGTGACTCAGTGCCACAAATACCACAACTCGACGAAGTCACCATTGCACGTCGAGCAAGTGCCATATCAAATGCACGCGTGAGCCCAACAGTAACGATGTTGTATTTTTGCTCTTCTTCGCCGTTGAGCTCACAATATTTCACTGTTGAAACATCACTCGGTGCAGCAATCATGCCCTCGGTGAACAAGAAGCCAACAGCAAGTTCAAAGTCGTGGCCGGGCGTGCGCATCGTTACCGAAACCGACTCTGGCTCCTGACCCGGTGCTCCAGCTCTGATCTCCATCGGCTCTTCAGTAACCACGAAATCTGGCTTTGAGCCCGATCGTCCTTCAGCGTTTACCGTCACCACCTTGACATCGGTGGCTCGGCTGCGAGCCACGCCAGTTGGTGAAACCGAACTCATACCTACAGACTAGTTGTCGTCGAGAAAAGCGCGCAGGTTGGCGCTGTTATGCGGATGGCGCAATCTAGCCAAAGTCTTTTGCTCGATTTGGCGCACTCGCTCACGCGTCACATTCATTTTCTTTGCCACATCTTCGAGGGTGTGAGGCTGTCCCACATATTTGCCAATTCCAAAGCGCATTGAAACAATGTCTTGATCGCGTTCCGGTAAATCGCTCAGAGTCCGCTCCACTGCCTCCCCAAGTTGGCGCCGTTCGGTCGACTCGCTCGGATCATTCGTCGCATCTCCGCTCGCAATTGTGTCGCCAACCGTAAGGTCGTCGGAGTCGCTACCAACTGGGGCATCGAGACTCGTGGTCGACAACGCAAGTTGCATCACATCTAAGAGTTTTTCAACGGTCATCTGAGTGCGCAGTGCAACTTCATCTGGAGTTGGGTCACGCTCAAGTTCTGCAGCGAGCTCGCGCTCGGCACGATGCACACGATTCACGATTTCCATCATGTGTCCAGGAATACGGATATTGCGTCCCTGGTCTGCCATCGCACGGGTCATTGACTGGCGAATCCACCACGTCGCATATGTTGAGAACTTGAAACCTTTTTCATAGTCATACTTGTCGGCTGCATGCATTAGACCGATATTGCCTTCTTGAATTAAGTCAGCAAGTTGAAGTTCTTTGCGGTCATACCTGCGAGCGATTGAAACCACAAGTCTCAAGTTGGCTCGCACCATGTGCTCTTTGGCTTTGACACCTTCAGCAACAGTTCGCTGCAGTGCTCGCCTCTCCCGCACCCCAAGCGTGCCTATGCCCCGCTTCAACTGCGCATCGGCTTCTAGACCGTCTTTGATAGCTCTGCCTAAACGCTTTTCATCATCGGCATTTAGCAAATCAACTTGACCTATCTCATTGAGATACATCCGCACAGCATCTGGACCAGTGTCGCTGCCGATCGCGTGTCTCATGCGTGCTCGCCCACTCGCTTCCCGAGCCAATCCAGCAGTTCCATCGCTGCGGCATCAGCCATGGTTGCGTTATCGAGTTCTTCAAGCAGAATTCGTGCGTCGCGATCGGCACGAATTTCATCAGGATCAGTGATGCGATTGCGATTCGATAGTTCTCGACGAACTGCAGCAGAGATCAGGTTCTTCGCCTCACTAAATGGATCCGAATCAATATCGGCAACCGCAGCGCGCTCTACTACTTCACGCGCTTCAGGGTCCGCGGCCTCGAGCGCACTGGCAATGTTGCCGGTCACCGATGCAACCGCCAAATATGCACGGCGATACACGTCATCCGAGAACAGACTTTCGCTCATCCATGTGGCAATAGCATTCCAGTCCTGAACCATGATTGCAAGGGCCACAAATTCGGCATTTTCGCGGCGCGACGAATCAACAGTCGGGCTGGTGCGCACTTCTGGTTTGCGACTACCACGTTCGGCTAGCTGCATCAGGTCAGCAGCAGGAATACCCACATGGCTCGCTACTTCTCCTGCGTAAATCTTGCGAACATTCTTGTCGGGGTGTTCGTTGATCACTGCCATTGCTTGCTGAGCGGTTCGAGAGCGAGCTTCCGGTGAGGCAATTGAACCGGCGTCGAGAGTGCGCTGCAACCGGAAACCCAAAAATGGTTTGGCATCTTTAATCGCTGCAGCGAGTGCTTCAGGATTTGTCATCGCGAGCTCGCCAGGGTCTTTGCCATCTGGAAACTTAGCAACGAACACTTGCAACTTGTATCTACTTTCCCACTCATAAAAACGCTCTGCAGCTCCCTGCCCGGCAGCATCTGCATCAAATGCCAAAATCACTTTGTTCGCAAAACGCTTCAGCAAGCGCACATGTTCTTCCGTAAGTGCAGTACCGCAAGTTGCAACCGCACGAGTGATGCCCGAGCGATGAAAGCCAATCACATCGGTGTACCCCTCGCACACAATCACTTCATCAGTAGCAACGATGTCTTGCTTGGCCCAATTGAGACCGTACAGGGTTTTTGATTTTGCATAAATAGTTGTTTCAGAAGAGTTCTTGTATTTTGCTGGGTCGGTACTTCCCGGCAGAATGCGCCCACCAAAAGCGACCGCATCTCCCGCGTCGGTGAATATTGGAAACAGCACGCGTGCGCGAAAAGAATCTTGTGATTTACCGCGCTTGTTCACAAATGCAAGACCGACTTCTTTGAGCAGATCGATTGATACGCCAATATCTCGACTCATGGCATCCCAGTCATCTGGCGCCCAGCCCATTTTGAATTGTCGTGCAACATCTCCTGAAAGTCCGCGATCGCGCAAATAGTCGCGCGCAACACGTGCATCCGGGTTCGTCAACAGCCGCTCGTGATACCAGTTCACTGCTTTGTCCATCACTTCGATGAGCTGTTTGCGGTGCTGTCTGTCTTTGCTCTGTCCACTCGTGGTGTAGGTAAGTGTCATTCCGGCTTTATTAGCCAAATGTTCAATTGACCCCACAAAGTCAAGATGCTCAATTTCTTGCACGAACTTAAATACGTCACCAGCGGCACCGCAGCCAAAACATCGGTAGCGCTTAGTTTCTTCACGCACATTGAAGGATCCAGATTTTTCGGCGTGGAATGGACACAGTCCGACCCAGTTGCGCCCCACTCGGCGCAAAGGCAGGTACCCCTGCACAACGTCTACCAGCGAAACAGTTTCGCGCAGCCGCTCTATGTCGTCATCACTAATGGCCACGCCATGCAGACTAGTGCTTGCGGTCGTGGATCACTGAAGCGATAATCGCGACGGTCATGACCGTCATAATAAACAGCAAGGACATCCAGGTTGGGACGTGGTACCAATGCGCGACAGTCATCTTGATGCCTACGTAAATCAAGAGCACCGAGATGGCTGGTTTGAGATAGACAAAGCGATCCTTGATATCGGCAAACAGGAAGTAGAGCGCTCGTAGACCCATGATGGCGAAAGCATTTGCTGCAAACACGATGAACTGCTCATGACTCACTGCTAGCACTGCTGGAACCGAGTCAACCGCAAATATGAGATCCGAGATTTCGATAACGACTAGTACCGCGAGCAAAGGGGTTGCCAGTCTTTTCCCGTTCTTCTTAGTAATGAGCTTCTGTCCATCCAACTCATCCGTAGTTGGGATAAAGCGGTGGAAAAGTCGCATCGTACGAGTGTCCGATGGATCTTTTTCATCCTCGTCTCCGTGTCGAAACACCCCAATACCCGTGTAGATGAGAAAGAGTCCAAAGGCTATTAAGACATAATCAAAGCGCTCGATGATCGCGACACCGAGGAAGATAAATACAAAGCGCATTACGAGTGCGCCAAAAATTCCCCAGAACAATACGCGGTGCTGATACTCGCGTGGCACTTGAAAATG
>JBIIWI010000063.1:0-7103 GCA_044339005.1 Ilumatobacteraceae bacterium
TCACTACGTGCTCTGCGTGAATCGTGTGGTCCTTGTCGGTAATGACATCCCATGTTCCGTCTGGTCGATGGTTGAGCCCTGTTACCCACGTGTCGGTGTACACCTCTGCTCCACGATTTTTTGCACAAATTGCGTATGCGTGTGTGACACCGTATGGGTCAACTGAACCTTCATCTTCGTCGTACAACGCACCAACAAAATATTTCTCTTCGAGCAGCGGGTTGAGTGCTTTTGCTTCTTTCATCGACAGCATTTCCATGTGCATGCCCAAGTAGCGGCCGCGAGCCTGCGCCATGCGCAAGAAGTCAAGACGCTCTGGTGTGTCGGCGAGCATGAGTCCACCTGGCAAGTGAATGCCACAGTTTTGACCCGACTCTTTTTCGATCTCTTTGTACAAATTAACGGTGTATTGCTGCAAGCGAGCAACGTTCGGGTCACCGTTGAGTGTGTGCATGCCACCGGCTGCGTGCCATGTCGAACCTGCTGTAAGTTGCTTGCGCTCAACGAGCACTACATCTGTCCATCCGGCCTTCGTGAGGTGATACAACACCGAAGCGCCAACGACGCCTCCACCGATTACTACAACGCGTGCTGATGATTTCATAGTTGCTTTCCTTGTCTTGTGCTAAAAATCTGTACTTAAAAGTCGGTTGCTACGCCACCCTCGGCAATTCGACGAGCACGAAATGCATCGAGCTCCTCAATAATTGCTGGGTCCATTGCAGGTTTCTCGTAACCGTCAAGGTATGCCTGGGCGAGTTGACGGGCTTTTTGATCAGTCGTTGGCTTGCCAGCCTCTTCCCACGACTCGTAGTTACGCCAGTCGGAGAGAATTGGCTTGTAAAAAGCATCACGGAAACGATCCTGTGTATGTTGCACACCGAAGTAGTGACCACCCGGGCCAACTTGTCCAATTGCCTCGTGAGCAAGTGTTGCTTCATCAACAACTATTGGCTCGAGGTATGCAGCAACCATTGCCAAGAGGTCGGCATCAAGTACAAACTTTTCGAGTGAGGCGTGAAGGCCGCCTTCCATCCAGCCAGCGCCGTGCATCAGTACGTTGACACCGCCTTGGATTGCACCCCAAAGCGAAAACACGCTTTCGTATGCAGCTTGAGCGTCCAAGGCGTTTGCTGCGCACACATTGCTTGAGCGGTACGGCACGTTATAGCGACGTGCAAGTTGTCCACCAGCCATTGCGGTGCGCATGTATTCGGGGGTTCCAAACGCAGGAGCTCCAGACTGCATATCGACGTTTGATGTAAATCCGCCGTAAGCAACTGGCGCACCAGGTCGTACGAGCTGTGTGAAAACCATTCCAGCAAGCGCCTCAGCATTTTGTTGGGCGAGTGCACCAGCAAGTGTGATTGGCGCCATTGCTCCAGCCAACGTGAACGGCGTGATGATGATGATCTGGTTGCGCGACGAGAATTCCATAATGCCTTGCAGCATCGGAATATCGAGTCGCAATGGAGATGATGAGTTGATGATCGAGAACACCGATGGTTCTTTGTCGAGTTGTTCTGGTGAAACTTGACGAGCGATACGCGACATCTCAAGCACATCTTGGTTGCGTTGACGACCGAGGCTGTAACAGTGAATTGCCTTGTCGGTCATGGTGAGCATGTCGTACGAACATTCGATATGACGGATAGACGCGTGGAGGTCGACTGGCTCAACTGGATAGCCAGCAGTGAAGTGCACAATGTTGAACATCTGAACAAGTTTGAGGAGGTCTTGGAAGTTCTGACGGTTGCCTGCATGGCGTGTGCCATCCAGTTCCATAAAGTTCGGTGGGCTTGCAACCGAACCAAACGCCATCCAGTTGCCGCCGATATTGAGAGTGTGGTCGGGGTTTCGAGCGTGCAACTTGAATTCGCTCGGGCAGGTCTTGATTATCTCAAGCACCATTTCTGGGTCGAAGCGAACACGATTGTCGGTGATTTTCGCACCAGCCTTGGCAAGCAGGTCGCGGGCTTCCGGCAACAAAAAGTCCATGCCGTAATCCGACAAAATACGCAGTGACGCTAAGTGGATGCTTTCGAGTTCATCATCGCTCACCACTTTCGTGGGGGCGTAGTTCATGCGCGGTTGACGAAATGGCTTCTGCTCTGGAAGCAGCGAGCGAGGGCCTGCAGCTTGTCGTTCGCGGCCGCGACGACGTGGACCGCCAGCTTCAACTTCAGGCACGATTACCTCTCCAAACGCATGAATTCCAATAGGGCTAAGAGAAATAGGCTAGTGCTCAATACTTGACTAGCAATAATTAAAGCCGCAATTTGCTGGCTAATACCTTTGTGAAACGAGCGTGAAGAACGCTATTGACCGTGGCTATTGACCGCGACGACGACGAATTTCAGCAGAAATCGCTGGCACGACCTTGTGCAGGTCACCGATAACTGCGTAGCCAGCCTTGGTCACAATGTTTGCTTCGCGGTCGGTATTGATTGCCAAAATGTTCTTTGATGCCATCGCTCCAACCCAGTGCTGAATAGCGCCAGAAATACCGCAGGCAATGTAAATATCCGGTGCAATACGTGTGCCGGTTTGGCCCACCTGATCGGTGTGATTACGCCAGCCGTTGTTGGTGACAGCTCGTGAACAGCCAACAATTCCGCCCAGCAGGCCAGCCAATTCTTCGAGTGGACCAAATGCTTCAGCTGATCCAACGCCACGTCCACCACTCACTACAACTGGTGCTGTTGCGAGTGTGACACCAGCGACACGCTCGACTCTGTCTCGCACGAATGAATGCATCACTGATGCATCCAACTCGACATCGATGACAGCGATACTTGCCGATGTCGGTGCTTCGACAGGTTCAACTGTGTGGTTGGCGAGCGTGACAAGTTTGATTGAGGCATCGAGTTGCGCGTTTTCAAGCAGTGATCCACCCCAGCGAGCACGAGTCATTCGCAATGGTTGTACACCGTCAAATGCTGCATCAAATTCGATGCAATTCATTGAAGCTGGTAGATCAAGTCGTGCAGCTGCTTGTGCAATCACTTCGTGTCCACGCTCTGTGCCACATCCGATAACAACTTGAGGCGATGTTTTGCGCACAACTTGAGCAACCGACTCACCCCATGCTTCAGGGCCGAAGTCGACGAGCGCTGCATGATGCGCTTGATGAACGGTCGTTGCTCCATAGGCGGCGATTGAATCGCTTAGTGCATCTGCATTTGCGCCGACAGTAACTGCTTCCATTGTTGTGTTGATTTGTTTGGCAAGGTTTCGACCAGCAGTAAGTGCGCCGAGGGACGCTGGCGTCATTGCGCCGCGGTCGTGTTCAACTACAACGAGAACACTCATTTGAACACTCCGAGTTCAACAAGCAAGTCGACAACCGCCGACGCTGCTTCTGGGCCAGTTCCTAGAATCTGTGTGTTGCTCACACGCTCCGGTGGGCGCTGCAACTGAATCATTTTGAGTCCTCCGGCTTCGGCTGCAAACTCAGTGCGCTGAATTTCAACTTTTTTGGAAGCGAGGCGACCTTTCATTGTTGGGTAGCGGGGGAGGTTGATGCCTTCGCGCACACCGATGCAAGCAGGAAGCGGCAAGTTGTAAATCTCTTGCCCGGCATCTGACTCACGACGAATTGTTGCAACTCCATCGGTTACGTCAATGCCTTTTGCTCCGTTGACCATTGGTCGTCCAAGTTTGACAGCAGCACGTACTCCAACTTGGTAACCACACGAATCAGCCGATTCGTTACCGAACAAGATCAAGTCATATGTGCCGTTCGCAGTTTCTAGTGCGGTGATGGCCGAGCTGATTGCTGTTGCTGTGCGTTGCGCATCCCAATCCATACCTTCGATTGGCACCAACACGGCCTTGACTGCACCAACACTGGCTGCGGTGCGTAGTTGCTCTTCTGCCAGGACATCGCCAAGTGTCAGCACGGTGACTTCACCACCATGTTTTTCTACAAGTTGAACCGCAGCCTCGACTGCGCACTCTTCGTGCGGGCTGACAGTAAAGCCGAGGAAAGCGGTGTCAACTTGCTGACCGTCGTCGGTGATGTTGATTCGCGCACCAGGAGCTGGAACGCGTTTGACGCAAACAAGAATGTTCATGACTAGTGAAATGTTTCTAGCTCTTCATCCGAGCATCGGTTGGGTCAAACAACGGTTGTGAACCAACTCGAGCAACACGAACTGGAAACAGCTCGTTCATGTACATCACGCGCAGTTCGTTGCCTTCAACGGCATGTTCTGGGGTGAGGTATGCAAGCAACAAGTACTTGCCAAGCGATGGTGCTGCACCAGCGGTAGTCACGCGCGAAACGCGACCTTTCGCATCGACGATGCGTTCTCCGCCCTTTGTCAAAATTGGTTCGTTGCCCCCGGTTGGGAAGCGCTTGATACCCGACTTGCTGGTGTTGTCGATCATCTCGAGTGTGCACATGATGGCAGCAGGCTTTTCGTCGCGAGCTTTCATGTACTCGGCTTTTCCAATGAAGTCCGCAGACTTCACTTTGGCACGATTGAGTCCAGCTTCCATTGGGTTGTACTCGCTCTCGAGTTCTGCGCCCATGAGTCGGTATCCCTTTTCGATGCGACCCGTTACGGCGTACACGCCCATGCCTACAGGAATGATCTCAAATTCCTTGCCGGCTTCTGCGATTGAATCCCAGAGGCGAAGTCCGTGCTCCATCTTGGTGTAAATCTCCCAGCCGTTTTCGCCAACATACGAAATACGGAACATGGTTGCAGGAACACCGTCAATTAATACTTCGCGTACCGAGCCGTATGGGAAGTTTGCTTGACTGACATCAAACGGAACCAACTTGCCTTCCGCGTTGATGTTTTGTGTTGCCTTCGCCATGGTCTTTTCGGCATTTGGACCCCATACGCCAATTGTGCACAACGCACTTGACATGTCGGTGAACGTCACCGAACCGTCTTGTGGCATGTACTTGGTGAACCAATACTTGTCGCGACCACCGTCAAATGCGCCGGTGATGACACGGAAATGGTTTGCACCGAGGCGCATGATCGTCAAGTCACCGCGGAAGCCACCACCTTGGGTGAGTAGCGGGGTGTAGACCGAACGGCCAACAGGAACATCGACGTTGTTGACGCACATGTATTGCAAGAACGCCATGGTGCCAGGGCCGGTGAAATCGAACTCGTTGAACGCTGTGAGGTCGACCATGCCAACTGACTCACGCATTTGCAAGTGCTCAGCGTTGGTGATCGGTGACCACCAGCGTGCATCCCATTCGCTTGGGCGTGGCTCACACTGACCCTTGAACTTGTCCATCAACTTGGCGTTGGATGCAAACCACTGTGGACGCTCCCAACCACGGGCATCAAAGAACGTTGCGCCGGCCGCTTCTTCTCGCGGGAAGAATGGGCTGCGGCGCATATTGCGTTGCGTGCCCCATTGTTCGCGCGGGTGCACGATGCCATACGTCTTGTTGAAGTGCTCATCACAACGCGCATAAATGTGGTGGTCTGTTTTTTCGTGCGCATAAAAGCGGCTGATGTCTGACGAGTGTGGGTCACACAAATGTGGGTAGCCGTAAGTCATCCATTCGGCAACGAGTTGTGCAATGCCAGGACCTTCTTTAATCCATACCGCTGCAGCTGACCACAAGTTGCGTACTTCAACAGTCTCGCCAAGAACTGGCATCGCGTCTGGAGTGAGCGACAAAAGACCGTTAATTGCATATTTGATTTCAGCATCACCGAGCATCTCCATCAAGTCGATTGCTTGTTCCATCTGTGGATCAAAGTCGTCTTGAGTGAGTGGCAATTCGGTAGGGGACAATGCTGATGCTTCGTTCGATGGAATGTCATCTGGGTGCATGAAGATTGCACGGTGAGCATATGATCCAACTTCCATAGAGCCCGAAGACTGACGCTCGTAACAGAATGTGTCCATGTCTCGAATGATTGGGTATGCAAGCTCTTTGTTCGACTGCTGCAAAATGTCGATTGGTCCAACGTCTGCCATTTGGTGAACTGCAGGTGTCAATGGAATGTTTGCTCCCGCCATTGCCGCAATGCGTGGGCTCCACACACCGCAAGCCACAACAACAAATTCAGCTTCGATGCGGCCCTTGTTTGTCACAACGGCTTTGATAGTTCCGTTTTCAACTTCGAGGTCGAGCACTTCGGTATTTGCAAATACTTGCAAGTTGCCATCGGCAACGGCACCCTCGCGCATGAGCGTTCCCGTCTGCAACGAATCGACAACCGAAACGCTTGGGGTGTAGAAACCACCGAGCAAAATCTTTTCGTTGATAAACGGAACCAGTTCTTTGATCTCTGCAGGAGTCAGCAGTTTTGAATCAATGCCCCATGATTTTGCTGAGGTCATGCGACGGTTGAATTCTTCGAGACGTTCTGGGGTGCGAGCAACTTCAATGCCACCGCATGTGTTGTTCATGCCCAATTCGATGTACTGCTTCTGCGAAGCAAGAGTGAGCAGTGCCATTTCTTTGTTGTGGTCTGTTGGGAAGATGAAGTTGGATGCGTGACCTGTTGATCCACCTGGGTTCGGTAGCGGACCCTTGTCGATCTGCACCATGTCGGTCCAGCCCAACTTTGAAAGGTGGCCGACGAGGCAGTTGCCCACGATTCCGGCTCCGATTACGACGCACTTTGCACGGGTTGGAAATTGACTCATCTGGAGACCCCCAAGATTGACTGTTTTATTGAGATCCGTAGTATATCACCGCAATATCACGGGTAAAAAATCGGATAGCCTGTCTGCGATGAGCATTTCATTGAGTCAGCAGGCCTACTTACAGATCCGCGACAAAATCGTGCGTCTCCAACTTGCACCTGGCGATGTGATCAGGGAAGACGTGTTGCAAGCCGAACTGGGCATCGGTCGCACCCCAATTCGAGAGGCATTACAGCGGTTGGCTCGAGATCAATTTGTGACAGTGATCCCGCGTCGAGGCATGTTGGTGTCGCCGATCGATGTGATGGAGCTTTCCATGCTTTATGAAACTCGCGCCATCCTGGAGCCATACGCCATGCGCCTTGCGGCCGCACGTGGAAAGCAAGAACATTGGGATGCAATGGCAGCTGCACTTGAAAGTTCACGCCGACCGAATGTGAGTAACAGCGATTTGATGCGCATCGATC
>JBIIWI010000064.1:0-7092 GCA_044339005.1 Ilumatobacteraceae bacterium
AGTAGCTAACGAACGGACCGCTCATGCCCTCTGCATGGTCTTGCTTCGAGTGTTGATACCAAGCCGCACAAATTGCTTCGTACGCTGGTGCGCTCTTACCGCACCGTTTCAGCCTTACCTGTGACGATGACCTTACGGTCACTGCCCATCGGCGGTTTATTCTCTGTTGCACCATTCGTCAAGTCGCCCCGACCTGGCTCTCGCCAGCACTCTGTCCTGTGAAGCCCCGACTTTCCTCAGCCAAACATTGCAAGCAATATTTAGCCGCGATCATCCGAACGACTCACCGTCAAATTTGAGTCTACGGCGGAGAAAAAAGTTGTTACTTTTCTAATGACTTTAGTTAGCAGGAGATCTCGTCATAGACGAGACCATTCAAGCTTGGCGTTTCCAATGAAAGGCTTGTCTTTGCACCTTCCGGGTTTGGCGCTCCAAGTGAAATCTGGATAACAGAAAGACTGCCAAATGCGGATGGCACCGCGGCAACCTTTGCTTTACCAGTTGCTTCGTCAGTGGTTGGACCAATGGCCAAATAGCCAGGGTTGAGTACTTGGGCGAGCACAACTGCGTGACGTGCTTCGTCTTGACCTACGCGCATTGCACTGCCACGAAGGCTTGGCTCAGCCAACAATGCGACGATGCCTTGGTAGGTCTGAGTAGCCAAGTTTTCGAGAGCATGAGCGAGAGTCACCGCATCTCGTGCTGCATCGGCGTTGCCGTCAGCGGTGATCAACTTGAGAGCCGGATCTACATAGAGTCTGTTCACACGAGTGTTGGCACAAGTGTGGGCCTTGCCGCCATGACTGACAACAAGTGCGTTAATCGCGTCTGCATGGCTGATGTGATCATCCCGGAATCGTTTGACTGCATCTTTGAGCGACGCAAAATCGCCTGTGAGGAGTCCACCATCAAGCACCTTGGTGTAGGTGTCTATTGCGTTGTATTCGAGTGACGCTGCTGTTCGCAGTAACACTGAGTCAGATATGACAACTTCACCCAATGCAGTAGTTGGTGGCACGGTGCCAGCGCTTGCAACATTCGGGCTCGCCGGGACTCCAGATTGTGCGCCACATGATGCGAGGAATGCGATGCCGGCAATAGATAGCCCGCTCATTTTGAGAAGCTCGCGGCGACTCAGGTTTTCGAGGTCGTTCATGGTGCCACCGTTGTTTCTGTAGTTGCTGCAGGTGCAGCATTTGGTGCAAGCGAACTTGCTGCGCTATTTAATGCATCACTGAGATTCAAATTAGGAAGAGTGCCAAATACTGCTGCCTGACGAGCTTCGACAGTGATGATTGATGCGACAAGAGTTGCACCGTCCAAACCCTCAAGGCTTGAAAGTATGTCGGTGTGTGTCGCAACCATCGTGTTTTCGATGGACTGCAGTACGCGGTTCATCGCTTGTGCGGAAGTCAATTGCCCGGCATAAGTCGAGTACAGCGCTTCATTGCGCGTGTTAGATGCATCTTTGCCGAGCAAGCCATTGAGCGATTGGGCGTACGACTTATGGTGCTCTGAGAACATTTCCATCATCGGTTTTTCGTCAGCAGAGAGCATTCCAGAATTGATCGCTTTTACATAGAGATCGTGCACAGACAATTCTGCTGACAGGGCAAAGTCCAACAATTGTTTATCGGCACTGGTTGGCATTTTCGGTGGCGCTGGTTGCGCAGATGTGGTTGTCACTCGAGATTCCTTCTTTCTTGGGGCGATAACAATCTAGAAGTCAAGCCCCGATAGTTCAGGTATCCAACCGCTTGCACGTTCGACGGCCTGATTCCATTGGGCTCTATTCAGTACCGACTTGGGTTCCACCACGGATGCCGGTTTCCATGTGGAACAGGCTTCTTCAAGCGATTTCCAGGTGCCAACAGCAACACCCGCAAGAAATGCGGCGCCAAGTGTGGTCGCCTCGGTGACGGGAGACACTTCGACAGGTCGCTGTGTTGCATCGGCAAGCGCTTGCACGAAGGTCGGGTTTTTACTCATGCCGCCGTCGATTCGTAATGCATCGATTGGCAAACCTGAGTCGGCGATGGTCGCCTCCATCAGGTCGGCGCCTCGATGGGCAATACCTTCGAGCACAGCACGAATAATATGCGCACGTGACGTGCCACGTGTTATCCCAATCAGTGTGCCGCGAGCGCCGTAGTCCCACTTTGGGGTGCCAAGTCCAAGGAGTGCTGGTACGTAAACAACGCCATCGGAAGTTTCAACTTGTGATGCAATGTCATGGCTTTGTTGCGGCGTGTCGATGAGTTGCATGTCGTTGCACAACCATTCGATGTTTGTGCCAGCAGAAAGCATGATGGCTTCTGCACCCCATGTAATGCCATTTGCATCGCTAAATGCAACGATGGGAAATGTTCCTCCACTAGAGCGACGATTCTCTGTCGGCGGGGTAGTGCCAGTGACTGAGTCGAGCATTCCACCAGTGCCAAAAGTAATTTTTGTTTTGCCGGGCGTGATGCAACCTTGGCCAACAAGTGAACCCTGTTGATCGCCAACCAAACTCGCAATTGGTGGAGCACCAATGAGGGCCGTTGCATTACCAACTACTCCAGATGATCTCACGATCGTTGGCAACATCTCAATGTCGATTCCAAAAATATCAAGGATGCGCGGCGACCATGTTTGATCTTGCAGAGTCCATAAACCAGTCACTGCAGCATTTGTATCGTCGGTGACAAAAAGTTGACCTTGGGAAAGTACGAACGCAACCCATGTGTCCACGGTTCCGATGCAGATCTTTGCAGCTGAAGGAATGGAGTAGTTCTTGAGCATCCACGATGCCTTCGTTGCTGTTTGGTTTGGCGCGAGAAACAAACCATGATCAGAACGCGCCGTGATGCATTCGATAACCGTTCGCAAATCTTGCCAACCGAGTGCAGGTCCGATAGGGATTCCTGTGTTTTTATCCCAAGCAATTGCGGAAGCACGTTGATTGGTGATTCCAACTGCATCAACTTTGCCGGCAGCGCTCAGTGAAGCTTTGGCAACCCGCAATACTGCGTCCCGCATTGCCGTCGCATCAAACTCAACAAGACCTGGAAACGGGGAGCTTGGTGCGAGTGATTCATAGAAGAGGTGATCGACGTTGCCAGTTGATCGCACAACTGCTGCGCGAAGTCCGCTCGTACCAACATCGATAACGAGGATGCTCAAGGCCAGACCGACTTTCGATTTGTTGTGTCTGTGTCTGGATTGAGTCCAAGTTTGCCTGGGTTCAAAACATTGCGGGGGTCGAGTGTGTTTTTGATTGACTGCAAAACACCCATGCCTGTACCGAGCGACTCTGGCAAGAAGCGTCCACGATTGAGGCCTACGCCGTGATGGTGGGAGACATTTGCGCCACTATCGAGAGCGGCGCGTTGACATGCGTTCCACAGCTGCACATAACGCTGTTCGAACTCGGGTGTTGGCTTGGCAGCGAATGTGAAATAGAGGCAAGCTCCGTCGAGATAGCTATGGGACAAGTGGCATGTAGCGCTTACAGCACCTTCAACCGCCATGAGCGAAGTACGAACATTGGTAAAAATCGCTTCTAGAGCACTCCATTGCGCTGCAACTTCCATGGTGTCGACAATGAAGCCTCGACGTGTTGCTTCTTGTAATCCACTTGTGTTGTTGCGGTGATGCATCCACTTTTCGACCAATTCAACATCTCCAACTTGTGCTCCATTGGCAAGTGCTGCATCGTGAACAATTGAAAGTGTTGCTGCGACTAAGCGCTCGTCACCTTCATCAAGTACGAGCAGCGTGCATTGTTTGCCATCAGTGCCGTGTGATCTTTTGGATTCGTCTGCATCGTACAAACGCAGCACGGCTGGCGTTGCGCCACGTTGTACCGCGGTACGACAAGTGTTGATGCCATCCATGAAAGTTGGAAAAAGAAAGGCGGCACGTTGCTGGGTAGCAGGCAATGGGTGAGAGCGCAGCCACACGCGAGTAATGACTCCGAGTGTGCCTTCGCTACCTACAAAGAGTGAGGTGAGGTCTGGGCCATTGGCGCCTGCCGGCTCAGTGCCCGTTTGAATAATCGTGCCATTAGCGAGGACCACTTCGAGTCCAACGACCATGTCTTCGATTTTCCCGTAGCGCGTCGAATACTGGCCAGCTCCTCGGCATGCAACCCATCCACCAACGGTCGAGATATCGAACGATTGTGGAAAGTGTCCGACAGTTACGCCGTGCTTATCACGCAATTCGTTTTCAAAATCCGGACCAAACATGCCTGGGAGGACTTCGACTACGCCAGACATTTTGTCGACGCTAATGATCCTTGCAAGCGAGCATGTATCAAGTACTACGCCACCGTAAACAGGTATTGCTGCGCCGCAAACTCCGCTTCGTCCAGCAGAGACGGTGAGCGGAATTCGGTTTTCATTGCACAACGCGACGATGGATACAACTTGTTCGGTGGACGTGGGTCGACAGATCGCGTATGGCTTGCGCGGAGTCTTGCCCTGCAAAGCCCAGTGCATCGCGAGTGGCCACCAGTCGCGACCATGGTCTGCAAGATCTTGATCTTCTGTTGAGGTTGCACAGATCTTTGCAAGTTCTTGAATCAGCTTTGGCGAAAGAGCCTCAGAAGATACTTCCGTGAGGCGTTCTTGAATCGGTGAGGTTTGGCCCACAAACTCAATTGGATCTGTTGCTTGTGTCATTACGCCTCGATCGATTGATTAGTCATTACGCGTTATTGGGTTGACTGTAGTTGACTGCACAAACTCGGCTTCATTGACCATCGCCGCATCGAGTTCGCGTGCACACGATTCAGCAAAATCGTTCACTTGTTGAGTGATGTCGTTGAGTGACCATTTCAGTTCTGGCGCAATCAATTCTGCAACACTGCGTGCGCTTGCAAGGGTTGCTGGTCGATTGATTATGCGTGCACGCGTGCGACGCGTGAGCACATCGTCGAGCGTGCAGGCCATCTCGTTACGCACGGCAAAAATTGCTTCAGCCTTGAGGTAGGAGAGGCCGGTGATGAGGGGTTCGCCCAACCGATTGTCTTGCGTGATGAGTGTCTTAATCTCGTTGAGCTCACTCCCGAATCGTTCCGCAAGGCCAGCATCGTTGCCGCGAAGCATTGAAGAGCGAAAGCCATTTGTGCCGATAAACGCGAGGCGCTTTGTACGGCATCTAGCTTTGCTTCCAAGTTGCTTGCATGCCGCATCAACTGCGTGTTCTGCCATCTTGCGATAGGTGGTGAGCTTGCCACCAGTGATCGAGATCATGCCGGCGTCAGAGATACGTACTTGGTGCTTACGCGAGAGGTCGCTCGTTTTACCCTTCGCAGTTGTGCCATCGGTGTTGCGTACGAGTGGACGCAGACCAGACCACACAGCTGTGATGTCATCGCGGGTGATATTGGTGTTGATTGCAGCATTGAGTGCTGTGAGCACGTAGTCAATGTCGTCTTTGGAGCACTGCGATTCGTCGACTCCACCCACGAAGTCCGTGTCGGTAGTACCCACGTATGTGTATTGGTATGTTCCGTCGTGATTTGAGATCCATGGCACGACAAAGAGGCTTCGTTTGTCGACCTTGACCGGAATAACAACGGCGATGTCATTGCGCACCATCTTCCACGGCAATGTGATGTGAATTCCTTTAGCTGGGCGAATGCTGTTGGGATGAACGCCTTCATCGGTCTCGCGTACATTGTCGGCCCAAACCCCAGCCGCATTGATAACGCAACGAGCCTTGATCTCGAATGGATCACTGCCGAGTGGCTGAACAAGTGCACCTCTAGATTTGCCTGCTTCGTCGTGCAAAATATTAACAACTGGACACTGGTTGGCGATAGCGGCACCATGTTGTGCAGCGGTGCGAGCAACGGTGACGCAAAGTCGCGCATCATCTGCCGCAGCGTCGTAGTACAAGTACGCCGACGACATTCTGTCTGTATTAATAGTTGGCAGGTGCAAGTTTGCTTGGTCAGCCTTAAGTCGCTTATGCAATTTCCCGATGCGCCAACCACCTGTGAGGTCGTACATCCATAACGCGCTGCCAAGTGCCCGCGCAATCTTTTTGGAAATCACTCCATCACGAGAAAGTATCGGGATCATGAAAGGCAAGATCTGAACAAGATGGGGTGCATTGCGTCGTAAGCGCTGTCGTTCGTGAAGAGCTTCGTACACCAGCCCAACTTCGCCTTGTTGTAGATAGCGCAGACCACCGTGGATGAGTTTGCTGCTCTTGGAAGACGTACCGGAAGCAAAATCTTCACGCTCAACCAGGGCAGTGCTAAGACCGCGAGATGCAGCGTCGAGTGCAACACCAACACCAGTAATGCCTCCTCCTACAACCAGCACGTCAAATTGCTCGTTACGTAGGCGGTCCAGATTGTGCTGTCGGTCAAAGTTCACGGCGAAAGCCTAAATCAGGGAGATGGAATGCCCGCTACCCAAATGCCCGCATCAGGGGTAAATTGCCATAAGTCACAACGATTGTTAATTAGCAATACTTGCAAATTAGATCAAACATGAGTTATTGTTGATGGCATGCATTCACCAGCCGATTTGGCCACGCAGTATCGATCAATGGGGCGCAAACTCACTCCGCAACGACAGCTGATTTTCTCACTGTTGCACAACAACGAAACGCATCCAACAGCCGAGAACCTTTACGGCATTGCGAGTGCGCAGATGCCGGGAATTTCACTTCGAACGGTGTATCAGACATTGAATGAGCTCGCAGAAATGGGCGAGCTGCAGTTGATCGATCTCGGCGAGGGCGGAATGCGTTTCGACCCCAACGTCGATGATCATCACCATGCAGTTTGTGGTGTGTGCGGAAAAATTCGCGACGTACATGTAAAAGGTGCAGCCTCTCTCAAGCCAAATGATGCGGGTGACTTCTTGGTTTCTGATGTAGGTGTCGTGTTTAGGGGCAAGTGCTTGGAGTGTGAGTCACGCGCGGTCAAAAGATCTCCTGTTCTGCAGGCGAAAGTAAGCAAGAAATAGCAATACGAATAAAAATACGAATAAACAAAGCCCATTAACAAAACAGAAAGCGAGAAACATCATGGCCGGATTAAATGGCACAAAAACACATGAGAATCTCAAGGAAGCGTTTGCTGGCGAG
>JBIIWI010000090.1:0-3704 GCA_044339005.1 Ilumatobacteraceae bacterium
AAATCGCGCGCAACGAACCGACCGAGCCGACAACAAGTGCCCAATATGCACTTCCAACAGTTTTTGTAGCACCAAGAATGTCACCGTTTTGCAGTTTGTTGATATCGGACAAGATGATGATGAAAGCACCAACGACCATCGCCGACAACACGGCAAGCAGCGTGATTTGAAATGAACTCGTTCGCGCAATTCGGTCTGCAAGTTTGCGCAATGTTGCAACAATTTTCATACACTTACCGCGCTAGCAGGTCGCGAACCCGCCATGTACAAACCGACATCCATTGCAGACGTGACTTTGGGATCGACATCTGCAACAATTTTGCCTCGATACATCACAAGCAGTCTGTCCGAAAGAGCCATGACCTCATCAAGTTCAGTGCTGACGATCAATACCGCCGTACCCGCATCGCGCTCTTTAATGATGCGTGAATGGATGTATTCAATCGAACCAACGTCAACGCCACGAGTTGGTTGAGCAGCTATCGACAATCGAAGAGGACGACTGAGTTCCCGGGCAACAATTACTTTTTGCTGATTGCCACCCGAAAGAGTGCTCGCTTCGATATCTGCACTGGGTGTTCGAATGTCATACTCCGTAATGAGATTTTCCGCCACGCTATGTGCGCTAGGCCAATCCATCACGATTCCGTGACTGAACTCTTCGTCGTGATATCTGGTCAAAACCAAGTTCTCTGCAATGCTCAATCCACCGACCAAGCCTTGACGCTGTCGATCTTCAGGAACATGCGCTATCCCTTTTGCATGCCTCTCGCGTGGTGAAGCCCCAGTGATGTCGACCCCATCAAGCGTGACAGAACCTCGAGCCGAATGGCGTAAACCAGTGAGAGAATCGACAAGCTCTGTCTGGCCGTTGCCTTGCACACCTGCAATCCCCACGACTTCGCCAGAACGGACCGAGAACGAAACAGAATCCACCATTGTCCGACCATCTGCATCCAGCACTGAAAGATCTTTCACTTCAAGTACTACTTCACCTGGCGCGTGAGGTTTTTTGTCAACAATAAGTTGCACCGGACGACCGACCATCATCTCTGCAATCTGCGATTCGGTGGCATTCTTCGGATCAACTTCACCCACGACTTGGCCTCGGCGTAACACTGCAATTCGATCCGCGACATTAAGAGTCTCTTTGAGCTTGTGGGTAATAAACACAACGCCGCGACCCGCGGCAATCAGTGTCTTGACAATCTCGAAGAACTCGATGATCTCTTTTGGTGTCAGCACCGCGGTCGGTTCATCAAACACAACTACCTTGGCATCGCGCAATAACACTTTGACAATTTCAACACGTTGCTGCACGCCTACAGGCAAGTCTTCAATAACTGCGTCAGGGTCTAAGTTGAGGTTGTACCGATCAGAAACCTCGCGAACCATCTCGCGAGCCTTGTCGATATCCAAACTTCCCAACCGACCCGTTGGTTCAACACCGAGAACCACATTTTCGGCAACTGTGAAAACCGGTACCAGCATGAAGTGCTGATGCACCATTCCAATACCAGCCGCAATCGCATCACCAGGCGACGCAAAAACAACAGGTGCTCCATCGAGCACTATTTGGCCCTCATCCGGTTTGTACATGCCGTACAACACATTCATCAGTGTCGATTTACCCGCACCATTTTCACCAATGAGACAGAGCACTTCGCCAGTCTTGAGCGTGAGGTTTACATTGTCGTTGGCAATGACTCCCGGAAAACGTTTCGTGATTTCCCGAAGCTCTAGTTGCATGTGGCGCCCATCCCCATTTACGAAAGACTAATACAAAACAAAACGGGGGCCGCTTTCGCGACCCCCGTTCGTTACTACTTGCTTCACTCTTTCGAGCGAATAATTACTTGGTGACGATTGAACCGTCGATGATGCCTGCTGTGATTGCGTCCAACTCAGCCTGCAACTCAGGAGTGATGGTTGACGTAATTGCTACGCCTACTCCACCGTTCTCCAATGTGCCGAGGTAGTCAGTGCCGCCACCTTCGCCATTGAGCGCGCTGCCCACTGCTGCAAGAACTGCTGCGTCAATCTTCTTCAAGACCGAACCGACATACACTTCTGCTTGAGTTGCATTAGAAACGCTCATGTCAACGTCAACGCCAATGATCTTGACTTTGCCAGCTGATTCCATTGCGAATGCTGAAGCGCCAAGACCCACTGGACCAGCCACTGGGAAGATGATGTCGGCGCCTTCGTCAGACTGACTCTTGGCAATGTTGCGACCATCGTCGAGGCTGTCGAAGTTTCCAGCGAAAGTTCCGTCTTGCTTGGCAATGTCCCAACCAAGAACCTTGACCGAAGTTCCCTTTTGTGCGTTGTGGTATTCAACGCCCATCGCGAAACCTTGCATGAAGATGGACACTGGTGGAATGTTGATTCCGCCGAATGTTCCGACAATGCCGGTCTGAGTTGTTGCTGCTGCCATGTAACCAGCCAAGAATGATGGCTGATCAGTTGCGAAGGTGAGACCCTGAACGTTTGCAGCCGAAGTGTTGGAGTCAACAATTGCGAACTGAACGGTTGGGTTTGCCTCTGCAGCAACTTTGGTTGCATCTGCGAGCAAGAAGCCCACTGTGACAATGATGTTGCAACCCTTGTCGATGAATGACTGCAAGTTTGGTGCGTAGTCAGCATCTGATGTTGATTCGAGCACCTCTGTAGTGACGCCCAACGAAGCTTCTGCTTGGAGAAGACCTTCGTAAGCGATCTGGTTGAAACCCTTGTCGTCCACGCCACCGGTGTCGGTGACTTCACAGGCTAGACCTGCTGGTTCGGCTGGGGTTGTGTCTGCTGGAACTGTGTCTGATGCTGTGTCACTACCGCCGCATGCGGCAAGTGCGAACACTGCTACCAAACCAACAGCAAGACCTTTTAGTGTCTGCTTTCTCATTTTTGTTTTCTCCCTCTTACGCATCCATATAGATGCGCATGTTTGTCGGTAGGTAGAGAATAGTCCAAAATCATTGACCCATGTTTATCCAAAGACCTGACAAACATGCCTTTTTAGCAATAAATCAAGAGTCACAGTCGACGGTATTGAGCAAACCTGTAGCGACGTCGTAGATCGCGCCAACCACCACGAGATCTTTTGGCAAAAGCGGGAATGTGCGGATTCGTGTGACGTCTCCGATCAGTGCTGACTGCTGGTCGTCTACCGTACGAAACTCAATACTCCGGGTGTCTACCCCATGTTGCTTATCAATCATCGCGTGAATTTCGGCCTCGTTGTTGTTGGCCATACGGCAATCGGTGTGTGGCATCACCAATACTCGCTTGACACCGAGTAGGTATGTGGCAAGGACAAGTGTGCGCAACACGTCGTCGGTTACTCGCGCACCAGCATTACGCAAGATCTTGGCATCACCAGACTGCATGCCAACCACTGCAAGTGGGTTAATGCGCGAATCCATGCAGGTCACAATTGCTAGGCCACGAGTTGCGGTGCCGGTGAGATGCGAATGCTCAAAAGAATTCGCAAAAGCTTTATTCCCAGCAAAAATATCGTCAAACTCGGCTGGCTGATTGCTACTTGACACGTGGATCGCCTGTTCGTTAGAAAAAAGTTGGTCGAAAATTGCCTGTGGGCCAGGTAGGGATCGAACCTACGACCAAGGGATTATGAGTCCCCTGCTCTGACCACTGAGCTACTGGCCCGTTTAACCTTGCGCTCCGAGGGTGGGGATCGAACCCAC
>JBIIWI010000023.1:0-18165 GCA_044339005.1 Ilumatobacteraceae bacterium
CAGCTGAGCTACCTCGGAAAGGAAGTCGGAGCAATCCTAGCGTTGGGATTTGAGCAATTCGACAATTTGCCAAATGCACTCTGGGTTGGCAATTGCTTCACTATTGCGCACAGGTCGCCCATTCACCGCGTCGGCAAGAGCCAGTTCGACAAGTTTGTTGCTACGTGTGCGCGGCAAATCAGACACCTGAACCACGAGCGCAGGAACGTGCCTTGGAGTGCATACGGCCCTAATTCGCGACTTGATGTCGCCAATAACTTCGTCGGTCAAAGAATCGCCTTCGGCCAACCGTACGAGCAACACGATGCGCACATCGTTGTCAATCTCCTGACCAAACACAAGACTCTCCAGCACACCTGGATGCTGTTCAACTACCCGAGTGATCTCGGCCGTGCCGATGCGTACACCGCCCGGATTCAGCGTTGTGTCACTACGGCCATGAATAACAATTCCATGCCGAGGAGTCCACGAAGCAAAGTCACCTTGCGCCCACATGCCAGGAATGCGTTCGAAATACGCACTCAAATACTTTGGTCCTGGTTGGGCTGGGTCTGGTGCGCCATCTCTACCGTCATTCCAAAAACCGAGTGGCGTCGACGGAAATGCTTGACGACACACCAACTCTCCCGCAACACCTGGTTGATCAAACAACGATTGATACCTATCGTCTTCATCGCTCACAGCATCACTGGCCATGCCGAGCATTGGTCCTTGGATCTCACCCCTATATATAGGACGCGTGGGGTCGCCTCCCACAAAGCACGCGCACAAATCGGTGCCGCCAGAGATGCTCGACAAATGAACGTCTTGTTTAACCGACGTGTACACCCAGTCGAAACCTTCTGGAGAAAGTGGAGAACCAGTCGAACAAATTGTGCGCAGTGAATTGAGATTGTGCGACGAGCGTGGCTCGATCCCCGCCTTGCGCACCGAGTCAATGTATTTAGCCGACACACCGAGCAATGTGATTTTCTCGCTGTCAACAATGTCAAACAACCGTGCCGTATTCGGTGCTGTTGGTGCACCATCAAAGAGCACCGCAGTTGCACCGCTGGCAAGCACCGACACCAACCAATTCCACATCATCCAACCCGTTGTCGTGAAGTACATGACGCGGTCGTCTTCACCAAGATCACAATGCAACTGATGCTCTTTCATGTGCTGAATCAGCACGCCACCCGTGCGATGCACGATGCATTTGGGAACACCGGTTGTGCCGCTTGAGTACAACACGTACCAGGGGTGATCAAACCCAAATAATCTTGGAACAACCGGTGATGACACACCGCTTGACACGAATGATTCGTAGTCAAGGAACCCGTCGCGACTGTGCTCACCCACGGTTACGTTGCTCACAAGAATTGTCGCTTCAAGTGTTGGTAATCCGGCACGAATCTGAGTCAATCGCTCAAGACAATCAAAATTTTTGCCGTTGTAGCGATAACCATCGACCGCGACAAGAACCTTCGGTTCAATCTGGCCAAAACGATCGGTCACACCGTTTGCGCCGAAGTCTGGAGACGCAGAAGAAAACACAGCGCCAATTGATGCGGCACCGAGCATGACTTCGACTGCTTCAATTGAGTTAGGCAACCATGCAGCCACCCGGTCACCGGCAACAACTCCAAGCTGCACGAGTGCCGATGCGATTGCCCCCACACGCAACGCCAAATCATCCCACGTGCGACTTCTCCGCAGACCACTTTCGTCTATGGCTACTAGGGCTTCGCCACCACCATGCGTCGTACCGCTTTTTCGCAAAAAGTTTTCAACGATGCTGAGCTGCGCGTCAGGGAAAAACCTGGCAGTTGAGATTGGCGCAGTCGCACTATTTGAAACAAACACACGATCACCCTTATGCCCTATGAAGCCACACTCGTCCCACACTTGCGACCAAAACTCGCTGGGTTGCTCAATCGACCATGAATACAAGTCATCGGCTTTATTCACCTTCTTCGCAAACTTGTTCATTCGAGATCTAGCGACGCGCTCTTCTGTTGGCGTCCACAGGGCTTTGGCTAAATCGGACATCGGCACTAACCTAATGAAGTCGTTGTAAGTATCGACAATTATGGGCAGTTTTGTCTGCTATCCAAGTCAATTGAAGGGAATGTTATGAATTGGGGATCATTTATCACCTGCGCAGTTACTGGCTCTGGAGAGACAGCACACAAAAGCGACAAGGTGCCTGTCACCCCAGAACAGATTGCCAACTCGTGCATCGAGGCAGCCAAAGCTGGCGCTGCAGTGGTGCACATTCACGTGCGCAATCCACAAACTGGTCTTGGTTCGCGCGATACAGAGCTGTACGCCGAAGTTGTCGATCGTGTGCGATCATCCGACACTGATGTCGTGATCAACCTGACTGCTGGCATGGGTGGCGACTTGGTGCTTGGTGGCGACGAAGATGTATTGCCGCTTGCCGCTGGCACCGACATGGTTGGTTCAACAGAACGTCTCGATCACGTCACCCGCCTACTTCCAGAAATTTGCACTCTTGATTGCGGCACGATGAACTTCTCGAGCGGCGGTGACTACGTGATGACCAACACGCCAAGCGTGTTGCGCAAGATGGCAAAGATTGTGCAACAACTTGGTGTGCGCCCAGAGCTCGAAGTCTTTGACACCGGCCACTTAGTAATGGTTAAAGACTTAATCAAAGACGGACTTCTTGATGACCCTGTAATGATTCAGTTGTGCATGGGCATCGCCTACGGCGCACCAGATGATACAAACACTTTTATGGCACTGGTTAATCAAATTCCTGCAGGCGCAGTGTTCTCTGCATTCTCCATCGGAAGAATGCAACTTCCGTTTGTTGCCCAAGCAGTGCTTGCAGGTGGCAACGTGCGCGTTGGTCTTGAAGACAACTTGTATCTCAATCGCGGCGAACTCGCCAGCAACGGCAAACTTGTCGAGCGTGCGGTCAACATTTTAGAGAACATGGGCGTTTCCGTCATGGGACCTGCCGACGTGCGCAAAAAGCTACAACTTACAAAGCACGCGTAAGGAAAAGCGATGAGCGGTCTACCTGGATTGAAAACTGTTGGTCTGCTCGGTGGCGGAGTTATTGGCGGTGCATGGGCTGCACGATTTGCACTCAATGGCGTCGACGTCAAGTTGTATGACATTGACCCACAAGCCACTCGCAAGATGGGCGAAATCATGGGCAACGCTCGTCGCGCATACAAGAAACTCACACTTGCTCCCCTTCCACAAGAAGGCACCATCACATTTGTCTCTACACCAGAAGAGGCAGTAACCGATGTTGATTTCGTGCAAGAAAGCGCTCCTGAACGACTTGAATTGAAACAAGAATTACTCGCTCGTGCAAGTAAGGCGGCGTCGCCAACAACCGTGTTTGGTTCGTCTACATCTGGTCTGTTACCTACACAAATACAAAAAGACATGGTTAATCCAGAGCGTTTCGTTGTCGGCCACCCTTTTAACCCCGTGTATCTCATGCCGCTCGTCGAGATCTGTGGCGGAGACCTCACATCACAAGCCACCAAAGAACGCGCACGCGAGGTCTACACACAAATCGGAATGCGTCCACTCATGCTGAGCAAAGAGATCGACGGCTTTGTTGCAGACCGACTCATGGAAGCACTGTGGCGAGAAGCGCTGTGGATGGTCAATGACGGAATCGCGACAGCGGAAGAGATTGATGATGCAATGCGATTCGGCCCTGGTCTGCGTTGGTCGTTCATGGGCACCTTCCTCGTGTACCGCATCGCTGGTGGCGAAGCTGGCATGCGACACTTCATGGCTCAATTTGGTCCGTCATTGAAGTGGCCATGGACAAAGTTGATGGATGTACCGGAACTTGATGACGTGTTGCTCGAGAAAATCGTTTCGCAATCTGACGACCAAGCAGGTGCGGCCACCATTCGTGAACTTGAAGCATTACGCGACGATTGTTTGGTTTCGGTGTTTCAGGGTCTGCGCAATCAGAATTACGGCGCGGGGCAAGTTTTGGCCGACTACGAAAAAATGTTGTTCGGTCGTGGCCCAGTACCAGTTCTTGATCCGCTCGCTCCTTCGGTCTCGCACGAGATGTTTATCCCTGCCGAGTGGACTGACTACAACGGTCACACCAACGACTCGCGATATTCACAACTGGTGAGCGAAGCAAGCGACACGTTCTTCCGCGCGATTGGTTTCACCCCCGAATATCTCGCGACGGGACGTACGTTTTACACCGTTGAGGGACATTCACGCTTTCTTGACCAAACTCGCGCTGGCGACAAAATCAAGGTTCTCACGCGGGTTGCGTCGTATGACGAGAAGCGCATTCACCTGTGGTCCGAAGTTGTGCGCGAAGACGGAGTTGTAGCTTTTACTGGCGAGCACCTCTTTATGCATGTTGATACTGCAACAGGAAAGACTTCCGCCATGGGAAGCGAAATGTTTACGTTGCTCAAGCCAATTGCTGAAGCCCACGCAAAACTTCCTGCACCAGCAGGGATAGGTCGACATGTCGGCGAACGCCCCGCAAAGTAGCAGCGTCTCGCCGCTCGCCCCTTGGCAGCCAGGCGATGTCGTGCCCGCGCCACTCGACATCTATTCATGTCGTGTTGAGCAAGAGTGGGTTGACTACAACGGTCACATGACCGAGGCCGCATATCTGTCGGCCTTTGGCTGGGGATCAGACGCACTGTTTACCTACATCGGCGACAACGATGTATACCGGGCGGCTGGCAACTCGTTTTACACCGTCGAGACCCACATTGTTTACGAAGATGAAGCATTTCTCAACGACCCACTACGCATCGAAACACGAGTGCTCGATGTGGATGTAAAGCGACTCCACATTCATCACACCATGTTCAATGGGGACAGCGGCAAGAGGCTTTCGACCACCGAGCAGATGTTGGTGCATGTCGATATGAATGCAGGCAAGTCTGCGCCGATACTCCACCACGTTGCAGCCGCTCTTGACGCAATCTACAAAAGTCATTCAGTGCTTCCGACGCCAGAAGACGTTGGCAGAGTAATGAAAATCAAGAAGAAATAAACAAACAAAGGAACCCCATGCAATTTGCACTCACCGAAGAACAAGAAGCAATCGTTGCAACAACGCGCTCATTTGTTGAACGCGAACTCATCCCCCACGAAGAGACGGTCGAGAAGCTTGGCCAAGTTCCAAAAGAGCTCGAAGAAGATATCCGAAGGAAATCCATTGCCGCAGGTATCTATGCGTGCAATATGCCAACCGAATACGGCGGAGCGGGGTTCGACTCGTTTGACACCACTTTGGTCGATCGAGAATTTGGTGCCACTTCATATGCACTCCACTACATAGTTGCCCGACCGTCAAATATCTTGCGTGCTTGCACAGGCAGCCAGATTGAGGAATACCTCATCCCGACCATCGCAGGCGACCGTGTGGATTGCTTGGCAATGAGCGAGCCAGATGCTGGGTCGGACATGCGTGGCATGAAGTGCTCCGCGGTACGCGATGGCGACGACTGGGTGATCAATGGAACAAAGCATTTCATTTCTCATGCCGACATGGCCGACTACGTAATCTTGTTTGCCGCAACCGCCGAAGAACAGACTTCGAAGGGTCCGAAGAAGAAAATCACTGGTTTTCTCGTTGACTTCAATACACCTGGATGCGAACGAGTCGCGGGTTACAAATGTGTCTCCAACTCGGGATACCACAACCTGATCATCAACTTTGATAACTGCCGAGTTCCAAATAGCAAAGTACTTGGCGAAGTTCACGGTGGTTTTGATGTTGCCAACACATGGCTCGGCGCAACACGACTGCAGGTTGCAGCAGTTTGCGTGGGTCGTGCTCGTCGCGCGCTTCGACTTTCAACGGAATGGGCTGCAACGCGTGAACAATTTGGTCAACAGATTGGCAAGTTTCAGGGCGTCTCGTTCAAATTGGCCGACATGAAAACACAACTTGATGCAGCCGAGCTACTCACACTGCGTGCCGCATGGAATGACGCACATGGCAAGTTTGATGACTCCGAAATTGCCATGGCGAAAGTCTTTGCAAGTGAAATGTGCCAATTTGTAACCGACGAAGCCATCCAAATATTTGGCGGTATGGGTTTGATGGACGAACTGCCACTCGAACGGATGTGGCGTGATACACGTGTTGACCGCATTTGGGACGGTACGAGCGAAATTCAGCGACACATCATTTCACGCGGTTTACTTCGCGAATTTGGCGGCTGATACATGCCACAAGCGCATACCGCACTCTCCCGCATGCTCAATCCAAAGAGCATCGCAGTCATTGGTGGCAACCCTGCCGCCGCGGTGGTGAGGCAATGCCAAAAACTTGGTTTTACTGGCGAGATATGGCCAGTGCACCCGACACGCAAAGAGATGCACGGCGTTACCTGTTTCGCTTCAGTCAATGACTTACCTGGCATTCCTGACGCGGCATTTGTCGCTGTCAACCGCCATCTCACCCTGGATGCCGTGAGACAACTCAGCAAGATGGGTGCTGGCGGCGCAGTGTGTTACGCCTCTGGTTTCTCTGAGACTGGCGATACCGATTTACAACAACAATTGGTTGATGCAGCTGGTGAAATGCCACTGCTCGGGCCAAACTGCTATGGCTTTATCAACACCCTTGACGGCGTGGCCTTGTGGCCAGATGAGCACGGATGTTTATCGGTTGAACGAGGTGTTGGCATGATCTCGCAAAGCGGCAACGTTGGCATCAACCTCACTATGCAGCAACGCAATTTGCACATGGCTTACATGGTGACTGTTGGCAATCAAGCTGGTGGTGGCGTTGAAGACGTACTCGAAACATTTATCCATGATGAGCGCGTAACAGCAATTGGCATGTTCATTGAAGCAATTCGTGACGCACCTCGCTTTGCTGCACTCGCCCAAGAAGCATTTGCGCGCAACAAGCGAATTGTTGCATTGCAAACCGGCAAGTCTGAAGCGGGTGCTTTAATCGCCGCATCGCACACCGCATCGCTGGCTGGCAATCGTCAGGCATACGCGGCATTCTTTGACCGTTGCGGTGTCGCGACAGTAGAAACACCAACCGAACTTCTCGAGACACTCAAGCTGCTCGACAATGGCGGTCCGCTTTCGGGTTACCGCATTGCATCGTTGTCGTGCTCGGGTGGCGAGGCTTCGCTAGTTGCCGATTTGTCTGAAGCAACAAACCTGATTTTTGCGCCATTCCCAGACGAGCAACGTGTGCGCATCGAGTCAACATTGACCGAACTGGTTTCGGTAGGCAATCCGTTTGACTATCACACGTTTATGTGGGGCGACAAAGATGCCATGACTCGCACGTTTTCGGAAACGATGCGTGGCGAACACGACGCAACCATTTTGTTGCTCGATGCACCGCCCCGCCCCGATCAAGATGCGAGCAGTTGGGTTGTGGCGGCAGAGGCATTTGCTACTGCAAGCACCATCACCAAGCGTCGCGGCATCATTGTCGCCACAATTCCTGAATGTTTCTCGGAATCGATGCGCAATTCGATTACCGCACTCGGCATGACTCCAGCGCAAGGCTTGCGCGAAACGCTTGTGGCTCTCGACCGTTGTGCATGGCTTGGGCAACATGCTCCGCAAATCGCACCAGCCTTAGTTTCGGCGCCTGGCATAACCGCCATCGTTGATGAGGCTCGCGCCAAGGAACGCCTGAACACGTGGAACATTGCGGTTCCTCAGGGTGCTCGTTGTACCCGTAACTCAGTTGCAGAAACAGCACAAAAAATTGGATACCCGATCACACTCAAGGGTCTTGGACTTGCTCATAAAAGTGAGTCTGGCGCTGTCGCTGTAGGCCTACAAAGTGCCGAACAATTGCAGGCTTCAATAGCTTCCATGCCTGCCAACATCACCGAATTCTTGGTCGAGCAAACTATCACCGGAATTGTCGCTGAAGTACTTGTCAGCATTCGACGCACCGCCCCACTTGGTTGGATGATCACACTTGGAGCGGGAGGAGTACTCACCGAACTCTGGCGAGACACACGGTGTTTGCTAGCTCCAGCGACCAAAGTTGAAATTCGTGATGCATTGCAACAACTACGCATAGCACCGATCCTCAATGGCTATAGAGGCAAACCTGCGGCCAACATCAATGCACTTGTTGACACAGTGATCGCATTGCAAGACGCGGTCGTAGGCTCTTCTGTTGTGGAGGTCGAACTGAATCCAGTGCTTGCCACCACAACGTCCGCAATCGCGGTCGATGCACTTCTCATTGAAGAAACCAAATAGCGAATCGAGACTTTGATGCCGATAACGACAAGCACATCAACCACCGCTGAAGGTACTGGCTCAATTCTCGAGATCATTCTTGATCGCCCAAAGGCCAACACCATCGATGCAGCAACAAGCCGCGAACTCAGTGAAATATTCTCGGCGTTCAACTCTGACTCAACCCACCGAGTAGCGATCTTTACTGCCGCAGGTGAAAGGTTCTTTTCTGCCGGTTGGGACTTGAACGCTGCAGCAGATGGCGAAGCATTTGACTCCGACTACGGCGTAGGTGGATTTGGCGGATTCCCCGAATTGCCCAATCGCAATAAGCCAATCATCGTGGCTGTCAACGGCATGGCAGTTGGTGGTGGCTTTGAGATTGCAATGGCCGCGGACTTCATTGTTGCCGCAGACCACGCTCAATTCTTTCTTCCTGAAACGCGTGTAGGTGTTTTGCCCGATGCGGGCGCCGTGCGTCTACCCCGCCTCATGCCTCGACAGCTTTCAAACGAGATCATCTTTGGTGGTCGCAGACTTTCCGCCGCTGAAGCCGAATCGTGGGGAATCGTTAACCGTGTTGTGCCACTCACCGACCTGATGACAAGCGCGCGTCAGCTAGCTGCTGAGATTTGTTTGTCAGCGCCGCTGAGCGTGGCCGCGGTGCTCGAGCTCAATCGGAAACTTGAAAATGTTGACATCCAAGAGGCAATGAAGCAGATGCGAGTAAATGCCGCTTACCGAAAAGCAGTTGATTCGCAGGATGCCATTGAAGGTCCAGCATCTTTTGCCGAAAAGCGTCCACCAAAGTGGCAAGGCAAATAACTACTGCATCATTTGGCGTCGCGGCAACGCGTGCTGCAGTATTTCACTTCATCCCAATTTTTTGCCCACTTTTTGCGCCACTCAAAAGGCAAACCACAGCGCGCACAGATTTTTGGTACAAATCCATTCTTCGTCTTCGCTTGTCTCGCCATAGGACTCTTCAGAACTACTAAGCTTTTTTCTTTGTCTGACGCATCACGCATTCGTCGAGAACATCCAGCAACTCGAATGCACGAGAGTCGCTGTTTTCCGTTTGAAACTCGCGCATTGCATACGAAAAACTCGTATTCATACTTGGCCACGCGCCGTGTGTAGACCCACCCGCGCCCGTATGGCCAAAAGCATCCGGCGCCATGCCAAGCCGCGAAGGGTTTGGGTTGATCTCAAAGCCAATGCCAAATCGCAGCTGTCGACCAGACAACGCATCATTCCCTTGTGAGCGTTCTCGCGTAGCCATTTCAATTGTCTCGGGTTGCAACAATCGCACTCCGTCCAACTGTCCGCCATTGACGAGCATTGCGTACAAGCGACTCATTGCATACGCGCTTGCCACCCCACCTCCACCAGGCAATTCGATTTTTGAAAAATCTGGGGATTCAGAAAGTTCGACCGGAGTCATGCCATATACATGTAGCAGTCGAGGGTCGATAGCCGAGCCAGGTAATAGAGCCGTGTAGTTGTAGTTTTTTGCTCGAGTTGTTTTTGTGATGCGGGGCAAAACGTCATCTGCCGCACCGATATGCAAATCGAGTTGCAAAGGTCGGGCAATTTCTTCACGCACAAACGTGCCAATTGATCTTCCGTCAGCACGTCGCACCAGTTCGCTTGCGATCCAACCAAACGTGAGTGCGTGATACGTAGGTGACCCAACTGGCACAAATGGGTGTTGTTCAGCGAGCAATTGAGCCATCAAGATTGGATCAGATATTTCTTGTGCAGTGAGCTTGCGCTCAATGCCTGGTACGCCCGCCATGTGAGCCAATGCGTCACCGATGAGAACATGCCCTTTGCCCCCTGCAGCAAACTCTGGCCAGACCGATTCAATCGGGGCCTCCAAATTGAGCAAGCCACGTTCTACACACATGAGGAGCGCCACAGCACAGATGCCTTTTGTGCCGGAGGCAATCACACAGAGTGTGTCATTGCTCCATGGCGTGCCATCAGATTTTGCACCGCCCCACAAGTCGACAACTTGCACACCGTTTAACGTTGCAGCAAAAGATGCTCCAGCTAGTTCATCTTTGTGATATTTGCTGAACACTTTGGCGACACTCTCGAAGCCTGGTGCAACTAAGAGATCGCGACCCACCCGTACTAGTCCTCTGTACGACGACGGCGACGAGCGTCTCTTGTGGAGGTGTCGGCCACAGTTGGTACCGAATTGGTGAGCGGACCAATTTTGCTGATGATCTCTTCGGTGGTTGGCGCCGAACCATAGTGATGCGCATTAAGTGCACTTCGCATAGCGGCGAGATGCTCTGGAGATGTGCCACAGCATCCACCAACGATGCGAGCGCCTGCGTCAACTGCCATACCGGCATATGTATGCATCAACTCTGGCGTTCCTGAATATTTAATAGATACACCCTCAAAGCGAGGTATCCCACAGTTGCCCTTTGCAACGATTGGCGTGACAAACCCCTTCATTTCAGAAACCGAGACCAACATGTCTGATGCGCCAACGCCGCAATTGGCACCAATTGCAAGAGGCTGTGGAACGAGCCCCTCAAAGATTTGCTCAAGCGCACTCGGCATAATTCCCATCATTGTGCGACCAGCAGTATCAAACGACATCGTTGCTACGTACGGCATACCGACCTTGATAGCCGCCAATGCCGCAGCTCGCACTTCTTCCGGTGCAGACATGGTTTCAATCCATGCAACGTCTGCACCGCCATCCTTTAGACCTTGAATTTGCTCAGCAAACGTGTCGATTGCCTCAGCTTCGGTGAGAGCACCAAGGGGTTCAAACAACTCACCTGTTGGGCCAACTGACCCTGCAACAATCACAGGTCGCCCAGCATTGTCCGCGACTTTTCTCGCCAATTGTGCTGCAGCGCTTGCAAGTTCATGTACTCGAGCCTGAGCATTGTGCAACTTCAGTCGATGACGGTTACAACCAAACGTGTTCGTCAAAATTATGTCTGCACCAGCATCAACAAACTGTTGATGCAATGACATCACGCGTTCCGGATGATCAGTGATCCAAAATTCGGGTGGCTCGCCAGCCGTTAAACCCATCTGGAAGTAGTTGGTACCAGTAGCACCATCCGCCAACAATACTTTTCCAGTTGCCAACAACTTTTCTAAGGGACTCACGTGACTAACTTAGCCCATCACGTTTCCGGCGGTGACGCCCTGTGTACGCAATCTTGAAAATGCAGACAAGTTGATTGCATTACCCGTGCTCTCTCCAATGAACTCAACTGGTGTCACGTCATGATCAATGCCATTTTCCTGAGCTTCAATCAGCGCGCGAATGAACTTGCCAACGAGCGGAGCATTCTTAAATTGATTGCCGCTCGTACCACAGGCCATAAAGAACCCATTCAGGCTCGACTTGTCGTATAGAGGAATCCAGTCGTCAGTGACGTCGTACAGAGCACCAATGCCGAGCAATTTGAGGGGGACTCCAAAATCTGGCAAACGGCGCGCAAGTCGCAACATCACTCGCTCGAAAAACTCGACGGTGACAGAGTCATTCCAATCGTCTGCGTTATCAAGGAAATGCAATTCATCACATGCAGGTTCAGTAGTGCCCACATTGAGCAGATCACCCATGTGAGGTCTGAAGTATTGACCCAAGTCAAGGTCTGCAACGATCGGAGCGTTGTCCTCTAGACGGAACCCAACTGGTGCTGGTGGCGAGAAGACTTCTTGGCGTAATGGTCGGTGATGAACCTTCATTTCGTCATAGACACCAGCCATGCGATTGATTGCTGCAGCGTGTGGGCCAGCTGCATTAATGACAGTTGGTGCATTAAATGTCTCACCAGTTTTGAGTGTCACTCCTGTGACCGCCCCATTGCTTGTATTGATTGTGACAACTTCTTTGTGAAAGAGAAACTCTGCACCATGTGTCTTCGCGGCGTTCGCGAGGTTGTGCGTTGCCAACATTGGGTCATCCATAAAACCACTGAGTGGATCGAACAACGCCGAGAGCTGGTCGTATGGATCATCTGCAAAAGCTGGGTCTTCAATGCTCTTTGGTGGGTAGTACTTGCCCGTATCAAAAGCCGGCCAGCGCTTGCGCACCTCTTCGGGGCTCAGCACTTCGTAGGGAATGCCAAATTGGTCCCAAAGCTCACGTTGACGAATGCCGTCGTAGCCCTCTGTGAGAAACACCAAATAACCAGTTTTCACAAACTTGGCCATGCCATCTGGATCCTGCACACCAACAAAATTGTTCCAGTCATACCAATACTGTGCTGACTCCCACGCCATCAAGATGGTGTTGAAGTTTGAGTACGTAAATCGGATGATTGCCGAGGATGCGCTCGTAGAACCAGCACCTGCTGCGCCACCCTTGTCGATGACCACCACTTTTCGGCCAGCTTTTGAGAGTTCGAGTGCAATCGAGGCACCCATCACACCACCACCAATGATGACTACATCTGTATTGGTTACTGCCGTACTCATACTTGCTGATCCAAAATCGCATTCGCCCACTTGGCGGTATCGGCAGTCGCATTGAATGTAAACGAGTGGATACCAGCGACGTTAAGTTCGTCCGCTTTAGCTGCGATGTCATTGAGCAATTTTGTTGGGTCGTAGCCACCTGGCGCAAACATCAAGGTGAGGGATGCTTTGTTCTTCTTGAGATATCGCAATGACTGGCCAACACCGGTGCGCACACCAACCGACATCAACCTTGTGCGATCAACAACTCCTGGAAGACCGAGATTGATCGGTGTGGTGAAACCTTTTGCGCGGAGATCTTTGAGCCAAGCGAGAATCTTCGGAGCATCAAAACACATCTGCGTTGAGGCAAGACCCTTCACGCCGAAACTCTTGAGCAATGCTTCTTTTTCAATAACCGAATTATGCAAATCGGCATTGCTAATCGTGGAGTGACCATCTGGGTAAGCGCCAAAACCAATTGTTTCAACACCAGGGTTGGCACTCAAAAAATCCTTAATGAACGGCAAAGCAAATTGGTAGTGCGGTGGCACTTCGGCATCACCACCGATGATAAATACTTCCTTGATCCCCTTTTCGCGCACCCATGTCGCCAACTTGGCGGCGTGTTCTGGGCCTTCAACAAGACGTGCAGCAAAGTGTGGCACCACATTGTGACCCTTTGCCAGCAGTTGCTCACACAACTCTTGCGTTACCGCTATTCCCTTTGCAGGTGAGCAAGTTACTGACACTGATGCACCCTTAGGCAAGTCGGTAATGGCTTGATCGAGAGACTTCAGCGGCACCAATTCGTAGCGCATGTTGCTCACCAAGCGCTGCGCTGCGGCAGTTGTCTTACCGCTTGCTTTGCCGGACTTAAAAAACGACGAAAGAACGCTCATAATTGATCTCACTCACTTGGGTTTTGCGTATAGGGGCGTAAATAGATTATGCGAAAGTGTCGGGCAACTCAGCCTTGCGCTTACCGATGTAGTCCAATAATTCCGCGTCAATTGCGTCATCTAGGGCTGGCGCAACGTATGACGCAAGTCGCTCTTTGTAAATACGGTTGGCCCGCTGCGCAGCGTCCAAAGCACCATCTTCTGTCCACTGCTCGAAGCTGTTGTTATCGGCGGTATCAGAGCGGTAAAACGCAGTCTCAAAGTTGCCGAGCGTGTGCGCCGTACCCAGGAAGTGCTGCCCTGGCACATTTTCGCGCATCGCGCTCATGGCCTGACCGTTTTCTGTGATATCGAGACCTTTGCCAAGCGTCATCATCATTCCCAATTGATCGCAGTCGAGCACAAACTTCTCATAACCAATTGCAAGGCCACCCTCCAACCAACCTGCAGAGTGCAACACGAAGTTAGTGCCAGCCATGATCGTTGGAATCAGTGTTGAGGCGCTTTCGTAGGCGGCCTGTGCGTCTGGCAATTTGGATGCGCACAGTGAACCACCCGAGCGAAATGGAACACCGAGACGACGCGCGAGTGCAGCAACTGTGTACAGCACAATCGCAGGCTCTGGCGTACCAAATGTTGGCGCACCTGTGAGCATCGACATCGAACTTGCAAACGAACCAAACACCACTGGAGCGCCAGGGCGAACAAGTTGTGTAAACGCCATACCCACGAGTGACTCTGCAAGTGTTTGCGCCACTACTCCAGCAGATGTTGTAGGAGCCATTGCTCCCGCCAAAATAAATGGCGTAATGATGCATGCCTGATTGTTGAGTGCGTACACCTCTGCCGACTCGAGCATCGTTGCGTCCCACACCAGCGGCGATGACGCATTGATCAAACTTGTCATTACCGTACGGTCGGCCAAGTCGCCACCGAAAGCGATGCGAGCCAAATTGACGCTGTCTTGAGCACGCTCACCGGCAGTAACCGAACCCATGAAACCTTTGTCGGAGTACTTGATATGGGCATACACCATGTCAAGGTGACGTTTGCTCACTGGAATGTCGACAGGTTCACACACCGTGCCACCCGAGTGGTGAATATACGGCGACATATATGCCAGCTTGACAAAATTCTGAAAATCTTGAATCGTTGCGTAACGACGACCATTGTCGATGTCATACACAAATGGTGAGCCGTAGTTGGGGGCAAACACCGTTGCGTTGCCGCCTATCTGCACATCATTTTCTGGGTTGCGTGCGTGTTGTGTGTAAATGCGTGGTGCGCTTGCTTGGACAATTGATCTGCACATTCCGCGGGGAAAACGAACACGAGTGCCGTCAACTATTGCGCCAGCATTTTTGAAGCGCTCAATTGCACTTGGGTAATCGCGAATCTCAACGCCGATCTCCAGGAGGATTGTGTCTGCATTGCTCTCGAGCAACGCAAGGCCCTCTTCTGAAACCATTTCATACGGAGTAATCAAACGAGTCAAATATGCATCGCGTTGGGCATGAGATGTTTTACGTGTTGCCTGGCGCGCAGCTCGACCGCCACCTCGCCTGTGGTGTTCTACTTCTTCAGTCATCTCACTCCCCCTTTTAAATCTGCTCTAGTCTCGCACGAGAATTTATGAACGCTGTCTTATGAACGGCGCCGACGACGCTGGCCGTCGCGACCACCCTCACTATTACCGCTGTTTTCTATTCGAGGGGGCAAAGTCATGATGCTCTCGAGGTTTGGACAAGGGGCATAGGCATGCGGGAAGGCCATTGCTGCGATGAACAGATCCTGAAAACGTGGCTCAGTTGCGGTCTCAATTTTGGTGACCTTGCGGACCGCGGTCTCCATCTCTAGACGCTGACTTCGAGAGAGCAGAGTTTTGACAGCACCGGCGCCCGCAGCATTGCCAACCGAGCGCACTCCTGCCACCGGGCAATCGGGAACCAACCCAAGCACCATCGCGTACACAGGATCGATGTGTGCACCGAATGCGCCAGCCAAACGGATATCGAGTACTTCTGGATTTCCTGCATGTTCGACCAGCAAATCGATACCTGCCCGCAATGCCGCTTTAGCCAATTGAATTGCTCGAATGTCATTTTGTGTGATCAACAGACGAATGTCTCCGTGTTCATACAACACATACGAGAATGTTCGGTCATCGGCGATTACGCGAGGAGTCTTGCCAACAAGCGAACCTTGAATAACGCCGTCTTGCGAAATAATTCCCGCCAAATACATCTCTGAAATCACTTCAATAATTCCAGAACCACAAACACCAGTTACGGGAGTATCAACAATTGCTTCAGCAAAACCTGGCTCGTCTGACCACATTTCAATGCCGATCGAGCGAAAGCGTGGCTCAAGTGTTTCGCGATCAATGCGCACCTTTTCAACAGCACCGGCTGTTGCTCGCTGACCACAACTGAGTTGTGCGCCTTCGAAGGCAGGACCTGTTGGGCTAGATGCTGCGAACTGGCGAGTGTTGTCTCCCAGCACGATCTCAGCATTGGTGCCAATGTCGATGAGCAATTGCATTGCGGTGCCACGATGTGGACCTTCTGACAAGATTGCAGCTGCAGTGTCTGCACCAACGTGACCGGCAATGCACGGACCAACGTAGTAACGAGCATTTGGCAGAGCGATTCCAATTTGAGTCGCCAAGCCACTCACTGCTTCATCGGTAGCAAGAACAAATGGTGCGGCACCCAACGGAGTTGGATCGATGCCCAGCAAGATGTGATGCATGATCGGATTACCGACCATCACGATTTCGAGAATTTTGTCAACAGTAGTTGCTGCTTTAGATGCCAGTTCAAGCACAAGGTCATTGAGCGCTGCACGAATCACGGTGGTGAGTTCTACATCTCCGCCCTTGTTCATCATCACGTACGAAACACGACTCATCAAGTCTTCGCCAAAGCGAATTTGTGGATTCATCACTCCCGCGCTGCTCAAGATCTCGCCTGTGGTGAGATCGCACAAGTGGCCAGCAACTGTTGTTGAACCAATGTCGATTGCAATGCCGTACATCGCTCCGACAAAACCAGGCCACGCGGCAGTAATCATTCCTGCATCAGACACATCTGCACCACGCGCAATGGCAACAGTTGCACCACCCTCGCCCTTGTCGATTGCTCGGTTGACTTGACTCAATGCATGCGTAGCAATAGTTGGTTTGGCTATGTGATGCTGCTCTGCAACAGCATTGCGCAATTCGGTTGAAGCAGTTGCACCGTCACCAAGTTGCTGCGGCTCGACAGCAACGTAATAGAGAGCAAAAGTTGGGTCCACGACTATTGCGCCCAAGTCGAGATCTTTGCGCACAATTTGACGATGCACCTGGCTCATTGCCGGAATATCGATGACCATGTCGCCACAGATTTTGGCCACACAGCCCAAGCGATTGCCCAAGACCAGAGGACGATTGCCGTGGTAGTCGATCTCTAACTCGCCGGGCTCGGTAAGGGCGCTTGCCGTTGCCTCTATACCCCACTTCGAGAATGACCCAATGCTCGGAGTGATCTGGCAGCGACCGCAAATGCCGCGGCCACCGCAGACAGAATCCAAGTCAACACCAAGACGACGCGCAGCATCGAGCACACTTGTGCCCGTCTCAACTTCTCCATCTAATCCCGACGGCGTGAATACAACGCGATTCGTCATGAAATCACAATCCCCTGTCGTTATTGTGCAGTGCGACGGCGACGACCCTCGCGGTCACCACGTCCACCAGTTGGAGCATTTGGATCACGATTTTCCTTGATCCAGTTTGCACAGTTTTGGTCGTTGCCAGTCAAGACGTCTGCTGCCATTACGGCAGCTTTCACTTCTGGGTGCAACGGACTCATGATCGCAGACGTCATTCCAGCGCCCATCGCCATTGAGAGGAAGGTTCCTGTAATCACTTGGCGATTTGGCAAACCAAAACTTACGTTGGAAGCACCGCAGGTTGTGTTGACTTTGAGTTCATCGCGCAAACGACGAATCAAGGTGAATGCCTGCTGTCCAGCCTGACCGAGTGCACCAATTGGCATCACCAACGGGTCAACAACAATGTCGCTGTAGTGAATGCCGTAATCAGCCGCACGATTGACAATCTTTCGCGCAACTTCAAAACGCACATCTGGATCCATGCTGATACCAGTCTCGTCATTGGAGATCGCAACCACTGCTGCGCCGTACTTTTTGACGAGAGGCAACACACGCTCAAGGTTCTCATCTTCGCCAGTAACCGAGTTAACAAGAGCTTTGCCCTTGTAGACAGCAAGACCAGCTTCAAGCGCCTCGATAATCGAAGAGTCAATCGACAGCGGCACGTCAGTCACCGACTGAACAAGTTGTACTGCGCGCGCCAACAGTGCAGGCTCGTCTGCAAGTGGAATACCCGCGTTGACGTCGAGCATGTGTGCACCGGCCAACACCTGGGCGATGGCATCGGCTTCCACTCGGCTGAAGTCGCCATTTTTCATTTCTTCTGCCAGCAATTTGCGACCTGTTGGGTTGATGCGCTCGCCAATCATGACGAATGGACGATCGAAACCGATAACGACTTCGCGTGTTGGTGAGCTCAGGATTGTATGTGTCATGTCATTTTCCGTTTCGTTGTGAGACT
>JBIIWI010000065.1:0-7078 GCA_044339005.1 Ilumatobacteraceae bacterium
GCCGCATCCGCGGGCAAGATCGCGCTTGCGTGTTTCAAGTTGTGATGGTTTCACTTTGTCGAGCTTGGTAGCCACAACAGTGAATGGAATTCCATTTTCCTCAAGTTCGCCCAACACCTGTTGATCTAATTCGGTGGGCCCAATAACTCCATCAACTAATGCAAAGACCATCACCAGCGATTCGCGATCGAGTAAATAGTTGGTGATCATGCTCTGCCAACGTTTGCGCACGTTTCCTGGTGCTGCGGCATAGCCATAACCCGGCAAGTCCACAACAGTTCCGCCATCTGGCGTCTCGAACAAGTTGATTAACTGTGTACGGCCGGGAGTATTAGAAACCCGCGCAAGTTGTTTGCGATTGGCAAGCGCGTTTATCAGTGACGACTTACCTACGTTTGACCTACCAACAACCGCAACTTCTATTGGCGACTCCGGAAGATCACGGATATTGACGGCCGAGGTAACAAACTCAAGTTGCAGGGGCCCAGACACGTATTTGAGTGTATTGACTCACCCTGCGTTTCTATGAGTAAGTGAGGCAACCGTCCACGAGACTCGCCGTCGGCAAGATCTCGCGTTCTAACCAGTAGTCCTGATTATGTTGCCACTCCGAAACATTGCCCCGCTTTGGCATTAAATGTTGACTACGCATTAAATAATTGGGGTTGAAATTCTCTGGGTCCATCCATGAACCAATAGGCATTTCGGCATCTTGAGGTCGCAACTGCGGAGTGACTTTACGAGAATGCGTCTCATCCATGTATTGCAACAATCGACAGATGAAATCTCCCATTAGGTCGACTCGTAGCGTCCAACTTGCCCTGAAGTAACCAAACACCCACGCCATGTTTGGCACACCCGTAAACATCATTCCTCTATATGTCACCGTTTGCGCAAAATCAACAGATTTGCCATCAACAACAAACGGAATTTCGCCAAGCACGCTGAGGTTAAAACCCGTTGCGGTGATGATCAAATCAGCGCTGATCTCTTCGCCAGACTTAAGCAGTACTCCATTTTCAGTGAATGATTCGATTTCGTCAGTCACCATCGAAGCTTTGCCCGATTTGATTCCTGCAAATAAATCGCCATCTGGAACAAAAGCAAGACGTTGCTGCCATGGTCGATATTTCGGTGTGAAGTGTTTGTCAACGTCATAGTCGGGATCCAGAAGAGAACGCACATTATCTATCAAAGTTTTTTTCAAGAACTCTGGTTCCTCAGATGCAAGTTTCGTAACAGCTTGTTGATCAAACAGCACTTTACGACGCACGATTTCATGAATCCATTCTTCATTGATCTCTAATTGACGCAATGTGTCAGCAAGATCATTGGCATTTCTTCCAGTCCAAAAATAAGTTGGTGATCGCTGCAACACCGTGATGTGTTTGCAGTCAGCGGCCATTGCCGGAACGATCGTCGCTGTAGTCGCTCCAGAGCCAATTACTAATACGTTCTTGTCTTTGTAGTCAATGTCGCTCGACCACGTTTGCGGATGCACAATGCGACCTTTGTACTTGTCCATCCCTGGCCACTCCGGGGTGTAACCCTGTGAGTGTTTGTAATAGCCCTGCCCCATCCACAAAAAGTTGGTGGTGTACTGCACTTTTTCATTTGTATCGGTGCGCAACACGTCGACTGTCCACAAATTATCCACACTTGACCAGCTGGCTCCAACAATTCTGTGCTGGTAATAGATGTGTTTGGCCAATCCGTGCTCATCGATGACTTCACCCATGTATTTCATAATTTGGGCCGCTGTAGCAATCGGTGCGCCAGTCCATGGCTTAAATCGATATCCAAATGTGTACAAATCGCTATCGGATCGGATGCCTGGATACGTATGCATGTGCCAAGTTCCACCAAAGGTTTCGAACGCCTCAAGGACAACAAAACTTTTCGTTGGCATTTGATTGCGTAAGTGAACTGCGGATCCGATTCCGGAAATTCCAGCCCCAACGATCAAAACGTCTACGTAATTTTTGTTCTTCATCTTTTTTTATCGTACAACTTTTAGCTCAACAAATGGCGAGCGAAGTAGTTAAGTGCACCTTACGCACCGCGTGCTGATCAACGTTGATGTTTGTCTTGTTTGTCTTGACTAACAAATTCAGGTGCAGAAAAGTTTTTACGAACTTTTCAAGTTGACGAACTCGTAGAAAATATTTTTGCAGGTGTAACTTCAGGTACATACCCCGAGCGAGTGGAGGAAACACCAACATGAGTGTCATGGATAACACAAAAAATGAAAAACTAATTGACAGACAAGAACTAGATGACATCGAAGCAATTTTGGCGATGAGTAATCACGACGAAGATGGTTCGCTGCACTACGTCACCGATAATGCACCAACGATCTTTACGTGGGATTACGAAACACGTCGCCCACAACTTCGCAAGTTATACGAAAAGGCCAAGACCGGACAGTGGAACGCGGAAACAGATTTCGACTGGAAACAATCGGTTGACATTGAGGGAACAATCACAGCAGACCAAGCCATCACTGGCGCTGGTCTCGATCCTTCCCGCTATGCCGATACCCCGATAGCCAAGTGGGGCGACAAAGAATGGCTCAATTTTGGTATCGAGGGACGCAACTGGACGCTGTCACAGTTTTTGCATGGCGAGCAAGGTGCGCTCATTTGCACAGCAAAAATTACGCAAACTGTTCCATGGCATGATGCCAAGTTGTATTCGGCTACCCAAGTCATGGACGAAGCTCGACACGTAGAAGTGTTTGCGAAATATCTCAACGAGAAACTCGGTGGTGAGTATCCAATCAATATCCATCTGCGCATGCTGCTCGACGACATCATTAACGATGGCCGCTGGGACATGACCTATCTGGGTATGCAGATCATGGTTGAGGGTCTAGCGCTTGCAGCGTTTGGATTTATGCACCAACTCACCACCGAGCCACTACTCAAGCAGATCCTGCGGATGGTGATGAGCGACGAAGCTCGACATGTGGCTTTCGGAGTGATCAGCCTGCAAGAGGTGTATGCACAAATGTCTGACTCCGAAATTAAGGAGCGCCAAGAGTTTGCCTACGAAGCGAGCGTGCGCATGCGCGACCGCTTCTTGCAGCAAGAAGTATGGGAGCGAATGGGTCTCAAGCCTCGTGAAATTCTCCCATTCCTGATGGGTGATCCAACTCGCATCATGTTCCAACAGATGTTGTTTGCCAAGATCGTCCCAAACTGCAAGAAGCTAGGCCTACTTGACCGTAACGACAAGTGGCTACGTCACCGCTTCGAAGAGATGGGCGTCATCCAGTTTGAGACTTGGGAGAATACAGCCGACGACTATCTAGCTTTTGAAATCGGCAAGGAAATTAAGACCGTCTAAACGGACGGAGTCCGTTGGCGGGAACTGTTCCAAGAAGTCCCCGCTGAAAATCATCAAAAGCTTGTTGTAGTTCGTCTCTGGTGTTCATCACAAATGGACCGTACTGAGCAACTGGTTCACGAATTGGCTGACCACCGAGCAACATCACATCAAGCGCTTCGTGTGCCGATGCGCGAAGCGTGATTGAGTCACCATCGACAAACACCGCTAGTTGACCAAGATTGATTTGGTGCGCATCATCTCCAACAGTTCCACTCCCTGACAACACATAAGCAAGTGCGTTATAGGACGAGTCCCATGGCAGCGTCATCTGTGCTCCGGCACTGAGCGTTGCGTGTGCGACCACAATTGGTGTTTGCGTTGAGCCTGGTCCGTGATGACCACCAAGATCTCCAGCAATCAAGCGCACAAGTGCGCCACCGTCTTCGGATGACAACAACACCACCTGATCGCCTTCCAGGTTTTGGTATGCAGGAGAAATCATTTTCAATTTGGCAGGCAAGTTGACCCACAACTGAATTCCGTGAAACAAACCGCCGCGAATGACCAAGTCCTCGGGTGGAGTTTCAATGTGCAGGATTCCACTACCGGCTGTCATCCATTGCGTACCGCCGTTTGCAATGATTCCACCGCCGCCGTGACTGTCTTGGTGCACGAATGTGCCGTCCATTAAATAGGTGACGGTTTCGAAGCCACGATGCGGATGCCAATCCGTGCCGCGTGGTTCAAGCGGAGCGTAATTTACTTCGCCCATTTGATCCATCATGATGAATGGATCGAGATCAACCGTCGAGACACCTGCAAAAGCGCGGCGCACCGGAAAACCTTCACCCTCAAAACCACCTGGCGCGGTGGTGATTGAGCGCACTGAACGCGCCCGCTTTGAAAACGCTGCACTAATTCGCGGAAGCGTCAATGTGTCTGCAGTTACTGCTGGCATAAAGGATTCTTTCTAGACGGGAGATTTATTTTGGCGAATACGTCGACAAGAAGTTTCCGATGCGCCCAATGGCTTCAGTGAGATCAGCAGCCCACGGCAAAGTCACGATGCGCAAGTGATCCGGCGTCGGCCAGTTAAAGCCTGTTCCTTGAACTACCAAAACACGCTCAGCTCGAAGGAGGTCGAGTACGAATTTGCGATCATCAGCAATTGGATACATGTTTGGATCAAGCTTTGGAAACACGTAGAGCGCTCCCTTCGGCTCGACGCAAGAGACACCAGGAATTTTGCGCAACGCGGTAATCGCGGCATTGCGCTGCTCGAGCAGTCGCCCACCCGGCAATACCAAGTCCTTAATGCTCTGTCGCCCGCCAAGCGCGGTCTGAATCGCGTGCTGAGCAGGAACATTGGCGCACAAACGCATATTGGTGAGCATCGTGATGCCTTCGATATAACTGGTCGCATGTTTGCGAGGGCCAGTCATCACCATCCACGCAGCACGAAAACCGGCGAGGCGATAAGCCTTCGAGAGTCCGTTAAACGTGAGAGTAAATACGTCTGGGGCAATTGATGCAAATGTGGTGTGCACTGCATCGTCATACAAAATCTTGTCGTAAATCTCATCTGCCATCACAATGAGGTTTCTCTCCACAGCAAAATCAGCAATCTCGCGCAAGATCTCTGGGCTGTACACAGCACCCGTCGGATTATTTGGGTTGATGATCACGATTGCTTTCGTGCGATCACTCACTTTTGACCGAATGTCGTCCATGTCTGGCATCCAGCCATTTGCCTCGTCGCACAAATAATGCACTGGAGTACCACCCGACAAACTTGTCGACGCAGTCCACAACGGATAGTCCGGTGCGGGAATTAAAACTTCGTCACCTTCATTGAGCAATGCGTTCAGCGCCACTTGAATAAGTTCGCTCACTCCGTTGCCCAGCCACACATCGTCTACATCGGTGATATCGATGCCGCGCTCTTGGTAGTGCTGCACAACTGCAGTTCGCGCAGACAAGATGCCTTGCGAGTCTGAGTAACCCTGTGAGATCGGTAGGTTACGCACAACTTCAACCAACACTTCTGGTGGAGTCTCAAAACCAAAAGGCTGCGGATTGCCGATGTTCAGTTTGATAATCCGATGTCCTGCAGCCTCAAGGCGCTTAGCTTCTTCAAGCACTGGGCCACGAATGTCATACAAGACATTGGCCAACTTGTGCGACTGCATGATTTCCATGAGAGTAAAGGCTACGCCCAGGCGCTTGTCAGCCACGCCTTATTTATCGCTGCACCGCTAAATTTAGAGTTATCGAACCCACCAAAATCGTCCTCTTCTACAAGTTCACACCGCTTGCCGATCCAGAAGCAATCCGCTTGTGGCAGCGCGCACTCTGCGAGCGCCTCGACCTCAACGGCCGAATCATTATTTCGAAAGATGGCATCAATGGCACCGTTGGGGGTTCGTTGGGATCAATCAAAAAATACGTACGGGTTACCAAAGAATTTCCTGCTTTCAAGACGATCGACTTCAAGTGGTCAAATGGAATCGGCAATGATTTTCCGCGCATCGAGATACGCGTGCGAGATGAGATAGTTACCTTCGGAGTCCCCGAGGAAATCAAGGTTGATGAAAATGGAATCATTGGTGGTGGTGTTCATCTCAAGCCTGCCGAGGTCAACCAACTCGTTGCCGAACGTGGAGACGATGTTGTTTTCTTCGACGGCAGAAGCGCATATGAGGCGCGAATCGGTAGATTCAAAAATGCTGTCATCCCTGATGTAGAAACCACTCCAGATTTTGTTGCCGAAATCGAGAGTGGCAAGTATGACCACCTCAAAGACAAGCCGATTATTTCGTATTGCACCGGCGGGATTCGCTGCGAAGTGTTATCGGTCATCATGAAGAACCGCGGATTCAAAGAGGTCTACCAAATTGATGGTGGCATCGTTCGCTACGGCGAAGAGTTTCGCGACAAAGGCCTCTGGGAAGGTTCGCTGTATGTCTTTGATCGCCGCCTCAAAATTGAATTTAGTGATCAGGCCAAAGTGTTGGGCACCTGCAATTTGTGTTTGGCACCAACTGCACAGTTTCATAACTGTTCCAACCTTGCTTGCCACAAGTTGACCTTGGTGTGCGGTACATGTGAGGCCGCGTCGCCCACAATTTCGTGCGAAGACTGCCGCGAGTAAGACTAGAAACATGGCTGTTGCAACCAAACCACATCAAGGCATCGTCACGCTCGATCTCGAAGGCGTGTTGGTGCCCGAGATCTGGATTGCTGTTGCCGAAAGCACTGGCATTCCAGAGTTGAAGCGGACGACCCGCGACGAGCCCAACTATGACGTGCTGATGAAATCGCGTATTCAGATCCTTGACCAACATGGCCTGACAATGAGCCGCATCGAGCAAGTGATCGCTGGTTTGTCACCAATGCCAGGTGCCGTCGAATTTTTGGATGCATTGCGCGAGCGCACACAGGTCATCATTCTCTCTGACACGTTTGAGCAGTTTGGGCGTCCACTGATGCGCTTGCTCAACTGGCCAACACTGTTTTGTCATCGTCTCATTGTCAAAGACGATCACATTGTTGATTTTGAGTTGCGCCAAGCCGACCAAAAGCGTCTTGCTGTTGAGGCGTTCAAAAAATTGAACTACCGCGTTGCAGCTGCTGGCGACTCATATAACGACACAGCGATGTTGGGCGCCGCAGATGCCGGGTTCTTGTTTCATGCTCCCGACAACATCAAAGCCGAGTTTCCACAATTTCAGGCACTCGAAACGTACGA
>JBIIWI010000066.1:0-7073 GCA_044339005.1 Ilumatobacteraceae bacterium
ATCAACAAATGAGTGGCTTTTTGCAAAAGGCGGAAAACGCTTGCGCTTCGATACGTATAAGGGGAAGTTGGATGTAACTTTTGTGCGACTTGATGAAACTGAAGGACAATTGTGGATGGAGGCGAGTGATAAAAACAAAAAGTGTGGCCAAAGCCCGTGTCCAACACTTGACACATTGAAGACTTTGCTAGATGCAAAAGGATTTACTGCTCCGAACAAGGCGTATTTGATCTACTTCGGAGGCGCAACTATTCCTTCCTCTCGCATTGTTTGGCCATATTGCGGCTATGGCGGACATAATCATGCGGCAATTATGCAAGTCGGTCTTGTGGACATGATGAGTGGTCAATTCAATTGTTTTGGATCAAACAAAACAACCCTCCCAGAAAGTGGAAATACTTCAGGCCTTGCTTCATTTCACGAGATTTTTCATGTCCTTGGCGCTGTCGGTGCTTCGCCAAATAGTGATGGTAACTACGGGCACATCAAGAACGATCCAACAGACTTAATGGGTGGAAGCCAAGGAACGGTGAGGCTTGATCCAGGCAATGATGATTATTGGAGGCATGGCAAGAGCAACTACGTCGACCTGTACAACAGTGCATTTATGGAACCAGCAGAACCAAACGCCGTGATGCCCGCGGGCTGGTAACTACCCAGTGCCCTCGGCATGACCCAGTGCCCTCGGCATGACCCAGTGCCCTCGGCATGACCCAGTGCCCTCGGCATGAATCGAACATGCGACCTGCGGTTCCGGAAACCGACGCTCTATCCACTGAGCTACGAGGGCAATCGCACATATCGTAGTGTTGGATGGTGAGTGAACTTTCGCCGTGTCCGAAATGTGCGTGTGTCTATACATATGAATTAGGAGAATTGCTCGCGTGTCCAGAGTGTGGGCATGAGTGGGCAGCCAATTCGTCTGATCAAGATTCGCCCGAGGCGGCGAGTGATGAACTTTCAGTAATCAAAGACACCGCTGGCAATATCTTGCAAGACGGAGACACAGTCACTGTGGTCAAAGACCTCAAGGTCAAGGGCAGGCCAGTGTCAATCAAGGTTGGTACCAAGGTGCGAAATATTCGCTTGGTGCGCGACAACGGCGATCACGATATTGACTGCAAAGTAGACGGCTTTGGTGCGATGTACCTCAAATCGAGCGTCGTCCGAAAGGTATAGGGCAAAGCACCCTCGGGTCGGCAACAATAGAAGGACTATGGCCGATCCGATTATCACCATTGCGCAACGGCTGAAGCCGACGTTTGCGCGCATCGGTGGCATTTCAGAAGCCGATGCTGATGCGGTCGTTCGCAGAAGTGATCGCGCAGATGCTCAGGTCAATGGGTCGTTAGCACTTGCAAAGCAATTGGGTAAGACCCCTCGTGAGGTCGCGCAACTCGTACTCGACGAAGCAGATTTGTCGAGTGTGTGCAGCAGTGTTGAGATTGCAGGCCCAGGCTTCATCAACATCACTTTTGCGCCAGAGTTTTTAGCAGCGGAACTCGCTCGCGCAGCAGCCGATCCTCGACTTGGTGTTTCAAGCGCGACCAAAACACAAACTGTTGTGATCGATTATTCGGCGCCAAACGTTGCAAAGGAAATGCACGTAGGTCACTTGCGCTCCACGGTCATTGGTGACGCACTTGTGCGCATGCTCGAGTTTGTTGGCCACACAGTTATTCGCGAAAACCACATTGGTGACTGGGGCACTCCATTTGGAATGCTCATCGAGCACTTGATCGATCTCGGCGAAGCTGAAGCGGCAAACGAACTCTCGGTTGGTGATCTTGATTCGTTCTACAAGCAAGCTCGTGCCAAATTTGAAGCTGATGAAACCTTCAAAGATCGAGCACGTGCACGAGTGGTACTGCTGCAGGGTGGCGATGCAGAGACGTTACGAATGTGGAAGTTGCTAGTTGGCGAGAGCACCCGATATTTCGATCGTGTGTATCGATCATTGGATGTGAAACTTACGGCTGACGACATCATGGGCGAGAGCGCATACAACGATCTGTTGCCGGAAGTTGTTGAGCGCCTAAACAAAGCAAAAATGCTCGTGACGAGCGACGGAGCAGAAGTTGTGTTTGTTGATGGTTTCGTGAACCGCGACAACGAGCCTCTACCGCTCATCATTCGCAAAACTGATGGTGGCTACAACTATGCAACAAGTGACCTTGCATGTGTCATTGATCGAGTCGAACGACTCGGCGCAACAGTTGTTTTGTATGTAGTTGGCGCGCCACAAGCACAACATCTTGAAATGGTTGGAGTTGTTTCGCGTAAGGCCGGTTGGGTGCCAGAAGATACGCAAATGGTGCACGTTGCATTTGGCAATGTGCTTGGTGCTGATCGCAAGATTCTGAAGAGTCGCAGTGGCGAAGTTGTCAAGCTTGATGCGTTGCTTACCGAATCGGTAGAGCGCGCTCGCGATGCAGTTCGCGAAAAGAATCCGGATTGGACTGCAGAACAGCAAAACTCAATTGCTCAGCAAGTGGGGATCGGTGCAATTAAGTACGCAGACTTATCGACGGATCGCATCAAGGATTACGTATTTGACTGGGAGCGCATGCTCTCGTTTGACGGCAACACGTCTCCGTACTTGCAGTATGCCCATGCTCGAATCTGCAGTATTTTCCGCAAGGCTGGTGTAGATCGCGTGAGCGTACGCAATGTGACGCCGATCGTTGATCACGAAGCCGAGCGAGCATTGGTGCTGCGTTTGTTGCAGTTCGATACCGCGGTGTGGGACACTCTCGACAAATACAGTCCGCACCGGTTGTGTACATATTTGTATGATTTGGCCAGTGAATTCAGCGCCTTTTATGAACATTGCCCCGTATTGCGTGCTGACACCGACGAACAACGTACGAGCAGACTTGCTCTGTGTGATTTTACGGCGCGCGTGATGTCGCAAGGTCTTGCATTATTGGGTATTGAGACACCGGAGCAAATGTGACCGTGATAGCAAAGCATTTGTTGCCCGACAACGCTGTTGTGGGAGCAAATGGTGAGTTGAGTGTTGGCGGATGTTTGCTTACCGATGTTGCTGCCGAATTTGGGACTCCTGTGTTTGTGTACGACGAAGAACATTTACGTGCTCGTTGTCGCGAAGCTGTAGCCGCGTTTGGTCGCGAGCGAGTTGTGTATGCAACAAAAGCATTTTTGTGTACTGCAATGGCGCGCCTCGCGCATGAGGAAGGTTTGTTGCTCGATGTTGCAACAGGTGGCGAACTGTTTGTGGCGCTCAATGCCGGGGTGCCAGCTAGTCATTGTGTGATGCACGGCAACAATAAAAGTGAAGATGAATTGCGTGTGGCAATTACTGCAGGTGTGAGACACATTGTTGTTGACAGTTTTGATGAACTGGATCGTTTGGATGCATTGCATGCGCAGGGTTTGCCGGTTCCACGTGTTCAGCTGCGCATTACTCCTGGCGTGTATGTGCACACACATGAATTTGTGTCAACAGGGCAAGACGACTCGAAGTTTGGTTTCAATCTTGGCAATGGTGATGCTCGCAAGGCTGCTCATCGTGCGAAAGAATCGCCATCGGTACAGCTCATCGGCATTCATTGTCACATCGGATCGAATGTTTTTGCTGCTGAAAACTTTACGCTTGCGTCAAAAATCATGGTTGATCTTGCAAATGAACTCGGCGTAGACGAAGTCACTCTGGGCGGTGGTCTTGGTGTTGCTTATGTTGAATCCGAGCATGCACCAACAATCACCGAGTGGGCTGGACACTTGCACACCGCAACCGCACATCTCAATAAGGGCATCACCGTGTTTGTCGAGCCAGGCAGATCGATTGTCGCTTCCGCTGCTGTCACGTTGTATTCGGTTGGCACGATCAAAAACATTCCTGATGTGCGCACATATGTCGCTGTCGATGGCGGCATGAGCGACAATCCACGACCTGTGATGTACGGCAGTGGTTATGAAGCATTTTTACCAGCACGAGCTAATGCCGATCGCACTGAAGTTGTGCGACTTGTTGGCAAACATTGCGAAAGCGGTGACGTGCTGATCAACGAAGCACTTGTACCTGCCGGCCTCAAGATTGGCGATGTTCTGGCAACTCCGGTGACTGGTGCATATGGCCACACCATGGCTTCCAACTACAACAAAGTGACTCGGCCACCAGTGGTATTTGTGGGCAATGGCAATGCGCGGTTAGTTGTGCGCCGTGAAACCAATGAGGATCTGACCAGGCTCGATATTCGCTAGAAATCAAGGCGTTGGAGCCAATAGCGTGAAGGTATGGCTTCAGTGCAAGTGCGAATCGGTGTTATCGGTCATGGCACGGTGGGTGCCGCATTTGTACAGCTCGTCAAGCAACAGGCTTCTGCGATTGCCTCGCGCAGTGGGGTCAAACTTGAGATTGCCCGAGTAGCCGTTCGGAACATTGATGCGCATAAAAATTCACTGGCTTCCGAAGTTCTTACGACCGATGCCGATTTCTTAGTTAATGATCCAACAGTCGACCTCGTGGTTGAGGTTATGGGTGGCATTGACCAGGCTCGGGGTCTGATTTTGAAGGCGCTTGCGAACGGCAAGCCAGTAGTCACTGCGAATAAAGCCTTGATTGCGACACATGGCGCCGAGTTGTTTGCGGCAGCCGATAACGCTGGAATCGATTTGCTATTTGAGGCGGCAGTTTGCGGTGGTATTCCACTGATTCGCCCATTGCGCGAGAGTTTGCGCGGAGAACCAATTAGGCGTGTGCTTGGCATCGTCAATGGAACGACAAATTACATTCTCACCAAGATGAGTGAAGATGGTGCGAGCTATGCAGATGCGTTGGCCGGAGCGCAGAAGCTTGGATACGCAGAAGCTGACCCAACCGCAGATGTCGAGGGCCTGGATGCCGCGGCAAAGATTTCGATCATTGCAAGTATCGCATTTGGCTCCAACGTCGTTGCGGGCGACGTGTATAGCGAAGGCATCACCAAAATCACTGCAGCCGATATTGCGATCGCCAAGCGATTGGGTTATGCCGTCAAGCTGTTGGGCATTACTGAGTTAGATAAGGCAACCGGTGCAGTATCGGTGCGCGTGCATCCTGCAATGGTGTCAATGCAACATCCACTCGCATCTGTGCGCGAAGCGTTCAATGCAGTTGTTGTTGACGGTGAAGCATCGGGTTCGCTCATGTTTTATGGTCGCGGAGCTGGCGGGGACCCAACCGCATCTTCGATACTTGGCGACGTTATTGATGCAGCAATCAATCTCAACAAAGGTGCACACGCAACGCTTGGCGTGTTGAGTACACCAAAATTGCAACCGATGTCAGACACATCGTGCGAATATTTGTTGCCGCTTGAAGTGGCTGACAAGCCAGGTGTTTTACATGCCGTCACAGGTGTTTTTGCACGCAATGATGTGAGTATTCGTGCCGCAGAGCAAGATGGAATTGGCGATGGAGCACGTCTGGTGTTTTTGACGCACCAAGCGAACGAGGCAGCGATGCAGTCGTGTATTGCTGAATTGAAGAAGCTTGATGTAGTCACTCACGTGGGTGGCCTCCTGCGAGTCGTCGCCGACTAAAATATTTTTTCGTATGCGCTACATCTCCACACGCGGTCGTGCACCTGAACTCGGTTTTTGTGATGCACTTCTAGCTGGTCTTGCTACCGATGGCGGCCTATATGTGCCACAAACTTGGCCAAGCGTGAGTGCACCAACTAGCGGAAGTTATGCCGACCGTGCCGCTGCAATTATGCAGCCATTTATTGGGAGCGAGATTGAAGAATCCACAATGATGCGTCTGAGCCGCGAGGCTTATTCGTCGTTTAGGCATCCAGATGTAGTGCCACTTGTGCAAATAGCCCCAGAACATTATTTGCTTGAGCTTTTTCATGGTCCGACACTTGCATTCAAGGACGTTGCATTGCAATTGATTGGCAGATTGTTCGATCACGTGTTGAGTCAGCGCGATCAACGAGTAATGATCGTTGGAGCAACTAGTGGAGACACTGGCAGCGCAGCAATTGATGGTGTGAAGTCGTGCAACAACGTTGACATTGTCATTTTGTATCCGCGCGGACGGGTAAGTGATGTACAGCGCAGACAGATGACCACAGTTGACGCACCAAATGTGCACACAGTTGCCATAGACGGCACGTTTGATGACTGCCAGGATTTGGTGAAGGCCATGTTCAACGATGCGCCGTTTCGCGATGCCAACAATTTGTCGGCAGTTAACTCCATCAACTGGGCGCGTGTCATGGCACAGACTGTTTATTACTTCACCGCGCTTCAAGCACTTGGACGTAGTGCATCATTTAGCGTGCCAACAGGCAACTTTGGCAACGTGCTTGCCGGTTGGATTGCTAAACAGATGGGTGCGCCGATTGAAAAACTGATTGTCGGTTCAAACAGCAACGATATTTTGACGCGTTTTTTTGACACACATGCAATGCAGATGACTTCTGTTGTACCAACACTGAGCCCAAGCATGGATATTCAAGTGTCATCCAACTTTGAGCGTTTGTTGTTCGAGATGAACGATCGCGACGGGGGAGCAACTGCGCAGCAACTTGATGCATTTCGCGCACACGGCAAGATGTCAGTTGAGCCAGATCAGTACGCATCCTGGATTGCCCCAATGTTCCGCGCTCACAGAAGTGATGATGCTGAGACGTTGGCAGTGATGAAGCGCATGCATAATGACCACGGCATGTTCGTAGATCCGCACACCGCGGTTGGCATTGCATCGGCAGAGCATTGTGCAGAGCCAGGCATGCCAACGATTACCTTGGCTACGGCGCATCCCGCGAAGTTTCCTGATGCGGTCAAGCAGGCAACCGGGGTCGAGCCACCGTTGCCCGAACACCTCTCTGACTTGATGCAACGAACAGAGCGAATTGTTGATCTGCCTAATGATTTACAGGCAGTTGAGGCTTTTGTTGCTGCACGCCAGCGCCGCTAAAAAGTGATTGTTTAGCCACATCAACATTTCGTGTTGTATTTAGTGAGCCTATGGGGCTACTCTGAATCTGGCTCGGATTCCCGAGTGAAGCCCCCGCAAACCTGCGACGTTGATTTTCGCGTGACGCATCTGCGGTCAGATG
>JBIIWI010000001.1:0-62400 GCA_044339005.1 Ilumatobacteraceae bacterium
TGGCTGCAGAACGTCGTGGTGATTACCTAGGTCGCACTGTTCAGGTCATTCCGCACGTGACTGATGAGATTAAGCGCCGTATTCAACGGCTAGCCACTGATGATGTCGATGTGGTGATTACGGAAGTTGGTGGAACCGTTGGCGACATCGAGATTCTTCCGTTCCTCGAGGCGATTCGCCAGTTCAAAAATGAAGTTGGTCGCGACAACATTTGCTACGTACACGTGACGTTGGTGCCATTTATTGGTCCGAGCGGTGAGCAGAAGACAAAGCCGACACAGCACAGCGTCACCGAGTTGCGATCGCGCGGTATTCAGCCAGACTTGATTGTTTGTCGCAGCGAGGAACCCATCGGCGATCAACTGAAGCGCAAGATTTCTGGGCAATGCGACGTGGATCAGAAGAACGTCATCAATGCTGCCGATGTCAAAAATATTTATGAGCTGCCTTTGATTCTGCACGACGAAGGTCTAGATACTCAGATTTGCGAAGTTTTGAAGATCGATGCGCCACTTGATCTGACTCCTTGGAGACAATTGGTCGCAAGAGTCGAAGCGTCAACTGCTCCAGTCAGAATCGGTCTGATCGGAAAATACGTTCAGTTGCAAGACGCCTATCTTTCCGTTGTTGAGAGTTTGAAACATGCCGGTTTCCATCACGGTGCAAAAGTTGAGATCGTGTGGATTCAGGCAGAGGATGTTGAGGGTCTACTTGCCGATGATCGGATGACGACCTTGGACGGGATAGTCATTCCGGGCGGATTCGGTCCACGCGGCATTGAGGGCAAGATCAGAGCTGCCGAATTTGCGAGAGAGAACCTAGTTCCGTGTCTTGGACTATGCCTGGGCATGCAGGTCATGACGGTGGAGTTTGCGCGACACGTATTGGGAATGGAAGATGCCAACTCAACAGAGTTTGATTTGTCCACCCAACATCCTGTGATCGACATCATGAACGATCAGCGAGATGTCACCGACAAGGGCGGAACGATGCGTCTCGGTGCGTATTACGCAGTGCTTACTCCAGGAACCAAGGTTGCAAATGCATATGCCGAGCCTGTTGTGAGTGAGCGGCATCGCCACCGCTACGAATTCAATTCCACTTATCGGAGCCGATTCGAAGAAGCAGGATTTATCTGCAGCGGAACTTCGCCCGACAAGCGTTTGGTTGAATTTATCGAACTACAGGATCATCCGTTTTGGGTTGCCACTCAAGCGCATCCCGAATTCAAGAGTCGTCCCGACAGACCGCATCCATTGTTTCGCGAATTGATTGGTGCAGCGCTCACTCGTCGTGCTCTCACTGAAAGTACTTCGCGATCGGCCGACCGCGCGGCCTCTGCGGACGCGAAGTCGTAGACCAATCGGACAATATTTCTGATGGCGCATTTTGAGCGCATCTCACGAACAGTTCTGCACGAGTGGGTGTTGTGGAAACTTGTACAAAGTCGCTTTCGGTCTCCTCGTGGTGAGGAATTTGTGCGTACCTATGTTGAGTCCCCAGGTGCGACCGGCATAGTTCCAATTCGCCTCAATGCCGTTGGCCGGTATGAGGTTGTAATGGTGCGGCAGTATCGACCAGCGCTCGGTGCCTACAGTCTTGAAATTCCAGCAGGCATGAGGGATGTGGCAGGGGAAGATCCGCAAGCTACCGCACTGCGAGAGTTGCAAGAAGAGACTGGGTTTACTTCTTCGGATGTGCGACTACTTGGTCAGATTTTGCAGGCTCCCGGAATTACAAATGCTGCTGTGCAACTATTTCTCGCTGTGGGATTGACAGAAGTAGCCATGGATCGGCACGGCCCTGAGGAAGACGACATGACAGTCGAGATATTGCTCCTCGACGATGCTCTGCTAATGATCGAGACAGGTGAAATTGATAACGCTATGGCTGTGGTCGGTCTGCTTCGCGCAGATCAAGTGCTCCGAGCCGAAAGTGCTTCTAGCAAATGACGAGTCTGACCGATCGCGAACGGTTCCTGACTTGGATGCGCGTAGAACAGGGTCGATCTGACCGAACGATTGAGGCATATGGAAGAGATATCGCACAATATGAGTCGTATCTTGCAATGGCTAAGTCAAATTCGCGGGTGGTCAAGCCAGCAGTAATAGAGAAGTATGTGGGGCAGCTGCGAGCAAACGAGCGAGCACCCAAAAGTATTGCTCGGCAGTTCGCCGCCATCCGCATGTTTCATCGCTTCATGCTTGACGAAGGTCTGCGAACCGACAATCCAACTTCATTCATAGATGGCGTCAAAGTTCCATCTGGCATACCAAAAGCATTGAGCGAGGAAGAAGTTGAACTGCTTTTAAATGCTGTAACAGGTGTTGACTCTTTGGCGGTGCGTGATCGTGCATTGCTTGAATTTTTGTATGCAACCGGAGCCCGTGTTTCTGAAGCTTGTGGACTTTCGATGAGCGATTTGGACATGGAGAGCAACGTCGCTCGAGTGTTCGGTAAAGGCTCTAAAGAGCGAATCGTGCCATTCGGCCGTCATGCAAAAGAGGCTCTCGAGTCTTGGTTGGGTGCTGGTGGAAGACCCATGTTGTGTCCGCAACAGTGGGCGAAACGCGATCATGCTGACGCCGTTTTTCTCGGGTCGCGCGGTACGCGATTGTCGCGGCAAGCAGCGTGGGGGATTGTGCGTAAATACGCGATGTTGGCTGGTATCAAGAGCGAACTTTCTCCACACGTGCTCAGGCACTCCTGTGCCACTCACATGTTGGTCCATGGAGCCGATCTTCGAATCGTTCAAGAACTCCTAGGTCATGCATCGGTGAGCACAACGCAGGTGTACACAAAGGTCGATAACGAGGTGCTGTTCGAGATGTATCGCGAGTCGCATCCACGCGCACGTGTGAAGGCTCATCAATGAGCAAAATTTCACATCTTGCTAAACGCTTCGTTCTGTCTTTAGTGCCTTCGCAGGTGCAAGAGATAGAGCGTCAGTGGGTGCAATCAGTGTTGACGCCTAGCGAGTTTGATTTGTGGAGCAAGATGATGGCGCAGGATCGTCAGCACAGCGTGTTGGTTGGTCGTCGTTTTGTGAAGTATCGACCTGCTTCAAACTCCGCAGAGATCGCCGGAGCGTTATTGCATGATGTAGGCAAGTCGGCAGCACAGCTCGGCACGTTGGCTCGGGTTGTTGCAACACTGGTGGGTCCACGCACGAGTCGTTTTCGCCAGTATCACGATCATGAAGCAATTGGAGCTGCGATGCTCCGGTCCATTGGCAGTGACGAAATCACTGTGTCGATTGTCGAAGGTTCGTGCGTCGGTGATCTCAGAGATGCGCTCAATCAAGCCGACAATATTTAGCTACTAGATGCAGCGTTAGCTGTTAGTTGCTTGGATATAAACCAATTGCATTGTGAGCGCGAGCGAGAGTTGCTTGTGCAATTTTTGATGCACGCTCTTTACCAAGTGCAAGCAAGTTGCTGAGTTCGGCCGGGTCGGCCATGAGTTCGTGATATCGAGTTTGAATCGGACGAAGCATTTCGGCAACAGCCTCACCGGTGTCCTGTTTGAGTTTTCCGTACTGTGTGTACGTCGTTGCTAGTGAAGCAGGCGACTCGTTTGTGGCTGCTGCAAGAATTTCGAGCAAGTTGCTCACACCCGGTTTGCGTTCGCGGTCAAACGCCACTTCATTGTCGCTGTCAGTGACTGCGCGCTTAAACTTTTTGACGATCGATGCTGGGTCGTCGAGTAGATAGATGATTCCGGCTTCACCGTCACCAGACTTACTCATTTTGTTGGTTGGTTCCTGTAAATCCATCACTCGAGCGCCCGTTGGTGGAGTCACGGCTTTAGGAACTACAAATGTGTCACCGAAACGATGGTTGAAGCGAAGAGCTATGTCACGGGTGATTTCAATGTGCTGCCGTTGGTCGTCGCCAACAGGTACTTCGGCCGCATCGTAGAGCAGGATGTCTGCAGCTTGGAGGGCTGGGTAGGTAAAGAGCCCAGCCGATACAAAATCAGCCTCACGCTTTGCTGATTTATCTTTAAATTGTGTCATTCGACTGAGTTCGCCGAAACTGACAGTGCACTCCATGATCCAACCCAATTGACTGTGTTCGGGAATGTGGCTTTGGACAAAAACTGTCGCGACCTGAGGATCGAGCCCAACAGCAAACAATATTGCAGCCAATTGCAGCGTTTGCTTGCCGAGCACTCCTGGAGTATCCGTGACTGTGAGAGCATGAAGGTCGACGATGCCGTGAAAAACGTCGTTTGTGTGCTGTCCTGATACCCAATTTCGTAGCGCACCCAAGTAGTTGCCGAGATGGACTTCTCCGGTTGGTTGAATGCAGGAAAGGACTCTGGCCACGTCATTACGCTAGTGCAAACCGCTTGTGCAAACGACCGATTAAACGTCTGTTTGATATATCCTTGTGCGCGATGGCATACGAGGTAAACACCCCGGTCTTTGATGGCCCGTTTGATTTGCTTCTGCATCTGATTTTGCAAGAAGAAGTTGATATCCACGAAGTATCGCTCCTACGCATTGTCGAGGCGTATCTCGTGGAGGTTCAGCGGATGCAAACTTTTGACATTGAAATTGCTACCGAGTTTTTGCTTATCGCAGCGACTCTCGTTGAGTTGAAGACCCGAAGATTGCTGCCAGGCAAGGCAGATATGGACCTCGATGAGGAACTCGCGCTGTGGGAAGAACGAGATTTGTTGCTTGCTCGCTTGTTGGACTGCAAGACCTTTAAGGATGTTGCGGGAGTTTTCAGTGAACTAGTCGAAAAGGCAGGTTTGAGCTTTGCTCGGATGGCCGGACCCGATGAACGTTTCGCGGAGTTGATGCCCGATCTGTTGGAGGGCGTCACTCCAGTCAGATTGCAGCGTGCCTTTATGCGTGCGGTGCAACCAAAGCCACCGACAACCATCGATCTGTATCACGTGGCTCCAATTCGAGCGAGCGTTGCTGAAGCGTTGATGGAATTGTTGGATGTGTTGCCGAGTCTTGGGAGGGTCACCTTTGCCCAACTCACTGAGGCAATACACGATCGCATTGCGGTCGTCTGTCGATTTCTTGCAATTCTTGAGCTGTACAAGCAAGGTCGAGTCGATCTTGAGCAGAGCGACAAATTTGGTGACATTCAGGTGTTGTGGACTGGCGGCAATGACGTCGGTTTTGAAGCGGTCTTTAATATTGATGATTACGAAGGATGATTTTGCAATGAAAGGTTTAACAAATGTCTGATGAAGAAACAGAGATCAGTGCGGATATTGTTCGCGCTCTTGAAGGAATCTTGCTTGTTGCAATGGAACCTGTTGACCCAGCATTGCTTGCGCAGTTGCTTGAGCAACCACTGGCGGTTGTAGAAGGCCTTTGTGACCGTTTGTCGATGGCGTATGACGAGGCAGGGCATGGTTTTCAACTCGTCAAAGTGGCCGGTGGATATCGATTCCAATCGCACCCTGATGTGTCTGCATATGTTGAGCGATTTGTGCTCGACAGCCAGCAAGCCCGCATTTCATCTGCCGCTTTAGAAACCTTGGCGATCATTGCGTACAAGCAGCCACTGTCGCGACAGCAAGTTGCATCCATCCGTGGTGTCGATCCAGATGCAGTAATGCGCACGTTGCAAGCTCGTGGTTACATCACTGAAGTGTCTCGAGATGACGGTCCGGGTCAAGCAATTCTGTTTGGTACCACGGCAATGTTTCTTGAGCGTCTCGGACTTGACTCGCTTGCATCGCTGCCGCCAATTGCAGATTTCGTGCCGCCAGCCGAAGTTGTAGAGGCGCTCGAACAAGGATTGCGCATCGTCCCTTCAAACCCGATGGGTGCAGCTCGAAACGAAGTTGAGGGGTAGTTATTTCTTCATCAACGCCGGGAGGCGACGATCATCTACACGAAGGCGAACGACTGCAAAAGGTTTTAGCTCGCCATGGTTGGGGTAGTCGCCGTGCTTGTGAGGAAATGATTGCCGAAGAGCGAGTAACGGTAAATGGTGAGATAGCAATCTTGGGTCGAAGAGTTGATGTCGAGATTGACCGCATTGAGATTGATGGCGCGCCGGTTGGAGTGCGACCAGATGTTGTGTACTACTTGCTCAACAAGCCCGTTGATGTGATCTCGACAGCGATCGACACTCATGGCCGAGAAACCGTAGTTGATTTGGTTCCATTGGAACCGCGAGTATTTCCTGTTGGTCGCCTCGATGCAGACTCTGAAGGATTATTACTGCTTACCAACGATGGCGAACTGACCAATCGCATAACGCATCCGAGTTATGGCTTAGAAAAAGAATATCTTGTGCATGTTGAGTGTTCGTCTGCTGGAGTGAACAACACGGCAATCAGTCGATTGCGAAATGGCATTGAGCTTGATGATGGATTGACAGCACCCGCCGATGTCAGTCAATTGCAGCCTGGCGTTCTACGAGTGGTCATTCATGAGGGAAGAAATCGACAGATACGTCGCATGTGTGAGGAAGTCGGATATCCAGTTGCACGACTTGTACGCGTTCGCATTGGCCCTCTGGTTGACAGGCATCTGCTGCCAGGTCAATGGAGGCATCTCACGAATGCCGAGGTCAGACTGCTAATTGAATCAGTTGCTCAGTAGCCCACGAGTAGAATTAGCAATTGTGACGCAAAAACGAGCGAATGTCTTCGGTCTTGGTTTGATCGGTGGCTCGCTCGGTCTCGCGCTGGCGAGCAGGGGTTGGCACGTCACTGGATGTGACTCCGTTGAAGACATCGAGCGCCAGGCGCTTTCGCTCGGAATCATCCAAAAGATTGGTGTAGATAAAGACGCCGCAATCACTTTCGTTGCGACGCCAGTTTCATCTATTGCGGATCAGGTCGTTCGAGCACTTGCCGAAACCACTGGATTGGTGACAGATGTTGGCGGAGTGAAAGCTCACCTCGTTGGGCAAATCAATGATCCACGATTTATCGGCGGACACCCAATGGCCGGAAGCGAGCTCATCGGTTTGGCTGGAGCAGACTCCAAACTGTTTGAAGGTGCCGTTTGGGTATTGACGCCGTCTGTAGGTATTTCAGACAGCAATTTTGAACAAGTCGCTGGAGTGGTGACAGAACTTGGCTCGGAAATTGTCGTGCTTGATCCGCAGCGGCACGACCAACTTGTGGCGATAGTCAGTCACCTTCCTCATCTAACAGCAGCAGCATTGATGGGACTAGCGAGTGAGAGGTCAGAAGAACATGTCGCTGTTTTGCGGCTTGCAGCAGGCGGCTTTAGGGACATGACTCGAGTCGCATCTGGACACCCTGCAATATGGATCGATATATGTAGAGAAAACAGAGATGCGATCGTTATTGCTCTAGATGGGCTGATTGACGGTCTTGTTCAAATGAAACAGATTGTTGAGCAAGGCGATTCAAAAGAGCTGATGGCTCGTTTGCAGCAATCTCGAATCGCGCGATCCAATTTGCCAAGTCGTGTGCGCGATCTGATGGATGTGGTCGAGGTACGCGTTCCAATTCCTGACAGATCTGGTGCGGCCGCAGAGATATTCACTCTGGCTGCAGAACTTGGCGTAAACATTGCAAACTTCGAAGTCGCTCACTCCGTTGAGGGCGAACGAGGAGTATTGGTGCTTGTGGTTGAGCAGTCCAGTCAGGATGTATTTCGTGGAGGTCTGATTGCTCGTGGGTTCAGGCCGATATTGCAACAGATTTCATGACGCAGCAAAGCAAGTACGCAGTCGTCGTAAAGAGCGGAATGCTTGATGCCGTTGTCAATGTCCCGGGATCAAAATCGATTGCAAACCGCGCACTGATTTGTGCTGCACTAGCACGCGGCGCATCAACCATAAAAGGATTGCCCGATGGAGACGACACGCACGCAATGTTGCAGAGCCTGCAAGCGCTCGGAGCAACTATTTTGCTTGAGAAATCTGATGCCCGAATCGAAACTGCTATTGATGTAGATCGCTCAGAGCCTATTTCTGTCAATGCCAACCTGGCGGGTACTACCGCACGATTCTTGACTGCAGTAGGTGCTTTGCGTCGCGGACAACTGACAGTGACTGGTAATGAGTCATTACGTAGTCGACCAATGAAAGATCTGCACGTTGCTTTGGGTGAACTTGGTGCAATCCTTTCATGGCAAGACGAAGAGTATTGCTTACCCGTTACGGTTCAAAGAGGCGAATCTTACGCGCATTCAATTCAAGTCGCATCGAATACTTCATCACAGTTTGTGACCGCATTGATGCTTATCGCGCCAATGTTGAAAAATGGATTGAGGATCGAACTTGTCGGTAATGTCATTTCTCTTCCGTACATCACGATGTCGGCATCGGTGATGAGGGCCTTCGGGGCAAATGTGCGTGTTTTGGATGAGCGCAACATCGTGATTGATGGCGGAGGATATGTTGGCTGCGAATTCACTGTAGAACCAGACGCGAGTTCGGCTTCGTACCCACTCGCTGCAGCCGCAGTCATTGGTGGTCGTGTTCGTGTAAATGGCATGTCGTCCAACATGATGCAGGGTGACAGTCGTTTCGTTGATGTCTTGAGACAAATGGGTTGTGCGGTGTTGGAAGATCAGTCTGGAATCACAATAAGTCGGGATGTTGGCACGCCGTTGCTGGGTATTGATATCGACATGTCTGAAATTTCAGATTTGGTTCCGACACTCGCCGTTGTCGCCATGTTCGCGACAACATCAACTCGTATACGCGGTGTTGGCTTTATCCGCAATAAAGAGAGTGATCGCATTGGGGATCTTGCAAATGAAATGCGAAAGCTGGGTGCGAATGTTGTTGAGCATCCCGACGGCCTAGAAATTACGCCTCAGTCCTTGCATGCTGGTCGATGTGACACACATCATGATCATCGATTGGCAATGGCATTTGGGGTTGCTGGACTGAAACACCCTGGCGTCATCATCGACCAGCCACAAGTCGTCAGCAAAAGCTGGCCCGATTTTTGGCAGATGATTGAGGCCTTATGACACCCCCGATTCTCAGGGATGACTATCTCATAAAGCCAATTACTCGGCGCCTGCAGGGGACACACCCACATTTCGCACAAATTATGAAACGCCACGCCGAGGCTGTCGCCACAAGGCTGCCGTGTTATCAAGATCCAGTTTCGGGGCTGTCGGTCATGACCGCCGAGTTTCTGGCTTCGCGCAATTATTGTTGCGAGAGCGGATGTCGTCACTGCCCTTATGTGACCGACTGATGAACTAGATTGAGTATTTCACGAGCTGTAGTAAAGGGGTCGAGTTGAGCGAAGAACGAGAAATAATGACGTGGGAGTCCTTCGGAGTCGCGAGTCGCGAACTTGCAGTGATGGTGGCCAAGAGTGGTTACGAACCCGACATTATTCTTGCGATTGCCCGCGGAGGACTGCTTGCTGCCGGCGCATTGGGTTACGCGCTCTCAGTGAAAAATACCTACACCATGAATGTCGAGTTTTACACTGGCGTCAATGAGCGACTTGCAGTGCCGATGATTCTGCCTCCGGTTCCAAGCCTCGTTGATTTGAAGGACTCGAAAGTTTTGATTGTGGACGACGTGGCGGACACTGGTCATACCTTGAAACATGTGCTCGAATTTTGCAAAGGTCAGTTAGCTGACACTCGACTTGCAGTGTTGTACGAGAAGTCACAGTCAATCATCAAGTGTGACTACGTGTGGAAGCACACCGATCAGTGGATCAATTTCCCTTGGAGCGATAAAGATCCAGTGGCCCAGCGTAAGTGGAGCGTGAAAGACGCCTGATTCAATTACCCCTGGTAGGTAATTGAAGCATCCAAAAATTCGTTGTTCGTAATATCGCCTGCTGCGATATCGGCAATCTCAAGACCCTGCTCGCGCAAGATAGGTGTTGCCTTGGCAATGAAGTCATTGACGCGTGTTTCTTCCAAGTCGCCAAATGTTGCGGTTTCGCCGTTTCCGACGATTCCTAGATCCTTTTGTGATGCAGCACCATTGGCAACGTCGCCCTCTGACTGACTCCACCAGCTGTCGTAAGTCTTTACGGTTGAGATAATCAGTGCATTGGCTCGAGAAGGGTCAGCGATGTAGTCAATCTGGGCCTGTTGTAATACAGGAACAATCTTTTCGAGACATGGGCGAAGTTCCTCAAGGCGATCCTTACGAATTGCCAAGTTCTGAGCGTATGAGTTCCAGCCTGCTTCATGAATGAGTTGATAACCAGTTGTGATGGCACCAGTTTCAAGGTTTGCATATTTGTACGGCTCAGAAGTTACGAAACCTTGGTGCGCTGCATCGTCTGTTGCGAGCAGCAAATTGCCTTTGTAGTTGGAGTCAACCTGATCTTTGTTGATGAGTCCCTGTGCGATGAAATACTTCATCCAGGAAGGTTCTCCATAAACGTAAAACGACTTGACAGTTTTGGCAGCCTCAGCAATAGTTTTAGTTTCTGGATGCTTGGTGGCATCCCACAATAAAACTTGCGGGTTTACGTTAAGAGCGTTAAATACCGCAAGAGTTGGAGCATCGTTGTAACGAGTGATGGCCACATCGGTTCCTACGTAGCCAAAAGTGATTGCATTGTCTTGGTACATCTCGGTAACAACAGGGGATTCGAGGAATGGACCACCAGCACGAATTTCGAGGTTCACACCTGTTGGTTCTCCGTTGACAACCAGCGATCCGGTTACTGCACCGTTGTCTTTTGATGCGACGGCATCATCGCCTATGAGTTGATAAACACCACCGTGTTCAGACTCAGGAAACCAGTCGGTTTGGACAACAACTGTGGCTGGACAAACGCCAGCAAGTGAAACTCCGGTTGCCGACGCGGCTACAGCAGTTGTGTCTGTTGCTACCGAGTCGCTGCTTCCACATGCACTCAGAAGTGATAGGGCGGCACCCAACGTGATTGCACTAGTGATCGTCAAGTTTCGCTTGCTCATGTTGTTTATCTCTCTTTTCATTGTGAAATTGAACCTTCGTACCATCTGCCGACAACCCAAGTATTGAGGAGACCAAACGCAACAAATAGCGTAAGCCCCAAAAGTGTGGCCATCAACGCTGTGACAAACATCGGGCCAGCCTGGCTGTTGAGGAAGAACTGAGTAATGAGTTTGCCGAGACCGGGGTCACCCTTTGTAAAAAAGAAGTCGCCCACTATGGCGCCAATGACTGCTAGTCCAGCGGAAATGCGCAGGCCGCTAAAAATTGCTGGGCTCGCTGCAGGCAATTGCAGTTTGATCAAGCGTGTGGTTCGCCCGGATTTGTGCAGGGTAAAGAGATCGTGCATGTTTTTTGGAGTCGATTGAATACCAAACAGTGTGTTGGAGACGATGGGGAAGAGAGAAATAATGACCGTCACCAGCACTCGTGCTCCGAAATTTGAACCCACCAGCTTGACGATGAGAGGAACAATAGCGATGATCGGTGTGACCTGCAGTGCGATGAGATACGGCCAAATTGAACGCTCGAGCCATTTTGCTTGTGCCATCAATACTCCTGCAATCAGCCCTATACAGATTGACAACGTGAGACCTACGAGTGTGGTTTTGAGGGAGATCCACAATGCAGTAAAGATTTTGGTGCGCACAATGCCATGAATATCTTCGAAGAGTCTGTGCGGTGGCGGAATGATCATTGGTGCATTGGATGCCGGAGAGAAATTGTTCTTGAGTCCGTAGGCGAGTGCATACCAAGCAGTCAAAAACAAGAAAAACACGACGGACGGGCCAAGGTACCGAGCGACAAACCTTTGAAGCGTTGTTTTTGCGCTCATGCTGTCTGCATTTCTCGCAGGAGCGCAGCAATCTGCCCACAGCAATTAGCAAATTCGGGGCTGTAACGAAGTGCGGGGGTTCGTGGGTACTCAAAGGGGACTTGTATCTCATGGGCGATGGTTCCAGGCCGTGGCGACATGACGATGACACGTTGTGAGAGATAAACAGCTTCAGAGATTGAATGTGTTACGAAAATCGCGGAAAATTTTGCCGCCGTAAACATTGCAAGTAGATCGTCATTCAATGATTCGCGAGTAAATTCGTCTACTGCGGCGAAAGGCTCATCGAGCAAAAGCAGGCTTGGATCCGTTACAAGCGTGCGAGCAAGTGAAGCTCGCATTTTCATACCTCCCGAAAGTTGGCGTGGGTATTTGTGTGCGCTGTCGTGTAATCCAACAGAGTCAAGAGCTATTTGAGCTTTTACTTGACGTTCTTTTGCGTTAACCCCGCGCAATTCGAGCAATGTTTCAATGTTTCTAATTGTTGAACGCCAAGGCAGCAGTGTTGGGTCTTGAAACACAAAGCCGATATCGCTAGTCGCGCTCGACAGAGAACCGCTTGTTGGCGGCTGAAGCCCGCTGAGCACGCGCAGCAGAGTTGATTTTCCGCAACCACTTGGGCCGACAAGTGCAACGAATTCATGTTCAGCGATTTGTAGCGTTACGTCGCGCAAGGCCTCAGTCGAATCTGGGTACGACAAACTGATTTCATCTGCAGAGATCAAACCAGATCCCGAGAGATGGGCGTTTGAGTTAGGCGTGGTGGAGTTCACCGAAGCGTCGGCTGAGCCGCATCCTCGTAGGGGTCACACAAATAATCTAGTAGTGCCAATCAGTTGATCGGCGAATTCCAGAGGCCTTTATTCTGCAGAATTTGCTTCAGCACGAGTGGTTTGTCAGTCATGATTCCATCCACACCCAGGTTTAGGAGGTGTTCCATCTCGTCGGGTTCGTCGATGGTCCATACGTGAACCTGCAAGCCCGCGCTGTGTGCATCGTCAACCAGCCGCTTGTCGGTGAGCGTTATTGGACCTTGTTTGAGGGGGATCTGTGCTGCAAGTGCACCCTCGAAAGGTTTGACAACTCCGATCCAACTTCGCACACGAAGCAACGCGACTTGTTTTGGACCAAGTGACGAACAAAGCGCAGGACCGAAGGTCTCGCGAAGAACAGATAGTCGCTTATCGCTGAAGGAACCAACACAAACTTTGTCGAGGACATGTGGTGGGCGTAGCGCATCTATTAACGGAAGGAGAGCTGCATCAGATTTGCAATCAATATTGATGCGCGCTTGTGGCCATGCATCGAAAAGATCCCGCAACAGGGGAATGTGCTCGGTTCCATTGACGCGAGCATTACGTACTTCGGAGTAATCAAGTTCGCTGATCTTTCCCGCCACACCACACGTACGTAAGAGGTCGTCATCATGGAAAGCTAAGAGCACACCATCACGAGTGGCGTGCACATCGGTTTCTAGGTATGTGTATCCAAGCTCGATTGCTCTGGCAAAAGCGGGCATGGTGTTCTCCGGTGCATCGCTTGCACCACCGCGATGCGCAAAAGCAATAGGAAGACGCGTGTCTAGAAATGGATGAGTCACAGAGTTGCTTTAAATGCTTCGTCCAGCGGCTGCCCAGTATTCATCTTTCAATAGCCTTTTGTAGAGCTTGCCCGTCGGATGTCGCGGAAGCTCCGTTCGAAAGTCAACAGACTTAGGACATTTGAAAGAAGCAAGAGACGCCTTGCAGTGTTCGATCAGAATGCGTTCGAGTTTTTTGGCATCTTCGAGTGTGGCGGGCATCGTTGTTGGTTGGACAACGGCCTTCACTTCTTCGCCGAATTCGTCATTGGGAATTCCAAAAACTGCAACGTCAATAACATCTGGGTGAGAAACAAGAATGTTTTCTGCTTCCTGCGGGTAAATGTTGACGCCACCCGCAATGATCATGAATGCCTTGCGGTCTGTGAGGTAGAGATATTGCTCACTGTCGAGGTAGCCAATGTCGCCGAGGGTTGACCAACCTCGTCCAAGCGAATCCTTCGAGGCTTGTGTTTTCTCGGGATCATTGTGATATTCGAATTTTGCTGAACTCTCAAAGTAGATCGTTCCGGTTTGGCCGGTCTCTAGTTCCTTGCCATCGTCATCGAGGATATGGATGACACCCTGCAGTGATTGACCGACCGTGCCTGGGTGGGCAAGCCATTGTTCCGAATTGCAGTAAACAAATCCATTACCTTCGCTGCCCGCGTAATACTCATGAACGATCGGACCAAGCCATTCGATTGTTTGCTGTTTGATATCGATTGGGCATGGTGCAGCTGCATGAAAGATGTGGGTGAGTGATGAGGTGTTGTATCGAGTTCGTACTTCGTTGGGGAGTTTGAGTAGTCGAACAAACATCGTTGGAACAGTTTGGGAATGAGTCACTTGGTGTTTTTCGATAAGTTGCAAATATTCTTCGGCATCGAAGTGCTCCATGATGATTGTCGTGCCACCAACACGATGTACTGCAAGATTCCAACGCAGTGGTGCTGCGTGGTACAGCGGTGCGGGGGAGAGGTAGACAGTGTTTTCATTCATCGCAAACAGGAATTGTCCAAGTGAAGTAACACCGTTTGGTGAGCCGAGCGGCAATTTGCCGAGATTGAGCGCGACACCTTTTGGTCGACCGGTTGTTCCGCTGGAGTACAGCATGTCGGAACCGTCAACACGGTCGGTGAGTGGAAGTGTTGGCTGCAGGGCAACGATGTCCTCGTAGCTTTCGTATCCATCAATCACACCGTCCAGCATGAGCCGGACTGCAACGTTTGGAATTACATCTGAAATTTCGTCGGCTTGGTCAGCCTTGTACTTGCTCGTAATGAAAGCTTTTGCGTTGCAATCGTTGATGATGTATGAGAGCTCATCGGACGTAAGACGACTGGAGCACGCTGTATAAATCAGTCCTGCATAGTGGCAACCCCAGATGACTTCAAAGTAGCGGGGGTGATTCTCGAGACAGATTGCGATGTGGTCGCCGGGAAGTAAACCGTGTTGAAAAAGCAACTGACTCAAACGATTGGCCGCTTCGTCCAGCTCTTTATACGTAATAACTTGAGAAGTTGAAGCCATGATGATGGCTGGCTTATCTGGGGTGACTGCTGCTATCTGTCCTGGAAACATAGGCAAAAGTTAGCCCAAATTTTGACGCTTTAGGTAATTTCGTTTCAAAAATTGACTAGACCAATAAAGCGTAAAGTCTCAGGGGTTACTAGATTTGTTTTGAACTTAGAAATAGTAAAAGGAGTAGAGGCATATGTCGACAGAGCAAATGCAGACGACGTTGGACGAACAAATCATTAATGACGCGATCACCGAATTACTTGACGCCTTTCCACCGAGCAAAACTAAACCGGTGGTATTTTTGGGAGAGCAGTTCGACCGCGGCCTCGCATGGGTGCATTTTCCTGTCGGCTCAGGTGGTCTTGGGCTGTCACCGAAGCACCAGAAAATCGTGAGTGAGAGACTGTCGGCAGCTGGTGGCCCAAATGCTTATGCGCGAAACCCGATCGGTTATGGAATGTGTGGTCCAACCGTTGTCGAGTGGGGAACACCAGAACAATGCAAGAAATATTTGCGACCACTGTTTACCGGTGAAGAGATTTGGTGTCAGTTGTTTTCCGAGCCAGGTTCTGGCTCTGACTTTGCTGGACTCTCTGCGAAAGCAATCAAAGACGGCGACGAATGGCTGGTCAACGGTCAAAAGGTATGGACAACGTTGGCCCATCTCTCGAAGTGGGGTCTACTCGTTGTGCGCACGGATCCAGATGCTGTGAAGCATGCTGGAATGACGGCAGTAGTCGTTGATATGCAGGCACCTGGAGTTGAAGTTCGACCATTGCGGCAGATGACAGGTGAAGCTGAATTCAACGAGGTCTATTTCACCGATGTGCGCGTACCAGTTGCGGAAACGCTTGGTGGTCCGGGCGATGGATGGCGAGTCAGTTTGACAACATTGATGAACGAGCGAGTGGCAATTGGAGGTGCGATTCCACCGAGGGCGTCTGGTCCTATCCGCGAAGCAATGAAGATTTGGGAAAAGATGCCAGCCGAGGAGCGTGATGCTGCAACTCGTGACAAGTTAACTCAATTGTGGATCAGAGCTGAGGTGCTTCGGCTCACCAACATTCGAGCAGGACAGAATCGTAAACTTGGAGTTCCAGGACCAGAGGGTTCAATCGGCAAGATGGCCAGTGCTGATCTCAATAAGCAGACTTATGAGTTCTGCATTGAATTGATGGGTGCGCACGGCATGTTGTACGGAAGTTATGAAATGGTTCGACCAGAAACAGCAATGAGCTTTGACTCTGTACCTAAGGCATTCTTGCGTGCTCGCGCCAACAGCATTGAAGGCGGAACAAGCGAAGTAATGAAAAGCATTCTTGGTGAGCGAATGCTCGGACTTCCTGGCGACGTTCGCGTTGATCGCGAGATTGCCTGGAGCAAAGTGCCTCGTAATTAGAACAAACTGTCAGGAATTTAATTCGTAAGTTTCTGCAAAACGGTGCTGGCACTCACTGAGCGATCATCCAAGTGCTGACCACCCAAAAAATTTCCACCGATCATGACGGTAGAGGCTTGTTCTATTGCATGCTGCAATTGACGGATATTGCGTGGTGGCGGGAAATACTCGTCTTCGGTTGTGAGCCTGACTTCCTCAACACCTAAGCGTGGTGCAAGGCGATTCACTACAGCCATTACGAGCTCTTCGGGTGCGGATGCACCGGCTGTTACTCCAACAGTTCCCGAAATATTGTCAGGGATCTCGCTCGCTGAGTTGATGCGTAAGACGGTTTTGCAATTCATAGAACGCGCAAGTTTTTCTAATGCAAGAGTGTTCGAAGAATTTGAGGAACCGATAATAATCACAGCGTCACAATCTTGAACGATTTGCATCAGCGCGGTTTGTCGATTGGTCGTGGCAAAGCAGAGATCGCTTTTCCCGGGTTGCCATACTTGAGGAAAACGAACTTTGACTGCCTGCGCTACTTCTTGCCAGTCTCGGTGAGACAAAGTCGTCTGAGCAAGTAGTGCGAGTGGCTCGTTTGTGTCGGGTAGCGCGGCAACATCTTCGATCTTTTCAACACGGGTGGTGGCATGTGGAGCGACCGCCATTGTGCCAACTGCTTCTTCATGACCTTCGTGTCCGATGTATACGATTTTGTATCCCTTGTTTGAGCGCACGCGGAGCTCATGGTGCACTTTTGTGACAAGCGGACAGACCGAATCAACTACGTAACCTCCGCGAGATATTGCACTTGAGACCACTTCAGGAGCAGAGCCGTGAGCCGACAACATAATTGGGCTTCCGGCGGGAATCGCATCGATATCGTCGACGAAGATGACGCCTTGCGCGATGAAGCGATCGACAACCGACTTGTTGTGCACGATCTCGTGAAAGCAATACACAGGAGCGGGAAACGTGCGAACCATCCAGGAAAGAGCTTTGATGGCCATCTCGACACCAGCGCAGAAGCCTCGAGGGGCTGCGAGTAGGACGCGATCTACTTGCGATTGATTGATCACATCTTTGCTCACTGTCACGACTTCACTTTAGTGCTCATCGTTCTCGCGCAAACCGCTTGTAGAATGCATCTGTGACTGAACGATTGCCTACCGTTGTGATCGTCGGACGACCCAATGTGGGCAAGAGCACTCTATTCAATAGGTTTTTGGGCGCTCAAGTTGCGATTGTCGAGGATCAACCAGGTATCACGCGCGATCGTTTTGAACGAGATGTCGAATGGATTGGCAAAAAATTTAGCGTTGTTGACACAGGCGGCTGGATGCCTGGCGGATCTGAGCTGGATACCAAAGTCAGTCGTCAAGTGGAAGAGGCAGCACGTGCTGCAGATTTGGTGTTGTTCGTTGTTGACACCTGGGTTGGGGTGACCCACGACGATGAGCTGATCGCACAATGGTTGCGCAAAGTCGACCGTCCTGTACTCGTAGTTTCCAACAAAATTGACTCTGAACGACGCGAATCCGATCGTTGGGATTTCCTGTCGCTCGGATTTGGTGAGCCAGTAGCAGTTTCAGCTTTGCACGGCCGTAAGTCTGGTGACTTGCTCGATGCGATTCTCGAACGGGTTGAGGCACTTGATCTAGAGCCAGAGCCAGAACTTGGTGATGCCATTCGTGCGCCGGGTATTCCACGTGTGTCAATAGTTGGTCGACCGAACGTTGGCAAAAGCACACTGTTCAACAGGTTGGTAGGCGAGGATCGCTCGATTACGCACGACATGCCTGGTACAACAAGAGATGCAATCGACACTCAGGTTGATACTGAGGACGGACCAATGGTGTTTGTCGACACGGCGGGTATGCGTCGTAAAAGCAAAGTTGACGAATCGGCTGAGTATTACTCATTCGTTCGCGCACTTCGTGCAGTCGATGAATCAGACGTTGCGCTCTTGGTAATTGATGCGCATGACGGCATTACGAGTCAGGATCAAAGACTTGCCGAACGTATCGATGCAGCTGGATGTCCAGTAATCGTGATTCTCAATAAGTGGGAGACACTTGATGCTGAGGGTCGTGAGCACATTGACAACGAGATGACTCGCAAGTTGTATTTCATCGGTGATGCCCCAGTGCTCAAAGTTTCAGCACTCACAGGTAAGGGAGTTCACCGACTCTTGCCAATTTTGCAAGAGTGCATCGTTCATTATCACAAGCGTGTTCCAACTCGAGATGTCAACAAAGTGATGGCTGAAGCACAACAAAAGCAACCAGCTGGTAGTGGTGCACGCGTTCTCTATGCACTCCAAGGGGCTACCGATCCTCCAACATTCACTTTGTTCGTGAATCGTGAGCTTCCAGCGCCATATCTTCGTTATCTAGAGCGATGCATCCGCGAAAAATTCGAATTTGGTTCAACACCTATCAAGATGCGTGTTCGCAAACGCTCAGAGTAAAGACATGCCTTGGTGTGAAGATTGTGCAAAGTATTTGGCGCCGAGCGCAATGTTGGTCGACGGATCCTGTCCCAAATGTTTGAAGCCCATTGCTGATGTAACCGTCAATGGTCAGCTGACTGCTAAAACACTCAATCTAAAAAAGCTTGCGCAGAGCTCGACAGATGAAGATGTATCGGTGCCGTGGCATTTCAAACTACTTGTCGGCGCATTGATCATGTATTTGTCTTGGAGAGTTATAGATCTCTTTCGCTAGGGTAATTGGTCGAGATGCGGGCTGTAGCGCAGCTTGGTTAGCGTGCTTGTCTGGGGGACAAGAGGTCGCGGGTTCAAATCCCGCCAGCCCGACTTTATTGCATCTAGGTTTCCGAGAGATCGGGAACCATTCAAAAAATCCGTTTTTCCCAACCTTTGGCCCAAACCAAAACTAGAAATTATCTGTCGCAGACGCTTTCAACGATCTGGATTACATTGACTCCGAGCCGATTCGGCTTGGGTTGGGATTATGGCCGTCGGCGACATTTCTCTAATGGACACGCTCCCGATGGCGATTGCCAGTAGGGGTCATTTGTGTATGGTTGAGACATGTGGTGGTTGCTTGCGTTGGTTTTGATGTTTTTCTCATTCCGCCAATGGATGGTTTGGAAGAGAAAACAAAACGAAAAGAACCGTCCTAAGTTCGCTCATATCCAGAGATATTGTGTTGAGTGCGGGGCTGAAACGGATGAACCAGTTCTGCACCCACGTTGTCGGAAATGCAGGCCTTCTTTTCAGAAGCATCGTAATCAATGTTGGGGATGCGGGCAATGGACGGAAATATCGAAAGAACCATTAGATCAGTATTGGGATTGCTCAGTTTGCGATCTGCGACAGACGGGCTACGGCGAAGCTCCGCCAGATGGTCCGGTTGGTGGACGAAAAAACCCTCGCAAGTGGTGAAAACAATTTTTTAAATTTCACGATTCAAGCCCTTGCGCTAGATCGTCGGCTTCGCATTGCGCGTTGCAAAAGTTGTGAGTCGCTTGGTTTGTGTGAGTGCGTAGAAGTTGTCAGGGGGACAAGTGGTCGCGGGTTCAAATCCCGCCAACCCGACGATTCAATGCAATTACGCGTTTGACGCGTAGCCAACCATCGACAGCGAGATTGCTGCGAGTACAAGCCCGATGATCTGACTCTTGTGTAATTTCTCCTTATCGAGTGTGACCGCAAGTCCCACAGTGGAAACTGGGTATAGCGCTGTAATCACGCCGACAAGTGAGAGCAATTCGCCGTGGATTGCCAGTAGGTACAGACCATTTGCTGTTGTGTCGAGTAACCCAGATAGTGCTGCAAGTGGTAAAACTTTGCGAGCAACATGAATCCGTCCCGAGCCAAGGTACGCAACTAGCGCAACAGTTGGAACACTCACCATGCGTTGTCCTAGCAGCGGCCACAAACCTGCATCATCGGATGTTTGCGCAAGACAAACGAAAATCACACCAAACCCGAGACCGGATATAAACGCAAAAACTATTGCACGCATCGGAGTGGGAAGATCGTGGTGACCGAGTGCATCTCCAACGAGAGCCACAGCGATTGCCGCCAAAGCTATTCCCAAGTAGGCGATAGAAGCAGGACGCTCGCCTTGAATAAGACCAACTACAACAGGACTGCACATTCCGACGATTGCGGTCATCGGGGCTATTACCGTCATGGATCCGATTGACATCGCTTGGTAGAAAGCAACGATTGCCACTGCGCCGCCTGCTCCTGCAAAACCACTCCACCACCAATCATGAGCGCTCATCATGGGTGTGTTGCCAAATGCGATAACGATTGCGAGAAGCACTAGCGCTACGAATTGTCCGAGAAAGGTGACAGCGGCAGCTTTGGAAACCTTAGAGGCTCGACCACCGCAATAATCTGCGACTCCGTACAACAATGCTGCGCCGCACGCCCATACGAGAACCATGCCCACCAGTATGGCTGCAAAATATCTGAGCCGTAGCGATATGGGTAGTTGATACGACGTAACCTTGTTGATCTCAGCGGAGGTGTTCAATGCGTGGTCTAGGTACGTTAATAAATACGTTCACAGTGCTTGGTGGTGGCGGACTTGGTCTCATTATTGGACACCGAATTCCCGAAAGAATAAGAGTGACGGTTGTGCAGGTGATTGGTTTGGTCACCGTTGCACTTGGGATGAGCGATGTGCTGAAGACTCACAACATCGTTTTTCCACTTGTGGGTATGGTCTTCGGTGGAATTATTGGCGAAATCATTCGGATTGAAGATCGTTTGACACAATTAGGCGAGGGATTGAAGGCGAGATTTGCGTCGGATAGCACCGACAATCGGTTTGTGACGGGATTCGTTACGGCTTCACTGTTGTTTTGTGTCGGACCTCTCACCATCTTGGGCGCAATTGAAGATGCCAGCGGCAAGACACCTCAGCTGTACATCATCAAGGGGAGTCTTGATGGTTTTATGACAGTTATTTTCACTGCGTTATATGGGATCGGTGCAATGTTTAGTGCAGTGAGTGTTTTCATTGTTCAAGGTACTTTGACACTCTTTGGAACACGATTGGATTTATTGCTGGACGATCGGATGCGAACAGAACTTTTTGCAGCAGGCGGGCTGGCAGTCATGGCAATTGGTTTGAACTTGTTGGATATTAAAAAGATCAGACTTGGTTCACTATTGCCGGGGTTGATTGTTACTCCCGTTCTTGTGTTGATCTTTGCAACTCCAGGCGGACTTTGGTCTTGAGCTGTACTATTTTTTAGCTCATGTGTGGAAGATTTGTACGTAAGACCTCGGCTGCACAGGTTGCAGAAGCATTTGCGGCGCGAGTTGACACTGACGAACTGTCATTAAGTTTCAATGTTGCGCCAACGAGTCGTGTCTTTGCAGTTGTAAACGAATCAAATACGCGCTCGCTGGTGAATTTTTCTTGGGGCCTGATACCGCGTTGGGCACAGGACTCTTCGCGTGCTGCGAGCATGATCAACGCTCGAGTGGAGACGGTCGCAGAGAAGCCTTCGTTTCGTGATTTGGTCTCCAACAACCGTTGCGTACTTCCCATGGACGGATATTTCGAATGGAAAGAGCAATTACGTCATGACGAAACAAAACCAATGAAATCGGTGAAACAACCGTTCTACTTTTCGCCACGTTTGGAATCTCGTTTCTCTCATAGGGGAGTTCTGGCAATCGCGGGTCTCTGGACTTCATGGAAAGATCCAAACCAACCGAATAGCCAGTTACTTCATACTGTGGTTGCGTTGACAACAAATGCAAATGACATGGTGGGCGAGATTCATCATCGGATGCCTGTGCTGTTGGACGAACAAGGTGTCAATAACTGGCTTGATGTAAATACTCAGAGCCCACTCGTTGAATTGGAGGCTGTTCCGAACGATGCTCTTGTTGTTTGCGCGGTGAGCACGAAAGTAAATAGCTCTCGTAATAACGGAAGCGAACTGATTGAGCCGGTTGTGTTGACGCAGACTGAGCCAGTCGACGAACTCAAACTGTTTTAAGAGCCAAACTGAGTTGTCGAGCTTGATCTGCTAGTTGAGCGGTTTCGACGTGTGCGGCGGCATGTTCGAACGATAAATCATCCATTGTGTTAGTAGGAATTACATGCAGATGGCAATGTGGTATTTCAAAACCGGCAATGATAAGTCCGACGCGGTTGCACTTATAGAGTGATTTTTGGGCCAACCCAATCCGTTTTGCGACAAGCATTAAGTGGGTTGAAGTTGCATCTGAAAGATTGGTCCATTCGTCAATCTCTTCTATTGGAACAACCAGGGTGTGGCCAGTGGTGATTGGATTGATCGTCAAAAACGCGACACAAATTTCGTCTCTGTGTACAAAATGTCCAGGAATCTCGCCAAGAATGATGCGTGTAAACAGCGATGGCATGACGAAGATTGTAGTGTCAGTAATTATGACTGAAGATAAGTCGAAATTGACCTCAGGAATGCTTTCGGTACCAAACGCGATCACATTGGCGCGGTTGTGTCTGCTCCCTGTGTTTCTGTACGTGCTTTTCGGTCGGGACAATCGTGCAGGAGCTGCTTGGTTGTTGGGTGCAATTTCCTATACCGATTGGATCGACGGTTGGGTTGCTCGAAAACTGAATCAAACGTCTGTCTTTGGATCAGTTTTTGACCCGTTCGTGGACAGGATGCTTTTCATCGTTGCAACGATTGGCGTAATGATCGATGGTGGGGTGCCGAGTTGGTTCTGTATCGCCATCATGGTTCGGGAAATCGCAATTGGTGGTGCCATGTTGATCGGGACGATGTTTGGCATGCAGAGATTTGCTGTCAGCTATTGGGGTAAGTGGTACACGCTGTTCTTAATGACATCGGTGCCATTGCTCTTATTGGGGTCCAGCACTAGCGGGCTCGCAGATGGAGCAACCTTGTTGGGCTGGATATTCGCAGCGCCTGGCCTTACCTTGAGCTACTACACAGCCGTCATGTATGTACCCGTTATTCGAGCAAACCTTCGCGCAGGGCGTCTTGGCTGAACGCTACGGTATGGGTATGGCCTATACATTTTGCAATTCTTGTGGGCATCGAAATCCTCCCGAGTCCACATTTTGTTCGTCGTGCGGCACGGTTCTTGACCATCCAAGCGAGCGCACAATAGTTCTGGCAAAAGTCGATCCTTTACAGGATGCACCAGGGGATCAAGACAATGTACAAGTACTTCTTAGCGAGATTCGCGGAAGCCAGAATGCTCACGGCCTGTTGGTGATGCGTTCGGGCGAGCGTTCGGGAGAACGGTTTTCGTTAGCACTTGATCGAGTTGAAATTGGACGTAATCCAGAATGCACAGTCTGTCTTGACGACGTCACCGTTTCGCGCCGTCACGCAGAATTGAGACTTGGAAGTGATGGCTATGTCATGACCGACATGGGATCGCTCAATGGCACCTACGTGAATCAGGAACGTGTTGATGAGATCTTGTTGCAAAATGGTGACGAATTACAAGTGGGTAAGTATCGCATGGTGTTTTTCGACGGTGCCAGCAACTAGCGCTGCTTTTTAGTTTTCACCGAAATAGTGGCAGAATGTACGACCTGTGATGACTGACAAAAACTATCTCTCAATTGGTGAGGTGCTCGGACTACTCCTTGAAGAGTTCCCTGACGTCACTATTTCAAAGATTCGTTTTCTCGAGAGTCAAGGTCTGATTGAGCCTGAGCGCACTGCATCCGGATATCGCAAGTTCAGCAGATCTGAAGTCGAGAGACTTCGATTTATTTTGCGCGAACAGCGAGAGAACTATCTGCCTCTTCGAGTAATTCGCACAAAACTTGAAGGCGACACAAGTGATGGAATGATCAGGCCTTACGACGACACCTCTCCACACATCGTGAGAAGTGAAGCGACAAGTGGTGGACACCCTGCTGCGCGCCAGAATCTTTCCAAAGCACCAAGTGCGCCAACACGCAATGCGAAGAAGGCTGATGACACTTCGTCAATCAGCCGCAATGAGCTACTGCAAGAGTTGGATGCAGATGATGTGGTGTTGAAGTCATTGGTGTCAAATGGTCTCGTGAAGCCCCGAATGGTTGGCGATATCGAAATGTATAGCCCCCTCGATAAAGAGATCGTTTCAATTGCCGCGCAATTTATTGCAAAAGGAATCGATGTTCGACATCTGAAGACTTGGAAACATTCTGCAGAACGAGAATTTGGCCTGTTCGAACAACGGATCATGCCGTTCTTGCGACAGCGCAACCCGGCCGCTCGACAAGAGGCGATGGAGTTGCTTGATGAATTGACCGATCTTGCCGACCAACTTCGAACAGCTTTCGTGACGGTCGCTGCGCGTGGCTACAACGAAGGGCGCTCACAGTAGTGCTGATCGAACTCGATCTCGAGGGTGTACGACTCGAGATGCCCAGCAATACGCCCATCTTGATGTTGCGGGAATCAAACGGTAGTCGTCGGATGTTGCCAATTTATATAGGTGGTCCAGAGGCTTCTTCGATTCACTTTGCCCTGGAAGGAATCACCCCCGAGCGTCCACTAACTCACGATCTTTTCGTCTCACTTTTTGGAGTAGTTGATGCTGAATTGAAGAGCATCGTCATCACTGAAGTTGTGGATAGCACCTATTTTGCTGAGTTGCATCTGAAGGGGAGTGGCGGGGAGCGCATAGTTTCGTGCCGTCCGTCGGATGCTGTGGCCGTTGCCTTGCGAGCTGGCGTACCGATGTACGCGACTGAATCCCTTATGGATGAAGTGGGCAAGGCGACAGCCGTTACGAGCGCGGACACCGAAGAGGAGATTCTGGACGAGTTTCGTGATTTTATTGACAGCATAAGGCCAGAGGATTTTCAGGGATAGTCAAACTCGTTTTACGCACCTAACCTTGAACTATGGGTCAAGGGTTCAGTGGAAAAAAAGCAGCGGAGATCGTCGGCATTACGTATCGCCAGATCGATTACTGGGCCCGTACCGATTTGATTCGTCCTTCTAGTTGCGACGCTGCAGGCAGTGGTTCGAGGCGCGTGTACAGCTACCGCGACTTACTTGAACTTCGTGTAATCAAGACATTGCTCGATGCAGGTATCAAACTCGAGTCAGTGCGCGAGGTGTTTAAATATTTGCGGAACCATGTTGAGTCCGAAATTACCGCCGCGCACATCGTGATCAGTGGTCAGTCCGTGGTGTTGTGTCAGGGCGATCAGTTGGTGGATGTGCTTCGCAACGGACAGGGCGTGCTTAACGTGTTGCCACTCGCAGGCGTCAAAGACCAGGTCGACTCGCAAATCATTGCGCTAAGTCGACCAGAGACTGTGAAGATTGCAAATACAAGCGCAACTCTTGCGCAATCTGTTGCAATAGCGCAGTAGCGCTTAATTATCTTTCTTCGGCAAAAGATCTACCAGCGGTGCCAGCTTGTTCGCAAGATCGGCTAGGAGAGTGCCGGCATCAGCAAGTTGTTTTATCGGATCTTCGATTTCATCTAGCAACTTATCAACACGCTCGGCGACCCTGTTGAAATTTTCCATGGATTGCAAAATCAATTGCAAACTAGCGATAACTGATTCGACGGATCGCTTTGCTTGATCAACTACTTTGGCACCATTCTCAGCTGGATTGAAAGCACTCAGAAGCGCAAAGACTTCTTCGATCGTTGGAACAGTGAACGGTTTAGATTCGCTGCTTTGCGTCATGACGAAACCCTACTTGCCGACACAATCACGACAATGTTCCATATGCACCAACTTCTCCAGTAATCCCAGTGTCAAGCACAATCGTGATGGCTGCATCTAGATCGGCAAGCATCTCATCAATGACCGATTCATGAACCGCGTTGACCGTGCAGTGCAAAGACTGGGGTGGTTCTTGACGATCGATGTACCAGCCACGTTTCCACATCTCATCAGAAACGGCATAAATATTGAGACGCGTTGGATCTTGCGCTACGAATGAAAGTAGTAGTGCATCCGGTTGAGCAAGCAATGCGAGATGAGGGTGAGTAGTGATGTGTTGAGCGAGTTTCTCTGTTGCTACGCGCGCACTATTGGTAAGGCGTAGGTAGCCATCATCACCCAAAAAGTGCATCACCGCCCACGCTGCAGCTATTGAACCGCCAGATTTCGTCCCGAGCATTCCACTCGATGCATAGACGCCGCCAAGCCATTGATCTGTAAAGAAGCCTTGAAAAGAACGAAGTCTCTTGTTTGCATACATAATCACCGAAGCACCCTTGGAGGTGTAGCCGAATTTGTGTAGATCTACGGAGATAGATGTAACGCCGTCGACGCGCAAGTTCCAAGGCGCAATCTGATGTCCGAGTGTGCTGAGGTAGGCGAGTGAGACGCCGCCCATGCATGCATCGACATGGCAATTGATGCCCAAACGCTGGGCCAGGGCAGCCAATGCAGGAATGTCGTCAACCACACCCTGTGGGTACTGAGGGGCTGAACCAATGATCATGATTGTGTTTTGATCGATGGCTAATTCCATGGCAGCAACATCGGCGCGCCAGTCGGGCAGCACGGCGACACGTCTCAATTCCACGCCAAAATAAGCAGCGGCCTTGTCAAATGCGGCATGAGCTGAAGTCGGCAGAACGATGTTCGGATGGGTGATTGAGGATTCGGTCCGGAACTGATCTCTGGCAGCTTTAATAGCCATCAGAATGCTCTCAGTGCCGCCACTAGTGAAGTAGCCAGCCGAATCTGCGGTCGATCCAAGCCAGGCACCGGCCATCTCAATCACCTCAGCCTGCATTTGACGGAGGCTGGGGAATGCGGCCGTATTGAGGGCATTGGCACCGCTAAAACGCCTGTAAGCCTCCTCAGCGATCGCTAAAACTTCCGGACCAGCGTTGTATGCCAGTGAGAACGCTTTGCCGTTTCGCCACTGCACATCATGCGCAGACATCTCATCAAACGAATGCTCGATGCTTTGAGCGCTCAAACCAGATGCGGGGATGGCATGTGGTCCTGATTTGCCTATTTTCATTGCTTATCCTAACTTTACATAACTATGATTATGGGCGTACAATGACGAACAAAACAGACCGTTACGGTTGACTTTGATCCTGGACTAACGGTTTAGCCGCGTCCAACAGCCACGATAACGCAGCCTTGTAATCGCGTGTTGTTGGATCAATTGATGGATCTAAATCTTGTTCGACATCCTGCACCGCACATCGAAGTACAAAGATCTGGTCACGAAGTTTGTCGCGCTCTGTGCGTGTGATCACCAGCTCGTCTTCGCTCAGCGCAAGTTCTGTAGCGCGTTGACGTGCAACCCAGTCCCATTGCCTGCAAGCCTGTGAGCAAAATTCACGTGGTCTACCAGCACCAGAACTCGCTGGCAATGGACTTCTGCACCACCGGCATTTGAGATGGTCCTGTGTGATGACTGGATTTTGGGTGTTACTGACGCTTTTCGCATTCTGAATCGTCTGATCCGTTTGTTTCGTCATGACGAAAAGGTAGGTCATCAACCGGCAAAATGCGAGCATTACCGCGCATACTGAATAGATGTCTACCCGCGTAGTTCCATCGCATCTTGTTGCCCCAAGCAGATTGCTCTCGAGCGATAATGCATCTGGTACTCATCCCCTCGTGCTGGAGGCGATGCATAAGGCAAACGCCGGTCACGCACTCGCCTATGGCAATGACCAATACACACAAGACGCTGAAGCCGCATTCTCCGAGCTCTTTGGCAAAGAAGTTGTGACGCGTTTTGCTTTTGGTGGAACGGGCGCGAATGTGATGGCACTCGCAAACATGTTGCAACCTGCAGAGGCTGTTGTTTGTACGTCATGGGCGCACATCGCGGTTGATGAAGCTGGCGCTCCTGAGCGTTTCCTTGGAGCAAAACTGATTGAGCTCCCCTCACGTGATGCCAAACTGCGCCCGAGTGACCTGCATTCTCTCGAGCATCTCTTCGGAAGCGAACACCATGTGCAGCCACGAGTTGTGTCAATTACTCAGGCAACCGAATTGGGCACGTTGTATTCAGCGCAAGAAGTAAAAGAGCTTTGTGTTGCTGCTCATGAGATGAACATGCTCGTGCACATGGATGGCGCGCGTATTTGTAATGCAACCGCTGCACTTGGTGCAACACGTGAAGCATTGCGATCGTTCACTATCGATGCAGGTGTTGACGTATTGACGTTTGGTGGCACAAAGACTGGTGTGATGTTTGGTGAAGCTGTAATTTTCTTTAACACCGAACTTGCCAAAAGGTCACTGTATGTACGCAAACAGTCAACGCAGTTGTATTCAAAAATGAGGTACATCTCGGCACAGTATTTGGCCATGTTGAAGAATGATTTATTCATCGAACTCGGTGTCGCGAGCAACTCTGCAGCTATGTCACTTTTTACAGAAGTGAAAAACATAGAAATGTTGCAATTGTCGGCACCCCCAGCTGTAAACAGCATCTACCCCGTCCTTGATCCGGCGGTCAGTAAAGCACTTCGGGATTGGACCTTCTTTTGGGATTGGGACGCAGCAAAGAACCAATTCCGATGGATGACGGCCTGGGACGTTGATTCAGCAGATATCTCCGCTTTTGTTGCCGGACTTCGTTCGTTACTTGATTAAACGTCATACGCCGTAATTGACCAGTCGGTTACTTACCCGCTAGAGTCCTGTTCAGCGGGGGCACTATGGCGGCAGTCGAGTTTGGACAACGGATTCAAAGTGACGATGAGTGGATGGAGAATGCCGCTTGTTTAGGTCTCACCAATGTGTTCTTCCCCGCTATTGCCGAGCGTCCCCAAACGCGCGAACGACGTGAAGAAATGGCTCGATCGGTTTGTATGGAGTGCTCAGTGCTTGAAGCATGCAGAACTTTTGCGCGCGAGAACCATGAGTATGGTTTCTGGGGTGGAGAATCTGAGGAAGAGCGACACGCTGCTGGTTACCGGCTCATCGCTCCTATCGGCGTGCGGTCACTCCGCTCCTAAACGCTTCACCTGTTTGTTGCCGCGATGAAAAACGCGGAAAGCATTGTTCGCCTTGCATGGGCCGATTACGGAGATCCCCGGACAATCGTTGAAATTGTTGAAGTCAGTGCGCACGTTTCAACTAATCACGTATTTCGGCTGCATCTCCATGATGGGTCGCACGTTGTTGGCAAGGTTTCGTCGTACGGTTCGTACTTCTTGTTTGCCGAAGACCATGACAGGCTTTTCAAACTAGTGCAGTCATTGCAGAACTCTCGCTGGGCTGGTTTCCTTGCTCAAGTTCTCCCGCGCAATGGCCGTGCTTTTACGTGGTATGACGGAACATGCTGGGCGGCGTTCTACAACGATGTAGAAAGAGGAACACAGCTACCTCGGATCATCACAAATGACGACATAGTTTTTCTCGCTCGGGAAATTGCATCGTTCCATAAGTCTTGTGCAGAGGCATCGCCGCACTTGCCCGCTACGTCTAACTCTGTCAAAGGTGATGCCATTCATCTACTGGAGCAACTGTCGAGCGAATTTGCACCCCGCAATTTTGACTTGCGCTTGAGTGATGTCGAGTATTTGCGAACATCAACCCATAATTTTCTACAGCATCTAGAGGACATTCACTTTGACGAATGGAACAAGATACCCATCTTGGTCGACTGGAATCTTGGAAACTTTTCGGTGACTCAAGGTGAAGGTGCTGATAAACGACTATTTACGCGTTGGGATTATGACTGGTTTCGCATTGACACACGCATGCTGGACTTCTATTTTCTCTCACGAGCTGCTTCGCACACTGGTGACAAAACTCATTTCACATACTCACCTCACACGCTGGTTGAGCCACGTTTCGTTGCCTTCTTGGAGGCATATCACTCTGTATATCCATTGACCAGGGCCGAGATTGAATTTCTTCCGTCGGCGTATCAATTTTTTATTTTGAACTATGTGATTCGGGAAGGTGCAAAGTTCTTCCGTTCAGATCTCAGTACTCGATTCCGCAAAGATGCTGTACGTCTGTATCTTCCGATGCTTGAGAATCTTGATATCTCACCGCTCTTACAAATAGTTCAGTAGCTTTTAATCAGAGATTTTGCGAAGGTCTGTTCGAAATTTCTTTCCCTTTTCGACATAGATCATCGCACCCATCTCGATTTCGATTGATCGAGCACGCCCCTCTTTGATCGTTGCAGGACTTCCAACCGCGAGCGCTCCCGGTGGAACAACAGTGTCATTGAGTACTACAGCATTTGCGGCAACTATGGCGCCAGTGCCGACAACTGCACGGTGTAAAACAATTGCACCAGATGAAACCTGAGCCGAATTGGCAATTGTGCAGGATTCGAGATGAACAATGTGCCCAATCACGCAGTCGTCACCAACAACGGTTGGTTGATTGGGCATCGTGTGGATCACCGTGTTGTCTTGGATGCTGGTTCGTGCTCCGATAATGATTTCACCGTCATCACCGCGCAATACGGCACCTGGCCAGATCGTTGACTCTGCACCAATTGTGACTGAACCGATGATCACCGCGTCGGGATGTACGAACGCACTTTCATGGATCACAGGCACTCGATCGCCGTAAGCGTAAATAGTCATAATTTCTACGGTAGTTCCATGGCGATCTCATTGGAGAACTAGGTCATATGGCTGTACCGTAGAGCCCCATGTCTCGCCGCCTCGACATAGAACTCACCAGCAATCGCCAAGATGGAACTTGGACTTGGCGCGCCGCCGGAGCTAAATCGCCTAAGGGTGTGGTGAACGGTTCGTTACTGTCAGCCAATGCAAAGACTGGCGATGTTCTTAAGGTCGAGGCCGACTTTGATATCGATGGTATTTCAGTTCTGTCTGTTGTAAACATGCGCGAAAAAGGACAACGCGGTAATCTGCTCGAGTTGCTTGCAAGTGAAAAGTCATTTACACCTGTAACGCAAAAGCTTGCCGACAAGCCTAAATCCGATCGTAAGGGTGGACGCGATGCAAAAGGTAAGCGCGACGGCGATAGTCGTCCTGCTCGCCCACCACGCGATCCGAATGCTCCTCGCCGTCCAGCATCCACTCGTCCTGATGGCACAACTGGTCGTCCAGCACGACCATCACGACCGCACTTTACGGCACCTCCTGAGATGCCGAAGCGTCCGACAGCGAAGCGTCTGAAGCCAAAGCATGTTCATCGCACAGCAGTGCTTGAAACATTGCCAGTCGAACAGCGTGGCGTTGCAGAGCGTGCGCTTGAGGGTGGTATTAAGGCAGTTCGCGACGCAGTCAAGATTCAGAATGATCAACTTCGCAAAGATGGCAAACCAGAGGTTCCATCTGACGGCTTGATCTCCATGGCGCAGAATTTGTTGCCAAAACTCCGCGTTGCCGATTGGTTAGACAAAGCTGAAGCCGCTAAGTCTGACTTGGCAACACTTGATCTTCGCGATCTCCGCTCCGTTGTAGTGGCATCTGAAGATCCAATGGTGATGCGCGACGAAACCACTCGTGCACTCGCCGCCGAATTGAAAACTGCTCTCAAAGAGCGTCAAGACTCCGCGCAGACCTTGTGGTTGTCTGACATTACCGATGCTCTGAAAGTTGGACGCACGGTTCGCGCATTGAAGATGACGAGTGAGCCGCCAAAAGCTGGTCAGCCGTTTCCATCCGAACTGGGTGCCAAGCTTGCACAGGCCGCTACTGCCGGACTTACAACTGAAACTGCTCCAGATCGTTGGATCGCATTGCTCGAAGCTCTCGCGTTCTCGCCAATTCGTGGTCAAGTAAAGCTGACAACACTGCCACAGCAGCCTTCAGAGGCTCTGCTTGCCACAGTAAAGCGTCTTTCGTCGTTACTCCCCCAGATTGCTTCACTCTTTGGAATTGAAGTCTCGTCAGGTGTTTCTGCTCCACGTCCACTGCGTCCAACGCGTCCAGTTCGTGTAAAGCCTAAAACAGCACCTGCAAAACCTGCCGCAACGGATGCAGCTATTGCTGAGCCGGTAGTTGCTGCGCCAGCAGTCGCTGAGCCAGACGCACCGACTTCCGCTGAGTAGTCCTGATCTCATAGTCTGTAGATATGTCAGACGTCGTCAACTATGAAGTTCAAGGAAAAGTCGCACTCATCACTCTCAATCGTCCAGAGGCACGTAACGCAGTAAACGGCGACGTCGCTCAGGGTCTCGAGGCTGCCATCAACCAGATGGAAGAAGATACAAACGTTGTTATTGGAATTTTGCGCGCCAACACTTCTGGTCAGGAGCGCCCTGTTTTTTGTGCAGGTGCAGATCTGAAAGCAATCAACTCTGGTCAAGCAGGATCACTCAATACTGCCCTAGGTGGTTTTGGTGGCTTTGTCTATCGCCAACGTAAGAAGCCAATCATTGCTGCAGTTGACGGTCTCGCTACTGCTGGCGGTTGCGAAATCGTGCTTGCCGCAGACATGGTTGTTGCAACAACACGCTCGGCCTTTGGGCTCGCTGAAGTAATGCGCAACCTCATTGCTGGAGCAGGCGGTTTGTTTCGACTTCCCCGTGCCATTGGCCAAGCAAATGCGATGGAAGTGATTTTGACAGGACAACCTTTGTCGGCCGAGCGTGCATACGAACTGGGTCTGCTTAATCGTTTAGTTGAGCCAGGCAAAGCGGAAGAATCCGCATTTGAATTGGCATCACGGGTTTGTCTAGCTGCTCCTCTCGCTGTGTGGGCATCGCGCAAGATTGTTCTTGCAGCGGCCTACGAGAACGACGAGACTCTGATCAACATGACAAATGCCGAGTTTGGAAAAGTCTTGCAATCAGAAGACACCAAAGAAGGCTTAATGGCATTTATCGAAAAGCGACCACCAGTGTGGCAGGGTCGTTAAAGAGTTTTTGAAGCAATGAGTAGGCGCGCTGGCATGCCAACGCGCTCGTAAAGATTCTTCATTTTTCTGTCTCCTGGCAGAGCAAGTCCGTCCAAAGTCTTGCAACCACGGCTCTTGGCAATACGGGCGAGTTCGGTAATTAATCCAGCACCGATTCCAATTTGGCGAGCCATTTGGTCCACATAGATGTGGCTTACCGTGCAACTCATGCCTTCGACGTTGATGTCCCCTTTTGCGTAACCAACTATTTGTCCCGACGTTTCTGCAACGAGCACATGGCAGGAGCTGCTGGAAACTGTTGGGACCCAATTGGGGTCAATGAGTGGATTTGCCGCCAGTAAAGATTCGTGTCCCCGAAACGAGGCAATTTCCAGTCGCGCTTCAATTTCTAGACCACTCAAAGCAAAGGCATCGGCCGCTGTTGCACTGCGAACAGTAAACAGCGGAACTTTGCTTGTCACAAAACTTATTGCTCGTCAGGCTTGTCGGCGGAAGAATTGTTTTGAAATTCCTCGACCATTTGTTTTACGCGCTGTGTACCAATCTTGACTGCCATCTCGCCGATAACTCGAGCATTGCGAATCTCTTGATTGATCTTTGGCATTTCTTGATTTTTGACTTCTTCTACTTTCTTCGCGACCTGCTCAATGAACTCCGAATTATGCTCTACGGCATCGCGTGCAACGTCGCGACCGAGATTGGCGACGCGCTTAATTACTTGAACAATGGACATGCATCATCCTCGACAGGACAACCAGGTGCACTATTTCGAACGAGCAGGAAGCACTGAGTGCATTGAGTTTCGTCCGGGCGGCGTGGCTGTAGTCGTTCCATGCCGTCAGTTTTGTCATCGACAACAACTCCATCTTCTTCTTCGTCGTCGTCAAGAGGCGTGTCGTCTGCAGCGGTGAGCTTCTCTTTTAAGATCGAGTCAAGATCTGCTTCAACATCGTCTTCAGTGCGCAAATCGTCATCATCGTCATCGTCGTCGCTGCCCTTCTTGGCAACTGTGTCTGAAGTGACGGGAATTGCATCTGGATCTTCGGACTCATCAATTACAGCTAGGTCGTCAGTGAGGTCGTCGGCAAGTCCAAAAGCGTCTTCGTCTCCCTCGAGGCCTATTGAGTCGGCATCAAGTACTTCGGCATCTGGATCTACCTCGATCAGCATCGCTGGATCTAGGTCTTCTGCATCAATGATTTCGTCGTCTGACATTCAATATCCCTTTCACTTGTCGCGCGAACAATAGCCCAATTCACTACAAAAACAACGAATTAGGTCTTTTGTCTCCTCGACTCAGATTTACGCTCAGAATCGAGCCTTTCAAGATCTGGCGCAACCATTGTCATATGGGACATAGCGGCGGCAATGGCAGTGTGACCGGCTTGCTGGGCAATCAAACGGTGCATCTCGAGGGCGACTCGCCGATATGCGGGATGACCTTGAGGGGCTGACCGTAATTCCAGCATGTGCATGGCTTCACGAGCGTTAAATTGCATTGAATAGCGGAGCCTGTAGGCCATGGAAACCGCATATGGCGCTTGCTCTGGATAGTCGGGTAACAGCGAGTCATACAGGGCTCCTGAGCGAGCCATAGCCTCTTCAAATTGCTCTCCCATGCCTGCTTCTGCCACAAGTTCAGGCATGACAAAACCATGGTGCGGAGTCAATCGCTGCCACTCGATTGTGAGCAGTCGATGTCGCTGGAGGTCGCGAAATGCGCCGTAATCACCTAGTACATCGAAGCGATAATCAGTCCGCTCGAAAGCTCGTCCTGGTCTGTGTCGACGGTTTTCGCGATCTCCTACATAGGCGGTGATCAACTTGACCTTTTCTGCCTGATCAAGATTCTCAACACGTTTAAGCAATTGCGACTCAGGCAGATGTGAATGCGCGTAGCAAATTGCCGCTAGCAGCTTGTTCTCGCCATCGGGATCGAAATCTACTAAAACGACTTCGGAAACGGGCTCTGGTTCGAGAGCTCCAAACATGTCGTCAACGAGTTGGCTTGTGTTTTCCCGATTTTCGGAAAGATACGAGCTCCATCGTCCACCGCGTTCAGGTATGTCAACACGACGAAGGAAACTTGGTATGACTTTGCGTAATTCAACGAGCATCAAATCCGCGTAGTGACGAGCCTCTGGCAATGGATGTGAACGCATACGCAACAACATCGATTCATACGATTGCCCAGTCCCATACACGCCAACGTTTGAGAGCGCTGAAGCTGGAAGAATTCCTCGTACGGCATCGAGTGCTTTAGCACGGGTTGCTTGTCGGTAAACAAAATCGGAATCGTTGATAGATCGAGGAATCGTCGAACGGACATGATCGGTAACCGATGTAACCAAACTGCTGTAGGTGTCAAACATGCGGTCCATGTCACCGACATACCGCGTACCAAATGGCCCATTCAGAATCTCTGGATCTCTGAAATAGCGATAACGTCCGCCAAGACGATTGTCGTAGTTGATGTAGCGCGTACTTTGTTCCAAGTAGCTCATCAAACGGCCCCACTCAAGGATCTTCGTCAAGATATTGGACGCTTGCTCGCAGGCCAAGTGAACACCACCCAACTGCGCTACTGAGTCATCGCCATATTCAACAAAAATCTTTTCGTATAAACCTTCTGCATGTGAAAGACCTGCTCTCGCATCTACGCCTTGATCGCCGGTGAGATCAAGGTCATTAACGAATTCGTCGAGAAACAATCGCCTCAGGCTTTTTGAACTGCGACTGTAACGAGCGAACAATGCACCCTTCACAACCTCCGGGAGGTTGACGAGAGCAAAAACTGGGCCATCTAAATTCGTAAAATAACGAACCAATGTCTCGGCTTCAGAATCGGTAAATACCTCGGGGATGTAGACGCTCACGACGGGTAATCCTAGAAGTATTCACGGTCGTGGATTGGGATTAGGGGGTCTAGAAATAGATGCTCATCGCGTCCGCAAGGACTTTGCAACGAAACCACACAACGCCCTTATAAGTGAAGCCATCTGCGATCATTTGTGATGGACGACCCGACCATTGAAAATGATTTGAACGGCTCACCCGTAATTGTGGGTGCGGAATGTGTGAGCCAGTTGCAGACCGATGCCAGGCAAGAGCACGTTGCCTCAACGTGATTTTTGGGTCGATTTCAAGGACATCCATGAATCCGTCATTGGGATGTGCCCGAGGCAATACGTCTCTGTTGCGCAAAATACCGCTATTCGAAAGTATCAGCGACGTGGAAAGCGCAGTCCGTCTTTGCATTGCGAGCGTTCCTGCAACGATAAGAAAAATCGAATTCTCGGATGTGTCGGTACGGTATTCGAGTTGCATTAAGTCAATATTGACAAGCGTCATCTGTTGCTCGAGTTGAGAAGTATGAATAATCGATTCACGATTGAGTCCAAGTGCTTGAGCAATACTTCCCTTTGTGACTGTGCAAGGCGTAGCCCTTGCGTCAGAATTAAAGTGTCGCGCAACTTCGTAATCGCTGTGCTTCGTAACAAGATTTGACGGGCGCGAAGCTGGCGTGCCGTATGGTCCGAGCTTGCGTATCGTCATGACGCAATTCGCCCAACCGAACTTGACGCCGCTACAACACCTCGAAAGCACAGCTCGGCAGCTTCGCTCGCTGCTGTGCGGTCTGACTCTTCCAAAAGCACCAACGACAATTGGCGAAGCAGATCAATGAGTTGCTTAATAGTTCGTACAAAGTCACCTGCAGTGAGCTCGTCTTCTTCGAGGACGTCTACAAGCTGCGTGCCACTTGTCCAGTCAAGTGCCGCGCCCATGAATCCGGCCTCAGGTCCTCGATGAACCACAAGGCCATGATTGGTCTCGGCGATGCTTAACTTTTGACTCAATTTCGCTGCACTTTTCCAGCGAGTCTTAAGTTCGTGATTTGGAAAATGAGTTGCGATCGACTCTTCCCCACCCCTCGCTTGATACACGAACACACTTGCCATGGCTGCCATGTTGGGAGCACTGAGCCCGTCAAAAATACCTTCGGTTACACAGTTGGAAATCAATAAATCAGACTCATGAAAGATGTGGGAGAGCATTTGGCCGCGTTGTGTCAGTGACCACTCATCAACAAATCCCCATTCGGTAAGTAGCTTTATCAATTCATCAAATTTGTTGCTGACGGATTGGGTGCTGTTCGAAACACGTTTTTCAAGTTGCTCAAGTTCGCGATCAATTCGTGCAGCAGATTCGGCTGCAATGAGACGAAATTTAAGGTCAGGATCACTGGCAACTGGATGTTCGGCTTGCTGAGCCTTAGCGGTGTGTTTCATACGCGAGGACTGTCTAATCTTCGCTGTGGATAATCGCGACGAAGCTTCCTTGAGAAACTTATGGTTATTTGGCGCAAAAGGTGAAGGTAATTTGACATAGCCGAGGGTCGTAACTGGTTGAACGAAATCACGAACCGAGAATGTTTGGACAGCCCGCGATCTCGATAACGCTGTGATCTTTGTGCCGTCACTTCGTTGTGCAACAGTAAGAACGACCATTCGCTCGGTATGCGAAACACTGCCAGCCTCAATGACATCTCCTGGTCGTAATTCGCTGAGCGATTGATCTATCTCAGAAGGTTGCGCCTTGGTGGATTTTCGAAGTCGGTACTCTTCGATATCACCAAATGGACTTTCGGCTTGCAGCATGAGTCGATCTCGTTCTTTGCTCCGACGCTGGATACGAGCTTGAATTTCAACGACATCTTTACCCGATTGGAATTGAGCGAATGAAAGATTGAGAAGGTGTCTTGCCTGAACTTGAGAGGTTGAACGTATGAGATTCGCTGCCATGTTGTACGTGGGTCTAAAAGCTGAATTGAGTACAAATGATCTGCTGGCAACCAATGTTGCGACCTGCTCAAAGGTCACGAATGGGTTCCACACGACTAATGCATGTCCGATGTCGTCCAGCCCTCTCCTTCCAGCGCGGCCAGTCAACTGTGCGAAATCAGATGGCTTAAGCATCTGGTGATTCTCGCCGTTGAATTTAGTAATTTTGTCGAGAACAACTGCACGTGCCGGCATATTGATACCAACAGCGAGAGTCTCTGTTGCAAACACAACTTTGACTAAGCCGCGGGCAAAACACGTTTCGACAATCTCTTTGAAAGTCGGCACGATTCCCGCATGATGCGATCCGATGCCTGCCTCTAGCTGCTTGACAAATTGCGTGAACTCAAGGGCGGCGAGATCATCGTCGGTGAAACTTTCCAGGCGTTCATGTGCTATCGCAACTATTTCCTTCTTTTCGGAAGCCGTTGTGAGTGAAATGCCCATTTTCAAACATGACTTAGCAGCCTCATCGCATTGATTGCGGCTAAAGATAAAAAAGATTGCAGGTAACAGATCGGAAGCTGCAAGTTCCTTGATGATCTCAGATCGTTGAGGTGCATACAATCTTTGAGAGGCACCAAATTGTCGAGATTGATGACGACCAGCATGTCGTACCGGAGTATTTGATTTAGATTGTTCGAATCGCGCAACTTCTGGATTGGCGCGACCATTTACTAAAACATCGAAGGTCCTCACAGAGTTTGACGCTTTGTCGCCTACCAAATAGTGGTTGGTCAGTTCAATTGGTCGTTTGGTTTCAACTATTGGTGTTGTCGGACCGCGAACAGTGGTGAGCCAGTCGCACAATTCGGTTGCATTTGAGACCGTTGCAGACAGACAAACAAGTTGCACCGTTGGCTCCAGGTGGATGATTACCTCTTCCCAGACTGGACCACGATATGCATCTTGCAAAAAATGCACTTCATCCAGCACTACAACACCCAACGAATCAAGTGCTTGGGACCTGGCGTAGATCATGTTTCGTAAAACTTCAGTTGTCATCACCACGATGGATGCATTCGGGTTGATGCTGTTATCCCCTGTCAGCAATCCAACCTGAGACTCGCCGTAGAAGGTACTTAACTCAACAAATTTCTGGTTAGACAAAGCTTTGATTGGAGCAGTGTAAAACGAACGCAATCCGGCCTTATGTGCTCGTGCTACGGCATATTCGGCTACGACTGTTTTGCCAGAACCAGTGGGTGCTGCCACCAGAACATTCAATCCTTCGTCAATGCTTGCTATCGCATCCAATTGGAACTTGTCGAGCGCAAAGTCATATCTAGCAGTCAATTTCGTGGCGTCAGAGTCCGACATTGTGATTACGAGTCAACTAGATCGTCGTCTTGTGATTTCTTTCGTTTGCGTCGTTGAGCAACAAAGCCAATAACCACTGCGAGGACATAGAGGACGGTCATTGGGACTGCCAATGCGAGCATGCTGACTGGATCGCCGCTGGGAGTGATTACTGCAGCGATGAGAAATACGACCATGATTGCAATTCGCCACTGCTTGCGTAGCTGCTGTGGAGTGACCGCACCCACTAACTGCAGGAAGACGACTACCACCGGAAGTAGGAATCCAGCGCCGAAAGCAAGCACCATGAGCGCCACCAAACTGATGTACTTCGCTATTTGGTAAGTCTGGTTTACGTCGGCACCAGACCATGAAATGAGAAACTCAAGAGCCTTGTCAAGAGTCCAGAACGCGAGTGCACCACCAAAAATAAAGAGAAAAAAGGATGAAACCGCAAACGGAATTGCGTACTTCTTTTCTTTGGCACTCATTGCGGGCGAAATGAATCTCCAAAGTTGCCAGAGAATAATTGGCACAGAAATAATGATTCCGCCGTAACCGGCAATGCGCATTCGCGAAGCTAAACCTTCGATAGGACCAAGGGCGTACAACGAACCGTCACAGTTAAAGTCCGGACGAGTCGCGCAGATGTTTCTATATGGCTGAGTAAGAAAATGTAAAACCTGATCATAAAAAATAAGAATGACTGCAGCGCCTATTGCGATGGAAAGACATGATCGAATGATGCGCATTCGTAATTCTGAAAGATGGGCCATTATGGACATCGGTTCTGAACCACTGACTGCAGTCTTGGAAAAGCGCCAGGCCATTATTTGTCCTCTTTGATGTCGTATTCAATGATTGTGGGCTCAAGGCTCAATTCTTCGGAGACAGCTGGGGCGGCTTCGTAAGGGATGAACTGTGGCTCGATGGCGGGTTCTAGCTTCTCCTGAGCCGCACTTGCTTTGAATACGGAAGTTGTTTGAACATATTCATTCTCAACCTGTTTCGATGCATCCGTGAAAACAGTCTTATATTCATTTGCTGCTTTTTGCATGTCACGAATTGGTTCAGCAAATGCCCCCCTAAATTCCGACTGCGCATCGCCTGTAATACGTTTAAACTGGCCGTACAGCTGACCCAATTTGCGTAAAACTGGTGGAAGCTTTTCGGGGCCAAGTACCACGAGACCGAGAATCAGTAAAAAAATGATCTCGCTTCCCGAGAAATTGAACATTTCCACAGTCTAAAGCCTGAAGATACTTTGCCATATCATTGCGTTGTGCAGCAACGGCTTCCATCTCTCCTCAGCACTCAGATACTTTTTGCCCATCGCGGAGCGAGCGCGTATTCCCCCGAAAACACTCTCGATGCGTTCTCACTCGCACTGAAATTGGGTGTCAACGGATTGGAAAGCGATATTTGGACAACCCGTGACGGGGTGCTGGTGCTCGATCATGACGGAGTGGTGAAATCACGTTTGCGGACAAAACCAATTGCAGAAATGGATCGATCTTCTTTACCGTCTCACATACCCAGCCTTGAGCAGTTACTGCAACATTGCGGAACGCAATACCAATTGAGTTTGGATATCAAAGATCCCGACGTTTTTAAGTCCATTGAGCAAACCGTCTCGAACATTGATGAGTCAATGCTTGAGCGGATGTGGCTTTGCCATCCGAACTCTGACTTATTGATAAACAAGCGCGACTCAATCTCCAAATGCAAACTCGTTGATTCAACTCGACTCGCAAAAGTCAAGGAAGGCCCGGAGCGTCGAGCAGCGACACTCGCGGCAAATGGCATTGAGGCGTTCAATATGCATTATTCAGATTGGAATGGTGGATTGGTCGCACTCTTTCACCGCTTCAACATTGTCAGCTTTGGATGGGACATGCAACACGAGGCCGTGATTGAAAATGGAATTCGTATGGGTCTAGATGGCGTATTTAGTGATTGGCCAGACCGAATGGTCGAGGTAGCAAGCAAACAGGGTTAAAGAAACTTTGCTGCACTAAACGGCCAAATAATCACAAATGCTCTACCAACTACGAGTGCTTGTTCGATCGGACCAAACATACGACTGTCGAAGGATTGCGGACGATTGTCACCCATGACGAATAATTGATTTTCTGGAATAGTCATGTCTTCCATCATGGGAACACGACAACGATCTTCTAAAGCAGTTTGCGCAAGGTCATATTCGTTGAGATAAGACTCAACCAACAATTTGCCATTGATGAATACTTGGCAATCCTTTATGGAAATCGTCTCACCACCAACAGCAATTACCCGCTTGATCAAATCATCATGTTGGACAATTTGGCCGTCTACCGTCACTCTGTCGAACACCACAACGTCACCTCGGTGTATGTCATGTAATCGATAGGAAAGCTTGTTCACCAGCACACGGTTATCTTGAAACATGGTTGCTTCCATGCTTGGTCCAGAAATATAAAACTGCTGCAATATCAATGTGCGGACAGTAATCGCAATCACTAAAGCAACAACGAGCACTGTCACCCATTCACGAACGAGTTGAGCACCCTGATTGGCCGATGGCAAAGACGACGGCTGTTCAGAATTCATCAGCCTGTAACGGTAGCCGCAGAGATCGGAAACTAGAGCGATGCGATGAGTTTTTCGACTCGTTCATCCTTGGATATAAAAGGGTCTTTACACAACACCGTTTTCTGTGCTTGATCATTAATTTTTAGGTGCACCCAGTCGACTGTGTAGTCTCTCTTTTTGTCTTTTGCAGCGGTGATGAATTCAGATCGCAGCCTCGCTCGTGTCGTCTGGGGCGCAATATCCATTGCCGCAATGATGTCTTCCTCGGTGCATATGCGATCAACCATTGAGCGAGCCTGCATTCGGTAAAAAATGCCTCTATCTCTGCGAATATCGTGGTACTGCAGATCCAATGTCTGAACCCGAGCATCATCGAGAGCAAGACCGTGTTTTGAGCGAAATGCCTCTATGAGGTTGTGCTTGATCACCCAATCAACCTCTGTTCCGAGTTTTAGTGGGTCATTCTCAATAGTCGACACGCAATGCTCCCACATCTCAAGTGCTTTCTGCTCTGGAGCCGTAAAACCGTGTGAGTCAGCAAACTTCAAAGCTGAGTTGAGGTACTCGCGTTGAATGTCCAGCGCCGAGAGTTCTCGACCACTTTCTAGTCGTACCTTTTTGCGACATGTGATGTCGTGACTAAAGTCCCTAATCGCTCGCATGGGATTTTCGAGGGTCAAATCACGTAGTGAAACATCTTGTGCTTCGATCATCCTCAGCATGCAAGCGGTACTTCCTAGTTTCAAAAATGTTGTGTATTCGCTCATGTTTGAGTCACCAACAATTACGTGAAGGCGACGGTACATCTCGGCATCGGCATGCGGCTCGTCCCTCGTATTGATTATTGGTCGGCTACGTGTAGTCGCCGAGCTCATTGACTCCCAAATATGTTCAGCGCGCTGCGCGATACTAAATATCGGTCCGCGAGCAGTTTGAAGCACCTGGCCAGCTCCGGTAAAAATCTGGCGAGAGATAAGAAACGGAATGAGGTGTTGCTGATATTTGTCCGGCTCAGCGCTTCGACGTGTCAAGTAATTTTCGTGACAACCGTAGGAGTTTCCTGCAGAATCGGTGTTGTTCTTGAAAAGGTAAATAGTTCCACGGATACCTTCGTCTTTGAGGCGCTGCTCGGCACCGATGAGTAACTCCTCCAGCTTCCGCTCACCTGCCTTATCGTGCACAGTGCACTCATAAATCGAATCACATTCTGGGGTTGCATATTCCGGATGCGAACCCACATCTAAATAAAGCCGTGCACCATTCTCGAGGAACACATTGGAACTTCTTCCCCATGAAACCACTCTTCGAAAAAGATACCGAGCTACCTCATCAGGGCTGAGTCGACGTTGACCTCGTAACGTACAAGTAACGCCATACTCGGTTTCGATGCCGAAGATGCGTTTGTCCATGACAATCGCGGAGTTAGACCAGATATTGGGTGATGGTTGATTCGCTGAGTCTTTGAAAGCATCGACGCGACTTATCGCGTGCAAGCACTGCTACTTCAAGTTCGGAATCTTTGATTGGTGTATCCAAAGGACTCAATGCTTGGTGAGCGCATCTGACAGCATCCCGCAGTGTTGATCCGGCAACGAATCGTTCCGCCATGCGTCCTCTTATAGTCTCCATGTCGCCACCCAAGACTGTGAATTGGTGTTCATCAACCACGGTGCCGTCATACATAATGTGGAACAACTGATCGCTATCGGGTGTAAGGCCAACTTCGGCGACAAGAATCTCAACTTCGAGTGGTTTCATTTCGTGGGTAAATGTCTGACCGAGAATCTGCGCGTACTGGTTTGCTAATCCCCTGGCATCAACGTCCAAACGCGAGAATTGATAACCCTTGAGATCTGCAGCACGTACGCCAGCAACACGCAACTGATCAAACTCGTTGTACTTGCCAACACCAGCAAAAGCTATGCGGTCATAAATTTCACTAATTTTGCGCAAAGTATTGGAAGGGTTCTCGGCAACAAGAGCGATTCCATCGACGTACTGCAACGCAACCAAAGCGCGACCACGAGCAATTCCCTTGCGTGCATAGTCAGCACGATCCTTCATCATTTGTTCTGGGGCTACATAGAACGGCATGCTCATCGCTGACCGACACCTTTTGCGATTGCTTCATATGTGATCTTGAGTTGTGCATCATCTATGCGCGTAAAACCGTCTGCGGTGATTGATGCGACAACAGGGTAAATACCACGCAGCGCATCTGGACCACCTGTTGCAGAGTCAGCATCTGATGCCTCCCACAATGCTCGAGCTGTGAGCTCAACACCTTCATCGATGGTCATGTCGCGCTTCCATCCCATGCGCAATACGGTTCCTGCGTGCAACATGCCAGAACCTGTAGCAACAAAATCATGCTCTTCGTATCGGCCACCAGTTGCGTCGTAGTTCCACAACCGACCATGTTGTAAAAGCGTGTCGAATCCGGCGAAAATTGGTACGACCATGAAACCTTGCATTGCTGCAGGAAGATTGCTTCGAACAAACATCGAGAGTTGGTTTGCTTTGCCCTCCAGCGAAAGTGACTGACCTTCAACTTTTTCGTAGTGTTCAATCTGTAATTGGAACAACTTCACCATCTCCATTGCAGGTCCAGCAGCACCTGCAATGGCTACTCCGCTGAATTGATCGGCCTGAACTACCTTTTCCATTTCGCGGTGGCTGATCAAATTGCCAGAGGTGGCTCTTCGATCGCCCGCCATTACGACTCCGTTGGCGCAACGAAGCGCCACGCAAGTTGTTGCATGCGGGACAAGCATCTCGTTGCCAGGAACGGAACTGCCAAAGGGCGACAATCCAACTCGCTTTAATAGTTCGCCAAAACTTGCACCGGGATCCTGCTCAAAGGAAAATAACGGCATTGACATATATCTAAAGGTTAGGGCTACTGCCCACCTTTTTGCACGTAGCTTTTGACGAACTCTTCCGCATTGGTCTCAAGCACTTCGTCAATTTCGTCGAGCAGGCTGTCGAGGTCAGCAGTGAGATTCTTCGAGTTGCTGCGAGCGGCTACAGGGGCTTGCGCATCAGACGCTGCTGACTGCTTTGTTGCCGACTGTTTAGTCGTCGAAGACTTTTTGATTTGCTCAGGCATGATTGAACCATACTCAAAAACCCGGCATATCGCTAGCCCGCTTTCGCTAAAAGTCGATACTTAGTTTTGCAACAAGTTCAGAAGGAGTCTTCGATTCAGCAAGCACTTTTCCGACTAAATTTCGTGTTCCTCGGAGTGGCTCAGGCATAGGAATGCGTTTAAGGCCAGCATTTGGTATGTCGAATACAACACTGTCCCAGTTGGCGGCGATCACATCATTTGGCCACCGCTGCAAAACAGTGCCTCGAAAATAAGCGCGAGTGCTCTCTGGTGGATTTACCATGGCTGAAAGCACAGCAGTTTGATCGCACAATTGAACGAGACCCGCTCGCGACGCCAAACACTTATCAAGTCGCATGTCGTGATATTGAAGATCGATTGCTTTGAGGCGAGCATCGTTTTCTTGTAGGCCATGACGCTGTGCAAACCCATCCACAATTCGTTTCTTTGCGAGCCAGTCAACAACGTTTGCAACCGATAGCGGATCGGTTCCAAGTCCATCGAGCACACCTTCCCACCTCGCCAACACGTCAAGACCTACATCGGTATCTACAGACTCGAGTCCGTACTTGGACGCATACTTTGTTGCTGCTTCAAAAATCTCTAATTGGATTTGTAACGCCGTGAGCATGCGACCATCCGTCATGGTGATGAGAGCACTCAGCGATGTGTCATGACTCACTTGGCGAATTGACTGAACTGGATCTTTGATGGTGAGATGCTCCGGAAAAGCGTCATCTTCAATCATCGCAAGCACAATCGATGTGGTTCCAAGTTTGAGCAAGGTTGCAACTTCACTCATATTGGCATCGCCCGCAATCACATGTAATCTGCGATACTTCGTCGGGTCACAGTGCGGTTCGTCTCGGGTATTGACGATTGGGCGTTTAAGTGTCGTCTCAAGCCCGATTTCTTCTTCAAAAAAATCTGCACGCTGACTAATTTGGAACGCAGGTGGACTGGATCCCTTTCGGGTAAGTCCTCGATGTTCGGCACCAACCTTGCCAGCTCCGCAGAAAATCTGCCTTGTCACGAAGTGCGTAGTTATTTGTAGCGCGATCTTTGCAAATGGTGTCTGTCGTGAAACTAAATAATTCTCATGACAGCCGTAACTATTTCCTTTGCCGTCAGAGTTATTTTTGTAGATAACTATTTCGGAATCTTCCGGAAGACCTTCATTTGCCAATTGCATGCTTCTGCGAATGATCTCCTCTCCTGCGCGATCAAACAGGACGGCTTCACGGGCATTGCGACACTCCGGTGTGCTGACCTCTGGGTGCGCGTGATCTACGTAATAGCGAGCCCCATTGGTGAGCACGGTGTTAACAAGCTGGCTCTCGTATTCGGGGAAAAGGTAGTCATCAAGTGAATAACCCCTGGCATCGTTGCCGGGGTGTTCGTCGATGTAGTCCCATCCGACGAGCTCATTGTTGCCTTTTGAATATGAGTTAACGATGATTGACGAAGCCGTGATTGGGTTTACATCTCCTCCTTTGAAGATGATCCCGTATTCGGTTTCGATTCCGCAAACTTTGGGTGTTGCCACTTAGAGATACTGCCCTGTTGCCGTTCGCTCAATTGCTTTACCACCAAAATCACGCCCGGCACGAGTTTCGTCTTGGTCATGAACCAAAGTGCGTATGAAAACAATTCGTTCACCTTTTTTGCCAGAGATTTTCGCCCAATCGTCGGGATTTGTGGTGTTTGGTAGATCTTCATGCTCTTTGAATTCTTGATGAATGGATTCCATCAAGTCTTGTAGGCAAATTCCTTTGGAACCAGAATCGATCAGTCGCTTAATTGCTAGCTTTTTGGCTCGACGCACAATGTTCTCGATCATCGCACCTGATGAGAAATCTTTGAAATACATAATTTCTTTCTCGCCGTTTTGATACGTAACTTCGAGAAATTGGTTGTCATCTGTGGTTGCATACATTTCGTCCACTGCTTGGTCAACCATCTTCTGCACGGCAATCTTGATATCTCCTCCACCGAGGTTCTCGATATCGGATTGGGATACAGGTAGATCATCGGTTAAGTAGCGAGCAAAAATCTGACGAGCAGCGTTCTCGTCGGGTCGTTCGATCTTGATCTTCACATCCAGACGTCCTGGACGCAAAATCGCTGGGTCAATCAGGTCCTCACGATTTGTTGCACCAATCACAATTACATTTCGCAATCCTTCAACACCGTCGATTTCGGCAAGAAGCTGCGGAACTATTGTCGACTCCATATCTGATGAGATCCCAGTACCACGAGTACGGAACATCGAATCCATCTCGTCAAAAAAGATAATTACTGGCCAACCTTCGTCGCTCTTTTCTCGTGCACGTTCAAAAATTAATCGAATTTGTCGTTCAGTCTCTCCAACATATTTGTTGAGCAATTCAGGACCCTTGATATTGATGAAATAGCTTCGTCCCTTGTCGTCTCCAGTTCGCGATGCAACTTTGCGCGCAAGGCTGTTGGCAACGGCTTTCGCTATGAGCGTTTTGCCGCATCCAGGAGGGCCGTACAGGAGAATACCTTTTGGTGCAGGTAACTGATGCTCTGCAAATAAATCAGCATGCAAAAATGGCAACTCAACTGCATCTGCAATCTGTTCAATTTGTGAATCAAGTCCACCGATATCAGAGTATGAAATATTGGGAATTTCTTGTAACAGTAGATGCTCTACTTCGGGCTGTTCTAATTTTTCGAGAAGTAGATTCGACCGCGAATCAAGCCGCAATAAATCTCCCGATCGCAAATGCATTCCGCGAATGGAGGTCGCCAATTCGCACACACGCTCATCGTCACCACGAACCACAACAATGGCTCGAACACCGTCTTCAAGAAGTTCCTTCAAAGAAACGACTTCTCCGCCTAAGTCGATACCCCGCTCAAGAACAATGTTCAATGCGTCATTGAGCATTACTTCGGCACCTAATTGCAAATGATCGACGTCAACATCGGTGTGCGCGGTAACACGTATCTTTCTGCCATTCGTGAGTACATCAACTGTTTGGTCCGAGTTGATCCCAACTACGGTTCCGTACGAGCCCGGTGCTCGGGTGAGTTTGTCTACTTCGTCTCGCAACGAAGCAATGTGTTCGCGGGCTTCGCGAAGTGTGTATGAAAGCTTTTCGTTTTGGCCTGTCAAACGCGCAATCTGAATCTTGGAATCAGCTAGCGACGACCCATCGGCTGCGTCCCGCTCCGCACTAGATGTCATGTGTCACCCCCATTGATTCGCCTATTTAGAAACCGTATAGGGCAATCCTTGCCGAGAACACAACTTTTTGACAAGTGGCGTGTAATCTTGAGACCGTACGCCGTATGGTTTTACGAGTTGATTTAAAAGCCAAAACTAAAAGGAGCTAGCCATCATGAAAGTTTGGATTGATCAGGATCTTTGCACTGGAGACGGATTGTGCGAGGAAATTGCCCCTGACGTCTTCACTCTGCTCGACGACGGTTTGGCTTACGTCCGTGAAAAGGACAAGATTTTCGCAACAGCTAAGGGCAATGCTCAGGGTGCAGAAGGCATGGCCAACTTCGCTGATAGTCAGCTTGATGGAGTTATCGAATCCGCCGAGGAATGTCCTGGCGAGTGCATTTTCATCGAACCGTAAGAGTTCGAGTTCTTACAAGGTTTCTTCGGAGCCTGTTTCAGTAATTTCTTCAGATTTTTCTACGGGCAATGCGTGTCCGATAAATCGTGAGACTGTGAGAAATGCCGTGTGTGCGACCATGCGGTGGTCGGGTCGTACAGCCATTCCTTCAATGTGCCAAGAGCGATGTAGCACCTCAATTGTCCGAGATTCAATCCATGCTTCGCCCATTGACTTACGTACCTGAACGGCTTGAGTGATGCTTGGCGTATATGCCACGAGCAAGCCGCCTGTGCGCAACACTTTTTCGGCATGGGGTACGACATTCCATGGTTCTGGTAAATCGAGTACCACCCTGTCGTAATCGGATCCGTCAATGCCTTCATATGAGTCGCGAATCTCTACTGAGTAGCGCTCAAGCGCTTCCTCGCCAAGAAATGAGCGCACATTTGATGTAGCCCTGTTTGCAAAGTCTTCTCGAATGTCGTAGCCAGTAATTGTTGCTCCGTAGCGCAACATCGTCATCGAGAGCGCGCCAGATCCAACGCCAGTCTCAAAGACCCTCATTCCAGGACCAATGTCGCCGATCATGCAAATTGGTGCAAGATCCTTAGGGTAAATAACTTGCGCACCTCGTGGCATCTCTAAGACAAAATCTTCAAGGGTTGGACGCAAGATCGAGTAATGCGCACCTTTGGTCGACTTCAGAACTGTGCCTTCTTGGCTGCCAACAATATCGTTGTGTTCGAGCACGCCTGAATGACTGTGGAATTGGCCACCTTCATTCAAGGTTGCTAAGTATCGCCTCTTCTTTGAGTCCAGAATGAGAACTTTCTCTCCTACTGCAAATGCACGTGCCATAGTTAAAAACCTTTGCGTTTGGAATGAGAAATAGAAATTGATTGGTCATCTTTGAGAACCACCCGAGCAACAATCGGTTTGCGACGACTTCGCACGAACTTGATAGTTCGCCAGATAACTCTTAGATACCACACGTGTATTAGCGACGAATCTCTACAACGCTGCGACGCTTGCGACCGCCACGTCGACCAAGTAAATAGGCGATCAAAACAATTACAGCGCTCGCGATTGAAGCTACGGCAACTAGTGATTGTTTCTTGTCGGAAGCGCGACCCTGTAGATCGTCCTGCAATGACTGAAACTTACTTTCTAAGTCCTGTTTTGTAATACGCGAATTATTGTCAATCATCTCTTGGGTTAACTCTCTTTGTGCAAACTAGGACGCGCAATACGCGTCAACGAAAGCCAAATCATTACCAGTGCAACACCAACAATGATCATGTACGGAGCCCAAGTGAAACCATTTGGCTGATCAAAAATCTCCGCTTGCAGAAGTCGAAGCAATCCGACCAAACCAACCACCGCTCCGAAGAGCAAAGCAATTGCTCCAATAATTCCCCATGCGAGCCATCGCCCAACTCCCCTCAGGGGGTCAAGAGTCTCCTGCTTGACGTAATCCCGAACCATTTTGCACAATTCAACAAAAGAAAGCGATGAATCACGTGCCGAAGGGCCGCTCAAACGATTGTTATTCACATAACCAGTAAACCAGCGAGAATGCGCGAATGTACCTAGGTGCCTTACGGGGCAATATCGGTAACGCTTGGATGCTCTGTTAAGGCACCCAAAGCGTTGGCAAGGCCATTCCATATCGGTCGGTATTCGCCCTGGTTGGAAACACCTGATCCATTCAAGATGAGAGCAAAAGTTGCTGCCTTTTCGGGTGCATAAACGACGTATCCAGAAAGCGCTTTGGCGCCCGTGAGGGTTCCGGTCTTTGCACGCAATCTTTCACCGGCGACAGAGTCGCCAAGCAAGTCTCGTAGCGTTCCAGTTTGACCAGCGATTGCGAGACCATTACCCAACACACCGAAACCTCCATCTCTTTCGAGAACAGAAGCGAACAGTGAGCAAGTTGCTCGGTTGCCACGATCGAGACCTGAGCCATCAACAATCACCAGACCATCGGTTGGTAACCCAAATTCTTGCAGTACGGATTGCACAACTTGAGCACCAGCAACACGTGTTCCAGCTGACAAGCGCGTGAGACCAATTTCCTTCAGGATCAATTCGGCGGTGTTGTTATCGCTATTGGTGAGCATCTCGGTAATCACGTCGCTTAACGGTGCAGAATCAATACTTGCTATTACTGGCAGATCAGCTGAAGCGGTTCCAACCATTGCGGTGCCCTTAACAACGATTCCACGCTCAGTAAGCAATCGCAAAAACTCTTGTGCCGCTGAGAGAGCAGGCTGATCGGGCTTGATCGGAGATGCAAGAACTACGCCATCATTTAACATCAACGAACCTAGGGGTCCGACTTCGGTTGTTCGTACACCAAGACCAAGCGTCGGTGAGAATCTTTCCGTGTCGTAGCGGCTTTCATCGCCAACTATATTCCCGGTGATCTCCGTTATGCCCGCTGTGACAAGTGCATCGATAAGCGAACCAATATTCGTTGGATACAGAGTCGGATAAGACTCTGTAACTGGATAGCCGATTGTTGAGAGCAAAGGATCGCCTCCACCCACAAGCCAGAGATCACCGATGATTTGATTCGCTTCGCTCAGACCAACAACTTTTGTTGTGAAAACAAAATCGGGTCCGAGTACCTCAAGCGCTGCGGTCGCCGTCAGTAGTTTCATGTTGCTTGCTGGGATCACAGGAAGATTCGGCTTAATGGAAGTAATCCGTTGACCTTCAACCGAAACGACTAAACAGGATTGCTCGGGAAAATTTCTCACTTTCTCAGAGATTGAACTGACGAGTCCCCCAATTCGAATCTCCGTTGAAAGAATTGCAGGCAAGCGTCGTGCATTAAGTAACGATGCATTTGGCGTGACAGTAATTGCTGTTGAACGATTGCTGGAAACCGAATTGCCGATGTCATTAAGAAACTTGTAGGCCACACCAAGAATAGATGCGCCAAAAATCAAGGCGGAAGAGAGCAAAGTGGCTACGACCCGAACAGATCCGAGCCGCACTTTGTTGTTCGCTCTTTTCATTGATTGCGAGATATCTCCACTGCTTCCCTGGTTCATTGAGCGACTCCAATGAATTTTGCATATCTATACATATGGGCAAGTGCCGTGGCCGCGCGAGTTCCACTTGCGTAACAGAGACGTCCTGTTTCTCGCACGGTCGCGGGACCGGGGTTGAAAGGGTCGGCGACTGCAAGTTCTGTTGCTACCAACACAGGTTTGTTGTACTTAACTGAATACTCTGCGGCTGCTTGAGCAAAACGCTCATCTTGTTTGCGGTGATACGACACGATTCTTTCCAACCCATGATCAGGGAAAAAATGACCCTCGCTCATCATGCGAGCCTGATTGCTTTGTATTCCTAGTCCAAGAAAAATAACGGAATCTACGTCATCGTAAGAGCAGACCAGGTCAAGAATCGCTGGGATGGTGTCGCGTGTTTCTCCCCCTGCGCAGTCGATTGGATTATTTCGACTCCAACGTGGAGGCAGCAAATCGTCCAAAGACTTCACTAATGCCGTTGGAAGTGTGATCAGGTCGAGCACACCATCTTGAGCAATGGCGTCTGAAGTCACTACTCCCCATCCACCTACGGTTGTGAGTACAACAACTCTTTTGCCTCGCGGGAGTGGTTGTGTCGCAAAGCTTGCTGCAACATCGAAACCTTCTTCAACAGTTCTGGCACGAGAAGCACCGGTACTGCGACATAACCCATCAAAAATCTTGTCGTTACTCGCTAAGGCGCCAGTGTGGCTTTGTGCAGCTCGCGAGCCAGCCTCGGTCGCACCACCCTTCACTACAACCAGTGGCTTGCTCTTGAGTGCAGCAGCAAATGAAGACTCGAGTGCTTTACCATCGTTGACACTTTCGATGTACGCCAAACTGACGCGCGTCTCATTGTCTTGTGAAAACCACTCTAAGTATTGGCCAACTGAAGTTTGTGCCGCATTACCTGCAGAAATCGCTCGGGCTATTCCGACTCCGGTTTGTCGTGCATAGTTAAGAAAACTCGAAACAAAATTACCGCTTTGGCTTGCTACCGAAATTCCCCCTCTCGGAGGGTACGGTCCCACTATCTGAGCACACAGTGAAACAGGAGTGCTGACGACGCCTTGCCCGTTTGGTCCAGCGATCAGCATGTCGAGATCGGCAGCAAGTTGAACGAGATCCTGCTCTGCTTGATCGCCCTCAGGTCCAGCTTCTCGATAGCCAGCTGAAGCTATAAATGCTGCACGAATTCCACGTTCTGCACACTGCCTCAGCAACTGAGGGTTTGCACTAGCCGGAGTGCAGAAGAATGCGAGATCGATTTCGTCGCGCGGCAACTCATTAATCGATGAGACCGTTTGTATTCCCAATATGAGTTCATTCTGTAAATTGGTTGCATAAACTTTTCCAGTAAATTTGCTTGACAAAATATTATGTAACGAAACAAAACCAAATTTGCCGGGATGCGAGGACGCTCCTACAACGACTACTGCTCTAGGCGAAAACAACGCGCGGTAGTGATCGGCATTCGGCTCAAAATTGGTAGACGTCTTGATGGCAGCTTTTTCGGCATCACGAGTCTCTACGAGAGCATCAACTGCAACCAATGTGCCATCTCTCTGCACAATCAGAGGATTTATGTCAATCGAAACAATCTCGGGATGCTTGTCACATGCTGCACTCAGGGCAACGATCGCGCGAGCTAAAGAGTCAGTATCAACCGCTTCCTCACCGCGAAAATCTTTCAAAATTGCTTGGTATTTCAGAGCTTCGATCATGCGCTGGGCGTCGATTAAGTCAACCGGCATCGGAGCAAATACAACGTCCTGAATCACTTCGGCGAAAATGCCACCCACACCTAGCATCGCTGTATTGCCAAAGGCTGGATCATGCACCATGCCAACGATGAGTTCTCGGCTTCCATCGATCATCTTTGCGATGAGTAATTGCACTTCACCATCCTCCGGAGAGGCCATTGCCAGTAATTCGGTGGCGGCTTGCTCAACTGCAGCACGATCAGCAAGTTTCAGCCGTACAAGCCCCCGCTCTGTTTTATGGGCAATTGAATCACCATTGAGCTTTGCCACAACCGGGTAGCCCATTCCATCTGCTGCATTTGCCGCCTCACGAGGTGTCGCGACAATAGCTTCTACAGCGAACGGAAATCCAAACGGAGTAAGCAGTTGTTTAGACAATGCTTCAGACATCGTTTGTTGAACAGACACAACTGAACACATTACTCAAGCAAGCACTAATTTGGATCGTTATGGGACAAATAACCGCCACGCGAGCGTTTGTGAATGGCGCGCTTTGCGGACCAACGAGTGTGACATGGGATGCGACGGGCACGATTACAAATGTCGCTGGCATCCAAGTCAATGAAGCTGAGTTTGACGCGCTGCTCGTACCAGGGTTTATCGATTTACAGGTAAACGGATTCGGTCATTTCAACGTGTCCTCTACAGACTCGACGAACTGGTCTCAAGTTGATCAATACCTTTTGAACACTGGAGTAACCAGTTGGTGCCCAACGTTGGTGAGTGCACCACTCCAAACACTGGATTCCGCACTTGAGACGATTCTTGCTCAAATGCAGATCAGAGCGTCCTCTGGGGCAATCGCGACGACATCAATAATTGGCGCACACCTAGAGGGTCCGTTTCTCGGCGCCGCGATAGGCGCACACAATAGACAGAGCGTTATCGATATCGATTTACAGTGGCTATCAGATTTGTCGCCATGTGTTGCAATGATGACTATCGGAGCGGAACAAAAAGAATCAACAGCAGCTATTCGTCTACTTCGCGAAATGGGTGTATTGGTGTCTCTTGGTCATACACGAGCTTCGGAGCAAGAATTCTTGCAAGCCAAAGATGCAGGTGCTCAGATGGTCACACATTTGTATAACGCGATGTCGGGAGTTCATCACAGAGATCAGGGCGTTGCGCTAGCCGTGCTCACCGACGGTGAGATGTATGCCTCGATCATCATCGATCTCGAGCACGTATCAGCACGAGCAGTACAGCTTGCATACCTTGCGAAACCCAACCACATGATTATGGTGTCCGACTCGGTTCAATCGAATTTAAATCATGCTCCACGTCTAAAAGACGGCACACTTGCAGGAAGTATTCTCACGATGGATCAGGCTCTGCGCAATGCCGTCTTTCATTGCTCGGTGCCACTGGAACACGCCTTAGCAAGTGCGACGAATCATCCCGCAAATGTTTTGGGTCTTCACGACCGAGGAGATATTCAGGCTGGTAAGCGAGCAGATCTCGTCTTACTGGAGCGCGATCTCACTGTGATGAAGACCATAAGTAATGGACTGTTGAATATCAACCAAAACGGTTAAAGTCACTACGTGCATATTGTTTCTGCTTTATTTATTGATACGTTCGAAATGAAGCAAGCTCCAGGGCCGTCTACACGAATTGATATGACCGGAGTCTTCTTTTCGCTCGCAGCACCGAGTCCAGTTCCGGTGACTATCGAGCCCCATCTCATGGCTCTGATCTACTGTCAAGCGGGCGAACAAGGTTCAGGTGTTTTTGAAGTCATTTTCAAGGATGGTTTCGAGGAAGACTCTGAGCAATTGGCGAGAAACGTCAGTCCATTTACTGTTGAGCCCGGCAAATTTACCTATCGGCTGGTGCGTGGGGCTTTGGAGCTGCAAAAATATGGTCTTATTTTCGCGCATTGTCGCATTAATCAGCAAGATTGGCACAAAGTTCCGCTGACTTTGCTCCCACCGGTCGCCTAGAAGCAACTACAGTCGCCGCCGTGAATACTTTGCCTCGTCTCTCTCCAGAATTAGACCGCGAGATTGTCGCGATTGCGCGTGGCTTAGCCATGGACGCACCGCTGAAAGCAAAAAGCGGTCATCAGGGCACAGCAATGGCGCTTGCTCCCCTTGCACACGTTTTGTATTCGCGAATTATGCAGCATGCACCTCAGGATCCGCTCTGGCGAAACCGCGACCGTTTTATTCTTTCCGCGGGTCATGCATCAATTTTGCAGTACTCAATGTTGTTTCTCAATGGCTACGGTCTCGAGTTAGCCGACTTGCAATCATTTCGTCAATTTGACTCATTGACACCGGGACACCCCGAGGCTGGTCATACTGCAGGTGTAGAAGTTACGACTGGTCCGCTCGGACAGGGCTTCGCCAACGCAGTGGGTATAGCGATCGCAGAAAGCAATCTTCGCGCTCGATTTGGTTCTGATTTGATGGACCATTACACATATGTGATTTCAGGTGATGGTTGTTTGATGGAGGGCATCAGTCATGAAGCTGCTTCGTTAGCTGGACACCTAGGTCTCGATCGGCTTATTTGTGTGTATGACGACAACAAGATCACCATTGATGGCAGCACATCCTTAACTTGCTCCGATGACGTGGTCGCCCGTTTCACGTCGTATGGATGGAATGTTGTACAACTTGGAGAAATCGGCGAAGATCTGGATGCGCTCGAGGTTGCTCTCAATAACGCAAAGCAACATCGCGGATCGCCCACATTGTGTATCTTGCAAACCCATATTGGTTTCCCGTCTCCAGATTTCACTGACAGTCATGAAGCGCACGGCAATCCATTTCTTGCCGAACACGTTGAGCGCACCAAAGCAGTGCTCAATATTCCTAATGAACCCTTCTGGGCTCCTGCAAAAACTGTTACTGCGTCTCGAGAGTTTGCGATGCAGAGATCTCTTGCTGCCCTGTCGGCGTATAAATCCCTAAAGCCGAATGCAGAGTTTGAAGCGTGCTGGAATCCACAAAAAAGTGCAAAGTGGAACTCGCAATTGCCAACATTTGAATCAGATTCAGCTCTTGCTACGCGCCAAGCAATGCCACTGGCAATTAGTGCCAGTTTGGGTGATCTTCCAGGTCTAATGCTTGGGTCTGCAGATCTAACAGGCAACACTGGTGTCAAAATTGGCGCACTAAGTGCTCACTCCGCGCATCACCCCGAGGGACAGCAAATTTATTTCGGAATTCGTGAACATGCGATGGCTGCAGCAATGGTTGGCATGGCTTTGCATGGAGGTATTCTTCCAGTTGGAGGCACGTTCTTCGTTTTTGCGGATTACATGCGACCTTCAATTCGTTTGGCGGCGCTTTCGCACGCAAAAGTGATTTTTGTGTTCTCACATGATTCTGTAGGTGTGGGTGAAGATGGACCTACTCATCAGCCGATCGAACATCTCGCTTCATTGCGGATCATTCCTGATCTTCATGTGGTACGTCCTGCCGACTCGAACGAAACAGCGCAAGCATGGCGAGATGCTGCCGATCACAATGGACCAACGGCACTCATTCTGAGTCGTCAATCCCTTCCAATAACGACAGATGGCTCGGCAGTTGCAAAGGGAGCGGCAGTGATACGTCGGGGCGATGCAGCAGCTCAGATCGTGCTCGTAGGCACTGGGAGCGAGGTTTCACTCTGTGTACAGGCCGCCGCGCAACTCGAACAGTCCGGCATATCAAGCCAGGTTGTGAGCATGCCATCTTGGGATCGTTTTGAAACGATGTCGGCTAACTACAAGCTGGAAGTGTTCCCACGTGGAATACCAGTACTCTCCGTCGAAGCAGGCAGCACGTTCGGATGGTCAAAATACGCTGATCAGTCAATTGGTATCGATCGCTTTGGCGCAAGCGCACCTGGCAATGTTGTAATGCAGAAACTTGGATTGAATGTTCAACATGTGGTTGATTGCGCAGCTGCATTGATCGCATCTGATAAACAAGACTGATGATCCATTCTCGCCTGGTGCGATTGTTTGATGAATGCGGTCAGAGCCCGTGGCTCGACAATCTCAAGCGCGAATACATCACAAGTGGCAGCCTGCAAGGAATACTCGATACAGGCATTCGTGGTTTGACCTCAAATCCAACCATTTTTCAAAAAGCAATCCAAGGATCGCAGGATTACGACGAACAGTTTCGACATTTAGCAGAACTCAAACACTCCCCAATCGAAAGCTATTGGGAACTCGTAATCAAGGACATCCAAGATGCCCTCGATGTGTTCGGTCCCCTTTACGAGTCCTCAAATCGTTCGGATGGTTTTGTGAGTGTGGAAGTAGATCCAAACCTGGCACACGATTCTGCAGCAACCGAGGCGGCCGCTCGCGAATTGGACGTTCGAGTAGACCGCGACAACGTCATGATCAAGATCCCGGCCACTAGAGAAGGTATTCCTGTAATACGCACAATGATCAGCGAAGGTCGCAATGTCAACGTGACCCTTATTTTTAGCCTCGATCGTTATCAAGAAGTGATGAATGCTTACATCGATGGTCTAGAGATTTTGAGCAGCAAATCTTCAGACTCTCTTTCAGGGGTGTCGAGCGTCGCAAGTTTCTTTATTTCAAGAGTCGATACCGAAATTGATAAGCGCTTGGAGAAATTGGGAACCGATAAGTCTTTGGACCTTTGTGGAACAGCAGCCATATCGCAGGCAAAACTTGCCTACCAACTTTTCTTGCAGACATTTTCTGGACCACGCTGGGCAGCGCTTGTCCGGCGTGGCGCTCGGGTGCAGCGTCCGCTGTGGGCATCGACCTCAACCAAGAATCCGTCCTACCCCGACACGTTGTATGTCGACCAGTTGATTGGAGCCGACACGGTGAATACTTTGCCTGACAACACCATGTTGGCATTCAGTGATCATGGGACGCCAAGCGCGACAATTGAATCAGATATTGACCTCGCACATACCCGTTGGCATGCATTGGAAGGCATGGGCATCGACGTCGCGGAGGTGGCTACTCAACTTGAAACTGAAGGTGTTCGTTCATTTCAGCAGAGTTTCACCGAGCTCATTGATGCCCTCAAAGTAAAAGACCAAGCACTTCGCCAATGACACAGTTGGCCGAGTTACAGAAGTCAATTTCGGATCTCGTCGGCGAATTCGGATCAATTCATAACGCTGATTACGTGATGCAACTCATCTCAACAAGTCTTGAGCTTGGGACTGATAAGACATCGACGCTGGATCTCAAGATTGCATCTTCTGCGCTTAAAGAAATGCGTGAAGCCTTCGCAATGTTCCAACCATTCACACAGAGACGCAAGGTGACCATTTTTGGTTCGGCTAGAACTAAGAAAGATGACCCTCTGTATTCGCACACTCAGAAGGTTGCAAAAAGTCTCGCCGACGAAGGATGGATGGTGGTCACGGGTGCCGGGCCGGGGATCATGGAGGCCGGTATGGAGGGCGCGGGCAGAGAACGCTCAATCGGTGTCTCCATTCGGTTGCCGTTCGAGTCGTCAGCAAATTCAATCATCGCTGGCGACGAGAAATATGTTTCAATGCGCTACTTCTTCACTCGTAAATTGATGTTGGTGAAAGAATCTCAAGCTTTTTTATGTTTGCCGGGAGGTTTCGGCACGCTCGATGAAACTTTTGAACTACTCACCCTCACACAAACGGGTAAAGGCGTTCCCGTTCCCATCGTGCTGTTGGATCTTCCTGGAGATCGCTTCTGGCATTCAATCGATGACTTGATTCGCAATCAATTACTCGTGCGAGGTCTTGTCTCTTCAGAAGACCTCGCGCTCTATCGGGTCTGCGACAGCATTTCTGACGCAACTTCTGAGATTCAGGGTTTTTATCGCAATTATCATTCAATTCGCTTTATTGGCAAACACCTCATCATGCGTTTAAATCACGAACCAACCCCACAAATACTTGAAGCGTTGCATGAAAAATTTGGACATCTCTGCCGCTCCGGCGGGTTTGAAGTCGTGCAGACTCATTCGGTCGAAAGATCAGAGAATGACCATGTCGACAAACACCGATTGCGGTTTGATCCGAATCGTAGTGATGCTGGCGGTTTGCGAGAATTGATCAACTTCCTCAATCAAGTCGCGTAAGCACTCCTATTGCCTTTTCGATAGCGCGCCGAGCAGTAGACAGCTGGCGCTCAGTTTCTGGTCTTTTGACAGCACCTTCTCGATGAGCGGATTTGAGTGCATCAAGCGCCTTGTCGGCAATCTCTTCTGAGATTGACTCAAGTCTGGAAACAATGTCGTTAATGGATTCGTCTTGAGATGCAGGCATGCATCAAGTATGACAGTCCCATCAACACTCATCTCGTCTTCTCGTATCTCTCCACCGTCTCATGGAAATCTTCGCTAATTGTCCCGAATTGACGTGTGATGTGCTGTTCTATCGTCTAGCGTCACAACCTATGTCACGACCAGAAGAACTTCACGAGTGGATTAGTTTCACCGACCCAGACGCCGAGCAAACATGGATGATCGATTCGACATTCATGCTTTCAAACTGGTCGTGCATCTACGGCTCGGGCTGTAAAGGTGTCCTCGATGACGACGCAACAAAATTGCAACAAGGTTGCTGCAGTTACGGCGCTCACTTCATCGATAAAAAGGATCTTGCTTCGGTCAAGAAGTCGGTAAAGCGTCTGAAGCCTGAACACTGGCAAAAGCATGAAAAGGGAGCGAATAACCGTTGGCTGATCAAGAATCGCGACGGGTCAGATGCAACACGACGCGTCAACGATGCATGCATCTTCCACAACGACCCTGGCTTTGAAGGCGGCATGGGTTGTGCATTCCATATCGCAGCTCAAGAAGTTGGCGAACGGCCAATGGATTGGAAGCCAGACGTGTGCTGGCAGGTTCCTCTACGCCTAGATGAGCACACCGAAGACGATGGTCACGTCATCTCTCACTTGCGCGAATGGAAACGCCGTGACTGGGGTGAGGGCGGCATTGAGTTTCATTGGTGGTGCACCGATGACCCTGCAGCCTTCGTAGGCAAAGATCCGGTTTATAAGTATTTGAAGGATGAGATCACTGAGCTCATCGGTTCAAAAACATACAAGACGCTTGTCAAGCTTCTTGAAGAAAAAAGGTCAACACCGCGACCACATCCGCAGGTTTCACTCAAGAATCCAACGCGCAAAACAGCCAAAAAATAAATATCGCTGTAAGCGAGTTGTGTCTAGTTTGAGTTGCGCTTGGTGTACTTACGACGATCTTCGATCGTCAGGTACTTCTTGCGAATTCGCACATTGAGCGGAGTCACTTCAACCAATTCATCGTCTGCGATCCATTCGATAGCAGTTTCGAGGGTGTGAGTCACTGGAGTGGCGAGCTTGATGCCTTCGTCATGGCTGTGGGTACGAATGTTGTTCTTCTCTTTCGCACGCACCGCATTCACGACCATCTCTTCTTCGCGGGCATTCTCTCCAACAACCATGCCTTCGTACAGCTCGTCACCTGGAGAGATGCAGAGTGTGCCTCGTTGCTCAAGGTTGTCTAGTGCGTATGCCGTAGCTGGACCCATTCGGTCGGAAACCATTGCTCCACCAAGACGATGTGGCAACTCTCCTGCCCATGGCATCCATCCGGCAAGGCTTTGGTGCAAGAGAGCTGTTCCACGAGTCACTGTCAACAACAGCGATCTGAAACCGATTAAGCCACGTGAAGGAGCCTCAAAGTAGACGATCGTTCGGTTCGCATCTCCAGGACGCAAATCGGTAATGCGACCTTTTCGTGGAGCAAGGGCTTGGGTGACTGCGCCTACGTACTCATCTGGCACGTCACATGTTCCTGATTCGAGTGGCTCATGCTTCTTGCCGTTGATCTCGCGTGTGATTACTTCTGGTCGACTCACTTGCAACTCGTAACCCTCACGTCGCATGTTTTCGATCAATACAGCCAACTGCAACTCACCACGACCGGCAACTTCCATTACGTCGGTTGATTCGGTGTTAGCAATCTTGATTGACACGTTTCCAAGAATTTCTTTCTGCAAGCGGTCACGTAAGTGGCGGCTAGTCAAATACTTGCCGTCTTTTCCAGCGAAAGGCGAAGTATTCACACCGAAACTCATGCGAAGCACTGGTTCGTCAACTTCAAGGCGCAACAATGGAACGGGATTGTCCAAAGATGCGATGGTGTCGCCAACTTCAACTTCATCGATTCCGCTCATGATAAACAAGTCGCCTGCAATAACTTCTGCAACGTCTACGCGATCAATGCCGTGGAACGCCATCAATCCACTGAGCTTGCGCTTCAGCACTGGTGCTGGGTTGTCGTCAGTTGGTTTTTGGCAAAGTGATACTTGATCGCCTTTACGCATAACACCAGAAATAACGCGACCAATAGCCAAACGACCCAGATAATCGGATGCGTCCAAGTTGGTCACCATTGCCTGCAAAGGTGCGTTCATATCGTTTTGTGGAGCAGGAATGTGTTCGACGATTGCGTCAATCAACGGCGACAAGTCACCATCTGGCGAAGGCATTCCAATTCCAGCCATTGCGAGACTGTCTCGTGCAACTGCCGAAAACACAGGAAACGACAAGTGGTGATCAGCATGAGCAAGATCCAAGAACAACTGCTCAACTTCGTGCAGGACTTCTTCAGGGCGCGCGTCTTGGCGATCGACTTTGTTGATTACCAAAATCACTGGCAAGTCCAAAGCGAGAGCTTTTGAAAGCACGTAACGAGTCTGTGGTAACGGACCCTCTGCGGCGTCCACCAACAGCAAGATGCCATCCACCATTGCAAGTGCTCGTTCAACTTCCCCACCAAAGTCAGCGTGACCAGGAGTGTCTACCAAGTTGATCTTGGTGCCCTTCCACTCGATCTGCGCGGCCTTCGCCAAAATGGTGATTCCGCGCTCGCGCTCTTGGTCATCATTGTCCATGACTCGATCGATAACTGCGGAGTGTGCAGCAAACGTACCCGCCGAACGCAAAAGAGCGTCCAAAAGAGTTGTCTTGCCATGGTCTACGTGTGCAACGAGCGCAATATTGCGCAACTTCTCTGGTGTTTGTGTCATGATCTTTCTTGATTTTTTTGGGGGGATCTGAGGTGTGCCGGACGCGCAGCGCTACTTAGTTTTCGTCTTCTTCGCTTTCTTCATCATCTTCATCGAAGCGAACACCGTATTTCTCGGCAATTGCTGCGTACTGATCTTCTTCGGTCTCTGCTTCTTTGCTGCGTCCGCCCAGCCCAAGATCACTTGCACTAGGACCAGACTGCTTTAATTTACGCGCTTCTTCG
>JBIIWI010000067.1:0-6714 GCA_044339005.1 Ilumatobacteraceae bacterium
CGAGGTACTTGCAGACGTCGATTGTGACGTCAAGTTGCTACTAATGACCGCCCCAGCACTGTGCTGAGAAAGTCGTGAATACGGACTCGTTACCCTATCGGCGCATTTTGGCGTCTCCAAACGCCCACCCACCAAGAATTAGGGGTAAATATTTGGGCTTAGCCCAGGTCTCGGGCAACCAGAGTTGCCTTGACCGTGAGCCGCTTTACACCCCTCAAAATCTCTATTTCTACGGTTTGACCCGGCGCGGCGTCGCGAATTGCAGCTACCAGCCCTGCCTGACCGTCAATTGGCTCGCCATCAACAGATAAAACAATGTCCTCTTCCTGGATTCCGGCCAAACTCGCTGGCGAATCGGGCTGAACACTGGTGATAATGGCTCCTTGACCCCCATCTGTGCGGGCTGCCAGACCTACTCCAAGAAAACCCTCTTGTCGGATTTCGCCACTGGCTTGGCTGCGCAGTTGCTCAAGAACTGGGCCAATCTCGTCTACCGAGATCGAAAAACCGATGTTTGTTGCGGCCTGATTGACATCACTACGTGCAACGGCGGTGTTGATACCAACCACTTCGCCGCGCAGGTTGACAAGTGGACCGCCCGAGTTGCCCGATGAAATTGCAGTGTCTGTCTGGATCAGACCATTGAGCGCTCCCGACTCGGTGATGATTGTGCGCTTTAGAGCCGAGATTATTCCGGATGTCACAGATGGTCCGCCGTCGAGTGCAAGTGCGTAGCCGATTGCAATCACCTGGTCGCCGATGCGAATAGTTCCTGGTTGAGCAAATGTTGCGGGCTTTAGATTTGTTGCATCGATTTTCAGGAGTGCCAAGTCATTGCCGGGGTCACTCGCCAGCACGGTTGCTGTGCGTGGTTCGGTTTCACCAGCAAAACGCACGCTTACTTTTGTTGCACCCTCTACCACGTGCGCGTTGGTCAAGATTTCTCCATCGGAGGTAAGTACTACTCCTGTACCACTTGCTTCGCCTTGACCAGATTCGTCATTGACCTGACTATTAATTGTCACGACACTGTCGGCCAACTTATTAACAACTTGAGCCACAACCGTGGTCCCAAGACTTGGATCATCTGAACCAACTTCACTTGTAACAAGTGGCGCGTTTGATGATCCAGAAATTCTTGTCGAACCAATGGTGATGTCCCACTTGTCGGCAGCAATCGTTCCCAGAATGCCACCTCCAAATCCGGCTGCTACGACAACAAAGACAAGCCCAACTGCACGTAATTTGCGTCGACGCTTCACTGCTGGCGGTGGCGGAGGTAACGGAGTAGAAATTGTCGGAGCGCCACTCAATGCTTCAGGTTCAGCTATGAGAGATTCACCTTCGCTCAACGCGTCATTCCACGCGTCGCCAGAGGTTTCTACGATTGGCGCGTCATCTTGTGCTGGTACTCCGCTGAAATCTGACATATATGTTTTCTATCGTACAAACACAGACCCCGTTTCAGAATGAGCTGATTCTTGCCAAATTCTTTAATTCGCCATTACAGGGGTTCGCCAGCAACTAAGTTCGCCTTTGTGAATCAGCCAAAAACAGCCAACTTGCGAATTCGCAGGGCACTCGTTTCCGACGCTGCTGCGATCTGCGAAATTTACAATCACGAAGTGCAGTTTGAGACATCAACATTTGATCTCGTTCCCCGCTCACTCGAAACCCAAGAGGCGTGGATCACTGCACGCAGTGGTGCATTTTCGGCAATTGTTTGCGTCACCCCAGATGACGAAGTTGTCGGTTTTGGAGCGTTGAGTGAATACCGTGACCGAGCTGCCTACAGCACGTCGGTCGAAAACTCCGTGTATGTAAAGCGCGATTTGGGCCGGCGCGGCATCGGTCGACTCATTCTCACAACGCTGCTCGAGCAGGCCGCCGACACCGGTTTTCACGTAGTGATGGCACGCATTGAAGCATCTGGCACAGCCTCGCGGGCGCTGCACGAATCATGCGGTTACACACTTGTGGGTATTGAGCGAGAAATCGGACGCAAGTTTGGCAAGTGGCTAGACGTTGCGCTGATGCAATGTGTCCTGCACGAACGCAACTAGTTCATTCTCACTACTTACGTAGTGCAATCAATAATTACTTCAGTAGTTCGCGCGTGATCGGATCACCGATCGCAATGTCTCTTGCAGCCGTTGATCCATCAATTGATGCAAAATCATCTGGCATCAACCCACCGGCCGGACGTACTGAGCGAACATTGTTCGACGTGATCTTTTCGCCTGCCTTTATATCGGCAACCGCTCGCAACGACCTTCGAAATTTCAAACTGTTGATTTCCGACGCCGAAGGGCCGAACCTTGCGGTTCCCAAAGAGAGGCTTGCCTCTCGCACATCCCGCACTAGTGCCGCAAACTCCTGAGGTTCCAACGAGAATGCACCATCTGGCCCACCATCTGATCGGCGCATGGTGATGTGTTTTTCCAAGATGGTCGCACCGAGCGCCACAGCACCGATCGCGGTGACAGAACTCATCGTGTGATCCGATAATCCAACTGGAATTCCCCAACGTTTGATCATCTCAGGTATTGCGGCAAGATCCATTTCCGAACTATTTGCTGGATACGTCGAATTGCAGCGCAAAATCGAAACACTCGGCGCGCCTGACTCCGTGGCGGCTCGAACAGCCATATCTATTTCTTCCATCGTTGACATACCTGTCGACATAATCATCGGCTTGCCCTTTGATGCCACATACCGAATGAGAGGTAAATCAACTAATTCAAAGGATGCAATCTTGTATGTCGGAATTTTGAAAGTCTCAAGGAAGTCAACCGCCGAATTATCGAATGGGCTGGATAGCCAATCAATGCCAACTTTTTTTGCTTCTGCAACAAGGTCCTGTGTCCACTCCCACGGCATCATCGCCTCTGCATACAAGTCAGCAAGTTGGCGCCCATCCCACAATGTGCCACCACTTACCCGAAAATCTGAATGGTTTGACCGAACAGTAATTGTCTGGTCGGTGTAGTGCTGAAACTTGACGGCATCAGCACCGGCTTCAGCCGCAGCATGAACGACTTCGAGCGCGCGAGCCTTACTTCCGCCATGATTCGCAGATAATTCCGCAATTACATAAACCAAGTTGAAACCACCGATATCTGTCTTGTTGCTTACGCTTTAAGCGTACTCGTCCCTTAATCATGGCTTTCACCATTTCTCTTTTAATGCGAAATTGCCGAAAGAGTATCTGAATAGACTTACCTTCAACATGAGTTCTCATTCTTGGCCAAATTGTTACGAACACTGGCCGAATCTCTCGAAAGCGATTGATGCGATTGCGGTACGACCGATCAGATGGTCTGACCGAGAAAGTATTCGTGAATGGCGTAACCAACAAATCGATGTCCTGCGACAGCAGGATCCAATCTCAACAGAACAACAGGATCTTTACTTCAGTCAAATCCTTGAACCTCTTATGGGTATGACGCATCCATCTCAGTTTTTATTTGGAATTGAATTAGATGCACGACTTATTGGATATGGCGGATTAACCAATATTGATTGGGCCGCCCAACGAGCAGAATTATCTTTTCTTGCAGACACGAAGATCCTCAAGACCCCCGCTTACAAAGAAATAATGATCATCTTCATCAAAATCATTTCAGAGTTTGCAAAAAACCAATTTGGATTACACCAAATTTTTACCGAAACCTACACCCAACGAGTTGGCCATATCGAGATCCTAGAATCGGCAGGCTTCAGACACGAAACATTTCTTGCTGACCGCGCAATCATCAACGGTGAGTCTGTAAATTCTCAAATTCATAACCTGAAACTTGTCTAGTTATTCAGTCACGACCTGAATTGGATTTCGAAAAAGCTCTGTGCCAGCCTTTGGACGTGCGTACGAACTGATTTTTCCAAATACCTGTTCTTGGATCGACCAATGCAAATCGCTGAAACCCAATTGATCGCGCATGGCCACAGTTGACGAGAAACGTCCGTTGATTTCAAATGCTTTCGGCCCATCAGCCGTGTTAATTAGTTGAATATTTATTGATCCCCGAAGATTGAGGCATTCAGCTATTTTTTCGCAATAGCGACTGATCCGATCATCTTCAATTACACGTATCCAAGACGTCGTGCCCCCGCTAAGTCTTCGATTCATGACCAAAACTCTTGTTCCTGAAACTTCCGACCTGTACACAGCGCAAGTCATCTCCGCTTCTGCTGGAATCAACATTTCCTGGACAATGGACTGAGGGAAATTTTGACGTAGCGATTCCAACTCCTCGATGTCATTGCAGATGTAAATGTCTCTCGATCCGCGTCCAGAGCGAGGTTTGACGATGGCTGGGAATTTGGTAGCAACACCACTCTGGATATCTTGGGTTCTCGGGCCGTCTATTTCATTTTCTAAAAAAAAATTAGCTGTCGCCAATTTGTCTTTTGAGATATCTACGGCTGATTTACTAGGTCCAACTACCGATGCACCTAGATCTTCAGACTCCAAAAGAGCGATCACTTCAGCATCCGACGCCGGAATAACAAACGATATTCCGAAATCCGAAATTGTTTGTTTAATCCACCCAAGAAAATTCAGGTCCTCTGCCGGTGGTGAAACTAGGTACTCACTCACCAGATTCATTTTCGATGCAATGTTCTTTACATCAGATCCGACAATTTCGCAGTCTGGGTTATGCCGTTTCAAGACTATTGCGATTGCTTGTCCTACTTCCCCGCCAATTGCGGTTACTAGGACTCTCATTGCGAATCGTTGTCTCGAAGTACATCAGCTAAATACGGCAAACTTGCTTGTGTCTGCTCTGCCCATTCAATTACCGCATCCCGGTTGTACTCCTGTTGAAAAAATTGCACTGAGTCCAATTTTGTATCCAGCATCGCCCATTGAGACTTCTTAATCTGGTTCCGCGGTTGACCGACAGAACCTGGATTGATGTAGCGGACCGAATCTGACATTCGGTCCATCGGATGATGTGTATGGCCGAGCACTACCCATTTGGTTCCATCTGGCAAAAAATTATTCAGTCCATCAAGATTCGAATCTGGATAAACGTACTCATCGGAATTTCGTGGCGAACCGTGGTAGCAACAAACTGAACCCGACTCAGTACTCAAATTTAGCTGTTCCGGCATTGACTGCACCTGAATCAGTTGAGCCGCTGTGAACCTCTCAATCGAACCCTGAATTGAAGATCCGTATTTAGCAGTTACTTTTGCTAAATAGCTCTCATCTTGTTGAGCCCTGAAATACATTCGTTCATGATTCCCGGCTATCACAAGCGCTTCAAGACTCGCCAATATGTCCAGCACCTCAGATGTATTTGAGTAATAACCTAACGAGTCACCAGCTACCAGTATTTGGTCATATTCCATTTCGGACAGTGCGGCAGTAACTGCAAGCAGTGCTGGAAGATTTCCATGGATGTCTGACAAAAGCGCAATTTTGATATCTGAAGTTTACCCAACCTCAGACACCTGATCTCAGCACTAACGGCGCAAAATCTGCACCGTAAAGCAACTGAAATTAGCTGTTTTGCAGTTTGATTTCGATGTCGACACCGGCAGGCAACTCAATGCGCTGCAGGCTGTCGATCGTCTTGGCATTTGGCTCGATGATGTCGATCAGACGCTTGTGAATACGCATTTCAAAATGCTCACGGGAGTCTTTATCAACGTGCGGCCCACGAATCACCGTGTAACGGTGCTTGTCGGTAGGAAGCGGAATCGGGCCCCGTACCGTCGCGTTAGTGCGAGCAACAGTCTCGACGATCTTCTTTGAAGATTCGTCGATGATCTGGTGATCGAACGCTTTGAGACGGATGCGGATGCTTGATGCCATGAGTGTCACGAAGACCTTCGTCCATGGCGATTGGCTTGCCCAATTCCACGGTCATCATCACGTTGTCACCAGGCATCACCATTTCAGTGCCCTTTGGCAAATCAACAGTGCCGGTTACGTCTGTGGTGCGGAAGAAGAACTGTGGACGGTAGTTATTGAAGAACGGCTTGTGACGGCCGCCTTCTTCCTTCGTCAACACGTACACCTGACCTTCAAAGTTGGTGTGCGGTGTGATCGAGCCAGGTGCACAAAGCACTTGACCACGCTCAACGTCTTCCTTCTTGGTACCGCGCAAGAGTGCGCCGATGTTGTCGCCTGCTTGACCCTGATCGAGAAGCTTGCGGAACATTTCAACACCTGTGCAAGTTGTCTTCTGTGTGTCACGGAGACCAACGATTTCGATTTCGTCACCGGTGTTCACACGACCCTGCTCAACCTTGCCAGTTACTACAGTGCCGCGACCAGTGATCGTGAACACGTCTTCAATTGGCATCAAGAATGGCTTGTCGAACTCACGAGCTGGCTCTGGAATGAAATCGTCACATGCACGGATCAAGTTCATCACTTGCTCTTGTGCTTCGGCATCACCTTGGAGTGCCTTGAGTGCTGACACACGAACTACTGGTGCAGTCTCACCTGGGAATTCGTACGAGGTAAGAAGTTCACGAACTTCCATCTCAACCAAGTCGAGCAACTCTGCGTCGTCCACCATGTCGGCTTTGTTCAAAGCAACAACGATGTATGGCACGCCCACTTGGCGAGCGAGCAACACGTGCTCGCGAGTCTGTGGCATTGGGCCGTCGGTTGCAGCTACTACCAAGATTGCTCCGTCTACCTGTGCGGCACCGGTGATCATGTTCTTGATGTAGTCAGCGTGACCTGGCATGTCG
>JBIIWI010000068.1:0-6701 GCA_044339005.1 Ilumatobacteraceae bacterium
AACCGATCCGTTGCAGAGTTACTTGCGTGCGAATCCTCGTGCGACAAAAGTAAAGATCGCGCAATATAAGTCTGTTAACGGTCTTTCTTCTAATTATGTTCTTGGTTATTTGAACTGGCTGAAGAATTTTGTCACGTTCAATTGGCCACGCAGTATTAAAGGAAGCCGTGAGGTTTGGCCGGCCTTGAAAGACTCAATGGTGAACACAGTTCGTCTTGGTTCACTTGCAACGTTTGTGGGTGTCACAGTTGGGTTGATGGTCGGGATGTTCGCAGCACTCAAGCCTGGTAGTCGACGCGACGTTACGGTAAACACTGCTGCGTTTTTGGGAATCTCAATACCGCCGTACATCACTGCAGTGTTGTTTCAATTATTGTTTGCGGTGTACTGGTCCAGGTGGTTTGGGAGCACGCTCTTCCCAACGTCCGGTGTTTACCCTCCAGGACACACGGGTTTCGATTTGTTTTTGATGCTCAAACACATGGCGCTTCCAACAATTGTTGTCGCAATCCAAGTTATTGCTGTGTACAGCCGATACATGCGGTCCTCATTGCTCGATGTGTTGAATTCTGACTACATGCGTACCGCGCGCTCGAAGGGGATTAGTGAGCGACAAATTTTGTTTAAACACGGTGTTCGCAATGCGTTGATTCCAGTAGTAACCATTGCGGCCCTCGATATCGGCTCAATCATCGGTGGTCTGATCATCACAGAAAATATTTTTTCGTACCCTGGAATGGGTATGTACTTTCTCTCGGCCTTTGATACCGGTGATTTTCCGTTATTGATGCCATGGATGGTGCTTGTTGTCGCTTCGACTCTGTTGTTCAACTTAATTGCTGACGTGTCATACGCATTTTTAGATCCAAGGATTCGTCTTGACTGAGTTTGCAACGATTTCGCCTAAACGCATGGCTATGCGACGGTTCCTCTCACATAAGGCAGCAGTCGTGAGTTGTGTTTTGCTAGGAATAATGGTGCTTGCCGTTGTTTTGTCACCGATCACCGCTCGCTATGGAGTCAATGAGCAGGTGCGAAAACCACCCAATACTTTTTTACCGCCTCAGAAATTGGCATGGTTTGGTACGGACGAAATTGGGCGCGATATGTACAGCCGGTTGATTTATGGAATCAGGGTTTCACTCGTCATCGGTTTATTCAGTGCATTGATATCCACAGTTGTCGGATGCGTGGTTGGCGCGGTCGCCGGCTTTCGAGGCGGAAGGTTTGACGACATCGTTATGCGCGTGACCGACCTGTTTCTAGCCTTTCCCTTTTTGGTTGCGCTACTCGTCGTGCGTAACACGATTGGCAGTATTGGATGGTTGACGGCAATCATTGGCGACAAATCGTCGGCGAGATTCGTCGTGTTCTTGTTGTCGGTTTTTGGTTGGATGGGCGTAGCTCGAATTGTGCGCGGTCAGATACTTGCCTTGAAAGAACGAGAATTTATTGAGGCTGCTAGGGCCGTAGGTGCGACACGACGATACATAGTACGCACGCACTTGTTGCCAAACTCCATCGGGCCAATCATGGTTGCCCTCTCATTTGCAGTTGTTGGTTCGATCATCGCAGAGTCAACACTTGCCTTTTTTGGTTATGGACCACAAGCGGGTGATGGTGGCACATCATTGGGTATTTTGGTCGGAGCCGCGAAAGGCGCTGTGCAGTCCGGCTATTGGTGGATTGCTGTTTTTCCATGTTTCGCTTTGGTGTTGATCTCGTTGGCCATCAACTTCATCGGCGACGCCTTGCGTGACGCAACAGATCCGCGCTTGGACAGGGGAGAATGATGAGCGAATTGGTTCTTTCAATTAGGGATTTGCGTGTCACGTTTGATACTCCTTTGGGGCCTCTAGAAGCCGTACGTGGGGTAGACATTGACGTTCATGAAGGCGAGATGATGGGTGTCGTGGGTGAGAGTGGTTCGGGCAAGTCGGTGACATTCTTGGCAGCAATGGGTTTGTTGCCGCATCGCGCGAAGGTGACCGGTTCGGTGAAGCTCAATGGTCAAGAAATGATCGGCGCTTCAAACAAGGTGTTACGAAACATGCGTGGCGGTTTAATGTCCATGATTTTTCAAGATCCTTTGTCAGCGCTCAATCCTGTGCATCGTGTTGGAGACCAGATCATTGAAATGCTTCAGGCCCATCAAAGTCATCTAAACGAAAAAGATGCTGCGAAGCGTGCAGTGGAGTTACTAGAAATTGTCGGTATTCCACAAGCCGCAGAACGCGCTCACCAATACCCACACGAGTTCTCAGGCGGAATGCGTCAACGAGTCGTGATTGCTATTGCGATTGCAAATAACCCAAAAGTTTTGATTGCCGATGAACCAACGACTGCGTTAGACGTGACCGTTCAAGCTCAGATTCTGGAAGTGATAGAACGGGTGCAAAAATCGTTCGGGACTGCAGTTGTACTCATCACTCACGACCTTGGTGTTATTGCCCGTGTGGCCGATCGTGTGAACGTGATGTATGCAGGGCGCAATGTTGAAAAGGGCGGTGTTGACTCGTTGTTCGATCACCCAAGTCACCCCTACACGCGTGGTTTGCTGGCGTCCTTGCCTCATGAGGGAATTGATCGACTCACACCGATTACGGGTTTCCCGCCAAATATGTTGATACCGCCACCAGGATGTGGGTTCGCTCCAAGGTGTTCGTTCGCAAATGATGACTGCGTAACAACTCTGCCAAGTTTGCGCCAGTTTGGTGACTTGGAAACAGCTTGTGTGCGTGCGGAGAAGATTGTGGTTAATGGGGTTGGGTCATGAACCAACCACTGCTCAAGGTTGATAATCTCGTCAAGAATTTTGAGTTGCGCGCAAATAGTGGAATTCGCAAAACCAAGAGAATTGTTCAGGCGGTCTCTGATGTTTCATTCTCGGTTGAGCGCGGGCAAACTCTTGGAATAGTAGGCGAATCGGGTTCGGGTAAGACGACAGTTGGTCGATGTGTTTTGCAGTTACTTGATATCACTTCTGGAACAATTTCATTTGAGGGCACAAATCTCAGTGGGTTGAGCTTTGAAGAGATGCGTCGGATCCGTCGCAAGATGCAGATTGTTTTCCAGGATCCATTTGCATCGTTGGATCCGAAGATGACTGTCGGGTCATCTATTGCCGAACCGCTGGTTGTGCAAGGAATCGATGGCGACCATGCTGAGAAGGTTGCTCACTTGCTCGAGCTGGTTGGTCTTGCTGCTGATCATGCGAAACGATTTCCGCACGAATTTTCGGGCGGGCAGCGTCAACGAGTTGGTATCGCACGAGCTCTCGCGCTCGATCCCGCGCTTATCGTGCTCGATGAGCCAGTCTCAGCGCTCGATGTCAGTATCCAGGCAGGTGTTGTCAATCTATTTGGTGATTTGCAGAAGCAGCTTGGTATGTCGTATGTGTTCATCGCCCACGATCTATCGGTAGTCCGTCATATCGCAGACCGAGTAGCAGTGATGTACCTTGGCAAGATCGTTGAGATAGGCGATAAGAAATCTATTTACGAACACCCAACACACCCGTACACCAAGGCTTTGCTTTCTGCTGTACCGGTGCCAAATCCGACTACCGAACGCTCTCGTTCGAGAATCATGTTGCAAGGCGACGTTCCATCACCAGTGAATCCCCCTACAGGTTGTCGCTTCAGAACACGTTGTTGGAAAGCGACCGATTTGTGTGCATCTACTGAGCCACAATTGGTTGTTCGCCCAACAGGGCAACTTTCGGCCTGCCATTTTCCAGAGTAGTAACGGTAGGATTTAGAGCGTGAGAGAGTTCATTAAAATCATCACCATTATTGTCAACGTGATTTCCATGTTCGCCATGATCGTCGGAGTTCTGCTCCACAGCGGTCGTGGGGGTGGGCTCAGCGACATGTTCGGTGGCGGTGGATCTGCTGCATTAGGAAGCGCTGCAGCAGAGCGAAACCTCAACCGCATCACCACAGTGTTTGCACTCGTGTGGATTTTTACGGTTGTGGCATTAGGTTTGCTCCTCGCATAAGGAGCAAGTTGCAAGATTGGAAAAGTAATACCACGTCGGAGTGGCGAAATGGCAGACGCACCAGCTTGAGGGGCTGGCGCTCGAAAGGGCGTAGGGGTTCAAGTCCCCTCTTCGACACAAAAGTTTGGCACAGGGTCTCGTAGGTAATCACCTACGATATTTGAATAGTTACGCACTACACACCCGACGAAATCGCTGGCATTCAAGCGCGAACTCTGCGCGTCTTGGTTGTAAGCCAGATTGCGGGTTCAGCCGCACTTGCAGCTGCCGTCACGGTTGGCGCTTTTGTCGTTCAGGATATTCTCGGTCAAACCACTGCATGGGGTGGCATAGCTTCGGCAACGGTGACAATGGGTGCTGCATTCATGTCGCAGATGCTTGCAAGGCTGATGAATGTACGAGGAAGACGTAATGGTCTGCAAGTGGGCTATTTGCTAGCCATAGTCGGTGGATTCGTCGCCGGTTATGGGGCCGAAACGAAAACTTTGTGGGTATTTTTGCTCGGTCTATTTATTTTCGGTAATGGCCAGGCTTCAAACTTACTTTCTCGATACGCAGCCGCTGATCTTGCTACGACCGATCAGCGTGGTCGCGCGATGAGTCGCATTCTGTTTGCATCAACTTTTGGGGCAGTGTTTGGCCCTCTACTCATCAAGCCAGCGGAGGAAGCTGGTATGAATTGGTTCGGATGGGGTCAGTACACCGGGCCTTGGATATTTGCTGGAGCGTTCTTTCTCACATCATTCATAAATACAACAATTCGTTTGAAGCCTGATCCGCTCGAGGTTGCAGGAAGGCTTAATCGGCAGGCTGAAGTTGGTGCACCTACGAGACTCTTCTCGGATGCGGTGACCGCAATCCGAGACTCGGGTAATGCGCAGATTGCAGTCATTGCAATGGTCATCTCTCAAATGGCGATGGTTGCCGTGATGACGATGACACCAGTGCATCTGAGGTTGCACGGACATGAAACCGTGAGTGCGTACATAATTTCATTGCACATCGCAGGAATGTACGCCTTTAGTCCTCTTGTAGGGCGGTTTGCTGATCGACGCGGACGTCTGACCACGATCCAGGTAGGAGCGTTGATTTTGATGGGAGCAACAGTGCTTTCTTCGCTTGCTGGTGATTCACCAATACTTTTGTTTCCAGCGTTGTGGATGCTTGGCGTCGGATGGAGTTTTGGCTTGATCGGTGGCTCCAGCTTGCTTGTTGATTCAATTGATCAGCAGATTCGGGTGCGGGTTCAAGGTGCAGCAGACCTCATGATGAGTTTCTGTGGTGGCCTTGCGGGATTCTCGAGTGGTTTTATTCGTAAGGCAGTCGGCTATCACGTACTGTCAAATATTGGAACTCTGCTCGCCGGCGTATTGTTGGTGATTGTGATGTTGAGAAAGTCGACTAAATCAGCTGAATCGATAAGCACGACATGACCTGGAAAAATTGGGCAGGCAACCAGACCGCAAATCCGATCAAGGTTCATCGTCCTCAATGTGAGTCCGACATTGTTGCGGTGGTGGGCTATGCAACAGCGCTGCAGCAGCGTGTAAAAGTCGTTGGTTCTGGTCACAGTTTCACTGCAATCGCTGTGGCGCCAGACCATCTTGTTGAGATGACTCGATACAACAAAGTCGTAGGACTTGATGCAACCCGCATGGAGGTGACCGTTGAGTCGGGGATTGTAATTAGTGACCTCAATGAGTATCTCAATAGGGCAGGGTTTGCAATGCCAAACCTTGGAGATGTCACATATCAAACTATTTCCGGCGCTTTGTCAACATCTACTCACGGAACTGGTGCGCTTCGAACTGGACTCGCTGCACAAATCACAGCATTCCGTTTAGTCATTGCGAGCGGAGAAGTACTGCAGTGCTCGGCAAGTGAAAACGCCGAAGTGTTCCATTGTGGTCGCGTTGGTCTTGGCGCATTAGGAATTTTGAGCACGATAACGCTGCGTATCGTTCCGGCATTTCGTCTGCAGGCAATTGAGGAACCTATGCGTGTCGACGCGCTGCTTGCGAAATTGGATGAATATGTAAGCGACAATGATTTCTTTGAGTTTTACTGGATCCCACATACGGGTTGGGCTCTCACCAAACGAAATAATGTGACGCAACTACCCGCCGATCCACCCGCTCGGTTCAAGACCTGGTTTAACAAGATGTTTATGGAGAATATTGCTTTCGGTGCTCTTTGTTACATCGGCAGGTTTTTCCCTCGCTTGATTCCTCGTCTTTCCAAGGCGCTTCCAAGTACCGGAAGGACGGAATATGTCAATGCAAGTCATCAGATATTTGCAAGCAAGCGCCTTGTGCGTTTTTATGAGATGGAATATTCCATTCGACGTGATGCAGTTGTGGAGGCATTGAATCGCGTGCGACGTATGGTTGACGACTGCGGCTTTTTGCTCAGCTTTCCAGTTGAAGTGCGATTTACGGCCGGCGATGACATTCCGCTTTCGACCGGCACTGGCCGAGAGAATGCGTACATTGCGGTACATGTCTTTAAAGGCATGAAGTATGAGCCGTATTTTCGTGAGGTTGAGGCAATCATGAGTGACTACGAGGGTCGACCTCACTGGGGAAAGATCCACTTCAAGTCAGCAGACTCGCTCGAGCCCCTGTATCCTGAATGGAAGCGTTATATCGAAGTTCGGAACCGTCTCGATCCCGAGGGTGTGTTCACAAACGACTATTTGCGT
>JBIIWI010000069.1:0-6614 GCA_044339005.1 Ilumatobacteraceae bacterium
GCGTGTCACGCGTTATGGGATCACTTGTAAAACGCCGCCGCAAGCGGATGCGCAAAAAGAAGCACAAGAAGATGCTTCGTCGTACCCGCCACCAGCGCCGCAAGTAATTTCATTATCGCTGGCCTGGGCCGATGGTCCGCCTAGCGAGTTTGTGTTACTAAAACAGTTGCTTTTGGCAGGTCTTTTGCCAATTCCAAAAACGCTCCGTCAAGCCACCACGTAGCTCCGCTGCCCGCCAAAACTGGGGCTTGACCACACGCTTGAGCAATTTTGTCTTGCCATTCGAGCAGTCTCGGCTCGACCACAAGTGCTGCTTGTTGCAGGTCGTTGGGAGTGTCCGAGGTGTTGATTCCCGCCTTTGCCAGCTCGTCCCAAGCCCGATAAACGACAGGCGTCGAGACCCCAAATGGGGGAATGACCAAGGTAATTTCGCGATGAACCGGTGGCAGAGTTTCGACCACTTCGCCAATGCCACGCACCCGAGCGCGACCACCGATCATGCAAAAGGGAATGTCGGCTCCGAGTCGTGATGCGGCCTCAAGATCGGTGAAACCAGCCCACTTCAGAATTGCAGCGGCATCTGCAGAGCCACCGCCAAGACCACCACCGCTCGGAATATTTTTTTCTACATGAACTCGTGCGCGGCGACCTGCGAGCGCGAGAGCGCGGCTTACCAAGTTGTCTGAATCTGTTGAAATTCCGCCACTGAACGGCCCGTCAAAGTTGAGACCATCTTCATTTGGGGTGATGCGTACTTTGTCGACCAAGTCGAGCGTGACCATCTCGGCGTCAATGAGATGAAAACCATCTTCGCGCACACCGGTAACTCGCAAGCTCAGTGTCAGTTTTGCTGGAGCCTCAATGATTATCGACGAGCTATCAGATGCGTTCATTTGCCCGCCAATTTGTCCTGCTGGGCAACGCACAATCGACCCCATGCATGTACATCGAGCTCTTCTGCTCTGGCTTCAGGCGACACATCGGCGCGAGTAAACGTTTCGGGTGCGATAACGCCGGCTAAAACGCGACGAAGCATTTTGCGACGTTGGCCAAAACCAGTGCGTATGAGAGTAAAAAACTGTGTTGGGTCAACATCGGGCACTGCGGGCGATGTGCGGCGTTTGATGTCGACGAGCGATGAAGCGACATTTGGTTTCGGAAAAAATACAGATGCCGGTACATCGCCAACAATTGAAGATGTTGCCCAATACGCAATCTTGACGCTGACTGCGCCGTAAGCAGGGGTGCGCACTGGTGCGACAAATCGTTCGGCAACTTCTTTTTGCACCATCACCAACATGTGCTCGACGGCTGGTGCCTTATCGAGCAAATCGGCAACGAGTGGGGTGGCAACGTTGTAGGGCAAGTTTGCTACTACGTGCCAATGTTGGCTGCGTGCTTGCAAGGGTGCCCAGTCCAGCAGCAGTGCATCACCGTGAATTACCTCAACATTTGGCAAGTCCTTCACGACGCTGCGCAATACTTCGACAACACCGTTGTCTATTTCGATCGCGACGATGGTTGCGCCTGTTTCGGCAAGTGCAAGAGTGAGCGAGCCGAGGCCTGCACCAATCTCGAGAACAAAATCGCCTGGGCCTACCCCTGCGAGTCGCGCGATGCGTCGCACTGTGTTGGCATCAACGACAAAGTTTTGACCAAATGCGCGACGCGGAGACAAACCATGAGCGCTCAGCAACTCAGAGATGTCGTTGCGAGTGTGTGTCACCAGGAAATCTTTACAGGAATTGGTGAATCGATGAGGTCGGCGAGTTTGATGAAGACAGTCGTGTGTAAAAGTATGGTGACACCGTTTGGCACGAGCAGGCTGAAAACATTTGTGCACGAAATGCTGCGGCCATTGTTGATGTTGGTAACAGTGACAACTCGGCCAATTGGTGCCTCGATGCTGTAGCAAACAGCCGTTTCTGTATAACCCAAATTGCTATACGCGGCAGTGCCGGTAATGACATCGGTTTGTGCTGCGGGATATGCAATCGCAGCCGACCCTGTTGGTGCGAGAGGTGCTGGGCCTCCGAGAATCACGGGCGAGGGAATTTCGGTTTCGTCGATTGGCGGAACAGTTGTGGCAATCGTGACCGTGGTTGTTACTGCATCACTCGAGTCGCTATTAAAACCGCGAACCCCAAACATGATGATCAGTGTGATCGCTGTGAGTACCGCGATGCGTCTCCGCTCAAAAACTGACAGAACCACCTAAAACACGCTACGGAGCAATGCCGGGAAACGCAAGGCGAGCATTGCGAGTCGTTGTTTGCGCAAGTTGGGCAACGGGCTCACCGCGCAAGTCGGCGATGAAGGTGCCTACGGTTGGCACGAGCGATGGTTGATTTGGTCTGCCACGATGTGGCACCGGTGCAAGAAATGGAGCGTCGGTTTCGAGCAACATGTTTTCTGGTGGACACCACAGCGCAGCTTCGCGAACATCGTCTGCAGTCTTAAACGTGACAATTCCAGAAAATGACAAGTACGCGCCGCGTTTCACACACTCGCGTGCTTCGTTTTCGCCGCCGGTAAAACAATGAAAGATCGTGCGCTCGGGTACGCCAACGCTGTCGAGTACATCAAACGTGTCTGCCCATGCTTCGCGCGTGTGAATCACGAGCGGCAAGTTGTGTTTGTTGGCTAATTCGATTTGCGCTGCAAATACATCGCGTTGAACATCGCGATCCGAATGGTCGTAGTAAAAGTCAAGACCGCATTCACCGATACCAACAACTTTCGATGAGCCAACAAATGGCAACACGGTGTCGAGACCAAGCTTGGCATCGTGCGGGTGAAGGCCAACTGTGGCGAATACGTCGTTATGAAGTGCTGCGATCGCGATTGCTTGTTGCGTAGTGGTGGCATCGGTTCCGATAACGATCATCGTTGTTACGCCAGCATCGCGAGCAGCTTGCAATGCTCCGTCGGCACCACCAGGAATTGATTCTTCATACACATGACAATGTGTGTCGACCCACTCAATTGGTTGCATGGTCTGACTTGTCATGCAGTTTTGCGTGGGAAGAGCGGATCGCCCTTCACAACTGTGACGCCACCGGGGTACTGACCCCACTTGGTGTCGGCATCGATACGCAAATCGGTGATCGATCCCTTGAGACCAATGCGACTCCAGATTTCTTGAGTGCTTGTTGGCAAAGCAGGGTTGGCCAAGATCGTGACGATGCGAAGTGCCTCAAGGGCATCTCCCATTACGCGGTCAACTGCTTCGCCCACTTCCATTTTCCATGGCTCATTGTTTTCGAGATGTGAGTTTGTTGCGCGAATCAAGTTCCAAGTTGCCTCAAGTGCCTTGCTTGGCTGCACTTGTGCCCATGCATCTTTGGTTTCGCTCACCGCAGTTGCTGCAACTTGTGCGAGCGGGCTATCAAGCGTTGGCTTTGGTCCAAGACCGCCACACTTCTTTTCAACAACTGTGGCAATGCGGGCGGCCAAGTTGCCGAGGTTGTTGGCAAGGTCAGAGTTGTAGCGACTGATCAAACCTTCGTAGGTGAAGTCTCCGTCGTTGCCATATGCGGTGTCTGCAAGAACGTAATAGCGAAAGCCGTCCACGCCGATGTCGTCAATAAGGTCGAGCGGGTTAACAACGTTTCCGGTTGTTTTGCTCATCTTTTCGCCGCCAACAAGTAGCCAACCGCCAACTGCCCAACCTTTAGGTGGCTCGATGCCTGCAGACATCAACATTGCAGGCCAATACACACAGTGAAAGCGAATGATGTCTTTGCCGATGAAGTGATAATCAACTGGCCATCTTTCGGCAAAAGCTTTTTCATCTGTGCCGTAACCAAGAGCAGTGATGTAGTTGGCAAGAGCATCAAACCATACGTATGCCACATGCGATTTGTCCCATGGAAGTGGAATGCCCCATGTGAGAGTTTTGCGACTGATCGAAAAATCGTTGAGTCCGCCTTTGATGAAGCCGATTACTTCGTTCATACGGAATCCAGGTGTGATGGCTTGCGGATGATCGGCGTACCACTTGAGCAAACGATCTTCGAAGCGCGACAAGCGAAAGAAGTAATTCTCTTCTTCGACGTATGTCGTTTTAGTGTGGTGAATAGGGCAGTTGCCATTTTCTAATTCGTCTTCGAGAAAGTAGGCCTCGCATGCAACGCAGTATTGGCCTTGATACACATCGGACTCAATGTCGCCCGCGTCGAAGCAAGCCTGCAGCAGTTTTTGCACGCCAACGGCATGGCGCTTTTCGGTTGTACGAATGAAATCGTCGTGAGTGATGTTGAGTCGCTGCCAGGCTTGCTCAAAAAGTGGCGCGATTGAGTCGGCAAATGCTTGGGGTGTAACTCCCTTTGCGTCTGCTGCTTGCTGAATCTTGAGACCGTGCTCGTCGGTGCCGGTAAGCAAATGCACGTCGTCGCCTAACAACCTGTGCCAGCGCGAAACCGCATCGGCAATGATCGTGGTGTAAGCGTGACCAAGGTGCGGTTGGGCATTCACATAATAAATAGGTGTCGTCGAACTGAACTTTGTCACGGCTCCACACTAATAGTCTGAACAGATGACATTTGCCTTTGATTTAGCAACTGCAGTGCACGAACAACAAAATGGTGAGTATTCAGGAGTTGTGCACGACGGATGGGACATTCGAGGCAATGCAAACGGTGGATATGTGATGGCACTCGTTGCTTCAGCGATGCGCAGCGCTTCACAACGCCAAGACCCGATGTCGGTGACCGCTCATTATTTGGCACCGTTGCCACCGGGTGAAGTGCACATAGCGACAGAGGTGGTGAAGCGAGGCAAAACCTTTTGCACAGTCTCTGCTGCGATGCATCAAAACGGGCGAGAAGCGGTGCGTGTGCTTGGTGCGTTTGGCGAAGCAGTAGGTCGCAACAAATTTTCTTCGTCTCTTTTCCATGTCGACATTGCGCCACCACAATTGCCACCAATGACCGAATGCTCGCGACGGCCTGCATCTGGCCCAGGTTTCAGCATGGGGCTGATGGACAAGCTCGATATCTGGCTTCACCCGGATGACACTGGTTTTTCCCGTGGCGAACCAAGTGGCAAAACCATTGTGCGTGGATGGGTCAACTTTGCAGATGACCGACCGATTGACACGCTTGCGTTATTGCTCGTTGCCGATGCATTTCCGCCACCGGTGTTTCAAGTGATGACCGTGGCTGGCTGGGTGCCAACCGTTGAACTCACTGTGCACGTGCGTGCGACTCCAGCGCCAGGCCCACTGCGTTGCGTGTTTACCGCACACGTGGTGCAGGGTGGAATGTTTGAAGAAGACGGAGAGATTTGGGATTCAACCGACACTCTTGTTGCGCAATCGCGACAGATTGGGCTTGTGCCTTTGATGTAACGTGCGCATTCTTGCGCACGGGTTTAATAGTTATTTGAGCATTAATGCAAGTTCGTACACGTGTCGCTTTTGTATGCCGTACTTGGCAGCAACTTTTGCAGCAGCATCTTTTTTGCTCGAACCATTCCTGAGTTCGTCTCGTAATGCATCATTAATCTCTTCGTCGGTTGGCGGCGCTGGTGGTTTTGCGCCTTCGAGTATCAACACGTATTCGCCGCGAGGTTCGGTGGTTTGCGCGTATTTCACAGCATCGTGCAAAGTTCCTCGCCACATTTCTTCATGCAGTTTGGTGAGCTCGCGAGCAAGAACAACTCTGCGCATTGCACCGCAAGCAGTTTCTAGATCGTCAAGTGTTTTTTCTAGACGATGTGGTGCTTCATAGAGAACGACCGTGCGCATCTCGGCTGCCACGTCGTCAATGCGGCGCGAGCGGTCGCTGCCACTGCGCGGCAAAAAACCTTCAAAGACAAATCGTGCAGTTGGCAAACCGCTGATCACGAGAGCCATTGTCAGTGCAGAAGGTCCGGGTATTGCCGAAACATTGATGCCGGCGTTTAGCGCTGCTTTGACAAGTCGTTCACCTGGGTCGCTGATGCCTGGCGTTCCAGCATCGCTCACCAGTGCAACATCAATGTCGTCGAGCAACAGTGCAACCACGTGCTCGCACGCGTCGTGCTCGGTGTGCTCGTTGATGACAATGTATTTCTTGCCTGAATGACCAAGATGTTGCAACAACAAACCTGTGCGTCGAGTGTCTTCACAACAAACAACAGTTACTGAGCCAAGTGTGTCTATTGCTCGCTGCGTCATGTCGCTGAGATTGCCAATTGGTGTGGCGACGAGAGTGAGTGTGCCGCTCATGCGCTGCGAACCTCGATTAAGTCGCCTATTTGTACGCCAAATCGTTCGATCGATCCAGACGGCAACTCGACAATGGTTTTTGATCGACCAACGGGTGCTGCGACGCGCATTGGCTTGAGATGTTCAGTTTTTACGACTAGTCCTGCGGCATCTAGATACAGCACATCGATTGCACACTTCATACCAATTGAATGAATCCATTTGCACGGCGAAATGACAAGCGCAGAATCAATGCTTGTTTGGCCGATGAGACCACGTCGACGCGACTTTGCGGTGTTGGCAATGTCGGCACTTGCGAGCACTTTGCCATCACACATCAGCCAAGCTGTGGGAAGCGGCTGAGTCTTCATATCGATAAGCGTATTACTAACTATTGTGTCGAATTTCTAGCGTGTCGCCATCG
>JBIIWI010000070.1:0-6495 GCA_044339005.1 Ilumatobacteraceae bacterium
CTCTGTCACCAAGAATTGCGCCACCAGTAAACGGTGATGACGGATCAATTGCAAGCACAGCAACATTGAGATCTTGTGCGCGCAAATGTCCAATCACTGCGCTCGTGAGTGTGCTCTTGCCAGCACCCGGCGCACCAGTAATACCTACGGTGTATGCATTGCCACTTTTTGGATACGTAAGTCGACCAATTGTGCGCGCATCATCGCCGCCGCGTTCAATCAACGACAACAAACGTGCAAGCGAACCACGATCACCGTTTACTGCGCTTGCAAAAAGCGCAGTTGGATCAGTGACGCGGGATGCCACCAGTTATACCGCCACGACCTCGGTGACGCCGTCAACACGGTCACGCATAATTCGCTCGATGCCGGCCTTCAAAGTTTGGTCCGATGCCGGGCATGTGCCACAGGCGCCAACCAGCGTTACTTTCACGATTCCCGTTACTTCATCAACTTCTTGCAGCACGATGTCGCCGCCGTCGGCCTGGAGCGCTGGCCGAATGACCTCGATTGTTTCCTCTACCTGCGTTCGCATTGTCACTGAAGTTCTCCGATTCGTTTGCTCGCCTCTACGATACGGGGGTGCTTGCTCATCAGGGTGGTTGGGACGAAATCTTGCTGGTTGCAGGGCCGATTGCCGTCATCGTGTTGGTGCTGTGGCAGGCAACACGCCGGGCCGATCGCCAAGTAGCAGAGCGCGAAAGTCTTGTGGATTCAGCGTCTACGAACGGCGAGTAACAAGGCCGCCAAGAGCAGCCAACTTGCCAACCAGGTCGTCATAGCCACGATCAATGTGATGAATATCGTTGATCACGGTTTCGCCACTCGCAACCAAGCCAGCCACAACTAGCGCGGCACCTGCACGAATGTCTGGCGCATTGACCGGTGCACCGACCAACTGCTCGACTCCTCTAATTACTGCATGATGCCCGTCAATACGGATGTCGGCACCAAGTTTTTGTAATTCATCGACATAACGAAACCGCCCCGGATACAAATTTTCAGTTGCAATCCCTGTGCCGCTCGCAATGCTGAGCATGCCAACAAGCAAAGGCTTGTAGTCGGTAGCAATTCCTGGATATGGCAGCGTTGCAAAATCAATTGATCGCAGACGATCAGTTGCCACAACACGTAATCCGTCTGATTGTGGTGTGATGCTGACGCCCATTTCTGCATACCTGTTGAGCAGCATCTCCATGTGCTCGGCACGCGCTCCACGCACAAACACATCTCCGCCGGTTACGGCAACTGCAGCAATATATGTTGCGGCTTGCACTCGGTCATTAATAACTTCGTGAGTAACTGCATGCAATGTTGATGGAGATACACCAGTAATTGTCAGCTTGGCGGTGCCAACACCCGCAATATTTGCACCCATGTTGTTGAGCATGTTGCACAGGTCGCCAATCTCTGGTTCGCGCGCAGCATTATCAATCACAGTTACACCATCCGCAAGCACGGCGGCCATCAAGATATTTTCTGTTGCACCAACACTCGGAAACTTGAGTGTGATTTGTGCACCGTGCAAATGTGTCGCCGTTGCCTTCACACCATCGCGAGTTAAATCAAAGATCGCACCCATTGCTTCAAGTCCGGCAACATGCAAGTCGATCGGGCGTGAACCAAAATCGTCACCACCTGGCATTGCAATGTCAACGTGGCCGTATTTGCCGAGCAGCGGACCAAGAAGGTTGATCGACGCGCGAATTCGGTCGACTAATTCAAATGGCGCAATCGGCGTGATGTTGCCGCTATTAATGAGCAACAATTCGTGTGCATCAAGTCGTTGTGTCGACATACCAAGTGCTTCCAACAACTCACACATGGTCGATACGTCAGCAATGTCGGGCACGTTCGTGAGCCGAAACTCGCCCTCTGCAAGCAATGTCGCAGCCATCAGTTTGAGCACAGAGTTTTTTGCTCCTGGCACCTGAACCTCGCCGTGAAGCATGGATGAGCGCTGGACAACGATTTGCATGACGTATTCAGTATGCTCGCGCGGTGGCCTCTAGCGACTCAATAACTCGCAAAATACCCCTATTCCGCGGTTTCGCGGCGTCAGAGCCACTCACTATGCGTCAACGAAATGTGCTGTGGTTGCTGTGGCTTGCATGCTTACCGGCGTCGTTCGTCAACACCGTTTTTACCCAGACCGCCACGTACGCCGCAGCCGAGTTTGATGTGAGCGAACGAGGTCAGGGTTTCGCTGCTGCCATCGTGCGTTGGGGTGTTGTGATCGCATTGCCATTCGCATTTTCTGCTGACCGTTTTGGCCGACGCAAGATGATTGTTGCAATGAGTTGGCTTGCTCCGATTGTCGCTTCGCTTGGCGCGCTCTCTCCATCGTTTGGATTTCTTGTTGCAACACAAACGATCGGTCGCCCACTCGGCATCTCGCTCAGCATCTTTATCATTGTGTTTGCAACCGAAGAAATGGGTACCAATACACGGGCTTGGGCGCTGAGCGTGCTCGCTGTTGGTAGCGGCGTTGGCGCGGGTTCGGCGGTAGGGGCCTTGCCGCTTGCTGGCATCTCCGACAGTTCGTGGAGATACGTATATATAGTCGGTTTGTTGTGGCTCGTAGTTGCAGTCGTGCTCACGCGTTCACTCCCCGAAACAGAACGCTTTCTAGCGCTCCAGCATCAGCAGCAAGAAGAAAGCCCCACACACCATTCGGCTGCAGTATCGGCACACATACATCGCGATCGCATGTGGTTACAGATTGCAGTTGCAGTGCTGACCAATATCTTTATTGCCACCGCATCGGTATTTCAGATTCGATATCTCACAGACGTGCGCGATTACTCGGCAACACTTGTCGCAATCTTCACGACCATCACCGCAATTCCCGCATCCATTGGTTTGATTGTCGGCGGCCGTATTGCTGACCGACAAGGTCGCAAAAAATTGGCCGTCATCACTATCCCTCTCGGCGCGATTTTGATTGCCTCTTCGTATGGGATTGCCAGTTACATGATGTGGCTCACCGCAATTTTGGGTGGCATCTGTTTGGGTCTTGCTTATCCAGCCATGGCCGTATTTCGCAGCGAACTCTTCCCTACAGCTAAGCGCAATGTCGCATCTGCGCTCATCACTACTGCATCGCTGATTGGCGGCAGTTTTGGATTAATTGGTGCAGGACTTTTACTTGATCGCGATGTCAGTTATGCCACCGTGATGATGAGCCTTGCGATGGGTCCGGTACTCGTATCTGTCTTGGTGTTTTTGAAGTATCCCGAGACCGCACACCGCAAACTCGAAGAGCTCAACCCCGAAGATTCTCTGTTACAGATTTTGTAGCCACTGCGCAACAAATTCGGCAACCTGCGCATCAGCGCCACGCAATTCGTGTCGACCTTTTTCAATCATCTGCACAGTTGGCTTACTGGGCAACAATTTCCATGCCAATTCCAATTCTTCTGGCGTTCCAAATTCGTCTCTCGTGCCACTTATAAAAAGCAATGGCGTGTGCAAATTGCCAAAATGTGCGGTTCGCAATTGGTCGGGTTTCTTTGGCGGATGCAACGGATACCCAATGCATGCGACACCCATTATGTTGAGCGGATCGACCTCATCGCTCGCTGCCATTGTGCACATGCGCCCGCCCATTGACCGACCACCAATCACGAGCTGCTCGGTCTCGCATTTCAATTGACGAGCAAATTCGCGCGCTGTCGACTTCACGCATTCGATCAACACTGGAGCTTTGTCTGGAAACTTTTTGCCAGCCAATCGGTAAGGAAAATCAACTCGCAACGTTGGCAGTGGCGTAACTGCTTGCTCAATGGCAATTAGTGCAGAGTGTTGTGAGTCGCTTCCAGCGCCAGGAAACAGTACGAGTCCGCGTGCATTCATTAACTAAGCAAAACTCTGCGCGCTTCGCCCAAGTCGATGATTGATCTACCAGCAGAACCATGGTCGCCACCGTGGTCTGGGTGCACGTCGCGCAAACTGTCACGAAAGCGTGCTTGCACTTCTTTCTTTGACGGCTTGATTGTGCCAGCAGGAAATCCCAAGATTTCAAGAGCCCACGCACGCGGATCAGTAAGCGCAGTAATCGAAGATGATCCACTTCCAGTGAGATACGAAACAAACAACTGATTGAGCGGGCCACGCCAATTCATGGATTTGAGTAGGAGCGGAGCGAGTTGTTTGCGCACCGAAATATCAAGACGCTCAAGAACATAAATTGCACCAAGCACATGTTGCAACGGAGCACCGGTCTCTGAAAACTGAAACTGCACTTCGTTATCGGTATTGACCAAACGATGAACACCTCGTCCAAGTCCGTGTCGATCGGCTTGATAACGATGGCGGAGTCGTGGCTGCACAATTCGCTCGCCTCGCTCGACTTGACTAATCAATCGATGCACATCGGGAACCATGTCTTCATGAACTTCACCAATGAATCGAGCAATAATTCCACCGAGCAATATTCCACCCAAGCCTGGCGCCGGGTCTACGGGCAACATGATGTAGCCCAACGAGAGTCGACGAGTTGGTGTGATTGGCCGCGAATGCCAAAACTCAACTTCGGCGAGTACTTCGGCTGCTGCTTCGCTCAACTACTTGCCTTCGGTGAACTCAACACCCCTGCTATCAATCGAATCGAGACATGAATCGACAACAGCTTCAACACCAATTGGCACCAGCAACACAGTGCCGTCCCATCGATATCCAATATCTAAATTGTCGAGCATCTCGCACAGTTGCTTGCGCTCGCCCTCTGTCCATTCGTCAAGTTCGTATTCTGTGATGTTGTCGTCGGCAGCTTCTTCAGCGTCGTTTGCGTCCATCTGCTCTTCAAGTTCATCCAAGATGTCTTCAACGATTTCTTCTTGATCTTGGGGCACCAGCAACTCGTCGCCATCCCACGCATGGGCCACCTCAGCTTGGGCAAGTGCGGCCACTACGTCGGCCCGCTCATCAATCGTCCAATCCGTCAGGTCGTAGCGCGTACTTGCCGCATCGGCGTCCTTGGGGTTCCATTCACTCACAAGACAAACGCTACTTGTTTTGAGCCCAGATACGACTTGCGACTAATATGACTTCTCATGCCGGCCAAGGAACGTCCAGACCGCAACCTTGCGATGGAGCTGGTTCGAGTAACCGAATCCGCAGCGCTCGCCGCTTCAAGTTGGGTCGGTCGTGGCGACAAAAAAGGTGCCGACGGCGCAGCAGTTGATGCAATGCGCAATGTGCTTGACACCGTCAGCATGGACGGCATTGTCGTCATTGGTGAAGGTGAAAAAGACGAAGCCCCAATGCTCTACAACGGTGAGCGTGTTGGCAATGGTTCAAAGCCACTCGCCGACGTTGCGGTCGATCCCATCGACGGCACAACACTCACCGCAATGGGTCGCGGTAATGCACTTTCAGTAATTGCGGTCGCCGAACGAGGCGCCATGTTCAATCCTGGCCCATGTGTGTATATGGAAAAGATTGCGGTTGGTCCTGAAGCCGCAAATGCGATTGACCTCAATGTCTCGCCTACAAAAAACCTTAAAGAAGTTGCCAAAGCGATGAAGAAGCCGCTGAGCGAACTGACGGTGATGATTTTGGAGCGCGATCGTCACAACGATCTGATCGCCGAAGTTCGTTCAACTGGTGCTCGCATTCGTCTCATCACTGACGGCGATATTTTTGCAGCGATTGCTGCAGCTTCAAGCGAAGTGGGCGTTGACATTCTCATGGGCATCGGTGGCACACCAGAAGGTGTTGTAGCCGCGGCTGCTCTTAAAGCAATGGGTGGCCAAATTCTTGGTCGTTTGCATCCACGCAATGACGAAGAAAAGAATGCCGCAATTGCTCTTGGCTACGATCTCACAAAAGTTCTCACTATTAATGACTTGGTCAGTGGCGATGATGCATTCTTTGCAGCAACCGGCCTGACCGATGGCGAGCTGCTCCGCGGCGTTCGATACGACGCGTATGGCGCACGCAGCCACAGCCTTGTCATGCGCAGCCGTTCGGGCACCATTCGTTATATTGAGACGCACCACAGGCACGACCGCCTGACCGCGTACTCCTCAGACAACGCCAAGTAAGGGCCCAGCAGCACCTTTTGGTGCTTGATTGCCATGGCAGAACCTTTACCTCCAGAACCGTTTGAGATACTGTCTTTTATGTAATTACTACTAATCGAAAGGCACTGAAATTATGGAGCAAGTACTAAAAGATCCCCAAATGAATCTGCTGGTCTATAACGCTTTGTCGTTTGGAACTGCAGTGATGTTGGGTGCGTTTGTTTATTTCCTTACCCAAATGAATAGCGTTGCCAAGCAGTACCGAAATGGTGTTGCAGTTTCCGCTGTTGTTGTCGGCATCGCCGGTTACCACTACTTCCGCATGTGGAGCAGCTGGGCAGGCGGTCATGTCAACGAGGGCTACCGATACGCCGACTGGCTGATCACTGTTCCGTTGCTTGTCATTGAGTTGCTCATCGTCCTCGGTGTAACCGCCGATCGCCGCAAGAAGCTCATGACCTCATTGGTT
>JBIIWI010000018.1:0-21019 GCA_044339005.1 Ilumatobacteraceae bacterium
ATGGCTAACAAAGAACAAAAGAGCAACTCAAATAATAAAAAAGAAGCAAAGTTGTCGTTGAAAGAAAAGCGCCTCAAGAAGGCTGAAAAAAAGAAGGCCTAATCCGCTTTTTGTTCGATTGGGTTTTTAGCCCTGAAGTCGTGCAGTAAGCATTGCAGCGATTTCCGGCGGCATGAAATTGTTTTCGGTAGTTGTGTCTGCTTCAACAAGTTCTACTAGACGGTTGTAGACATCATCGGGGTCAAGTTGGCCTGACGTGACCATTGAGCCGACAATGCGCATCAGTTCAGCTGCTGGCGCGTTGACAGCCTTGTCGTCAAACCATTCCCACATTGAGTTGGCCATGCGGTCGTTGAAACCGGTGTTGTACGGACCAGGGTTGATCAATGTGACGTCAATGCCTTGTCCGGCGATTTCAGCGCGTAGCGCCTTACCCATTGCCTCTAAGGCGTGCTTGGTCATTGAGTATGGGCCAAACGATGGTCCGGACATTACGCCAGCAACAGAAGACATGATGATGATGCGTCCACTGCCTCGCGCAACCATCTGAGGCAGCACCGCCTGAGTGATGGCGAGAGTACCAAATACGTTGACTTCAAAAAGATGGCGCACGCGTTCGATAGGAACATCGGCAATTGGGCCGGTTTGCCCTGCGCCTGCATTATTGATGAGTACGTCGATCTTGAGTTGTGCAACCTGAGCAATATCTGTGGCGTTAGTGATGTCTAATTTGATGACCTCAAGTTGTGGTGCTTCTTTGCGCAGTTCGATCGCTTGAACTTGGGTCTCGGTTGTTGCGATTACGTGGTGACCCTTGGCGGCAAGAGCCAAAGCCGAGCCTTTTCCAAAACCAGATCCGGCACCGGTGATAAGTACTGATTTACTCATGCGCTGATTCTCCATTGAGATATTGTTGCTCACTATGACTCAACTCACGGTAATAGATGAAAGTGGTTCGCACTCATTTGAGAGGGTGGGCTTTGGAAATTTGGGCGTAAGCGCCAATATTTTTTCTCACGCGACGGGTTGGACACTGAAAGCGGAAGGTTTGTGCAAGGACGAGGTATGTGTGCCGGTGCGCGATACCGCAACGATGAGCGACGGCGTGTCAATTGATGTAACCGAGTTTGCACGTGTAACTGGTCGAAAAACGGTTATTGATGCTGCTCGCAATGTGGTTGCGTTGGGAGAGCAGGCGTCCGCTAGAGCGGAGTCCATGGCAACGCTTGATGCACCAAATTTCACGTTGCCTGATATCAATGGCAAATTGGTATCCCTGAGCGATTTCGCACAGCGCAAGAAGCTGATACTTGCATGGTCGAGCTGGTGAGGCTGTCGCTACGAGCTGCCGGTCTGGCAGCAACTCGCAACTGAACTAGCAGACTCTGGTTTCGTCATCATCGCCGTTGCGCTTGATGCGGATGTACAAGCGGTGAAGGAATGGGCAACCAAAGAGCCGTTGTCGTATCCAGTGTTGATCGACACCATGCATCTCGTTGCCGATCTGTACGGAATCGTCAATGTGCCTGCTGCACTATGGATTGATGAGAACGACAAGATTGTGCGTCCAGCAGACAGCACACCTGCAAGTGATATGTGGAGGTCGTTTAGTGGTGTTGACTCTGCAGTGCATCATGACTTGCTTCGTAGATGGGTGCGTAACGATGAGTTGACCATGGACGCCGAAGCAGTTCGTGCGTTTCAGGTGCGTCCAACCAACGAAGTTCAGGAAGCGCGCTTGCATCGTCGGATAGCGGTTGTTCTGCGCGAGCGAGGTGATGAGTCCGGTGCATTGGAGCACATGGACAAAGCCGAGCAACTTGCACCTCACGACTGGACAATCAGACGAGGCAACATGCCTCTTCGTGGTGTCGATCCATTTGGTGAGAAATTTATGGAGTTCGTTGGCGAATGGAGTGCGGCTGGAAGCCCAGGCTTCAAGCTTGGGACAGGACGAGAAAAGTAGTTACGAGCGCCAAGTCACCATAGTGGGGACTGCCTTCGTCGTAGATTTGCACTTCCGTAAATACTGGTGCACTAACAAGTTTGCGGTCAATCGCTTCTTGTAGTGCGGTCTCAAAACCGTTTACACGGAAGTGCTCTTTATTGATGCCAACTACCATGCGTCCACCTGGTCGCACCACAACCAAAATATTGATCAGTGCATCTGGTCCAAGGTGACCATGCGTAAATGTTCCAGCCGATATCGCAACGTCGTATTTGGCATTGGCAAATGAAATCGGCTTTGTGAGATCGGCTTCAAAAAATTGGTCATACACGGGTTTCGAATCAACGCGTGATTTTGTTGATGCAACATGCAGCATCTCGGGCGATATGTCGACACCGTCGATTGTGCTCGCTGGAAGCAACTCGCTCAAGCAGGTTCCGACGATGCCGGTGCCACAACCAATGTCAAGAATTGAAAACTGAGAAGTTGTGTCAACTTGATTCGCGCATATTGCAGCGATACTTTTTGGGTAGATATACTTGTTGCGTTGCGCAAAGTCGGAATCATACGTAGAAGCCCATTTGCGATAGAGGGCGAGATTGTCCTCGGGCGTTTGGAGAGCATAGGCGTCTTCCAAATTTATGATTGGATCGCTGTCGTCTCGCATGGTTCGGCCCCTATGTAGAAGAACTTGCCCCATGTTACGCGTCTCCAGCTTTCGCAATTATAAATGAGCATTTCGACGGTCTCAGTGTTCGATTCATCTAATCTCTTGGGATGAAGAAACGCAGCATGCTTTTCGGTGCAGCGCTGTTTTCGGTGATGGCCGTTTGGTCTCTTATGACTCCGTTGTTCTCTGGCCCTGACGAACCAGCAAACTACGTCAAGTCAGCGGCCGTTATTCGTGGCGAGTGGGTTGGTAGTGAGTTTCCTCCATCGATGCAGATGTCGTATTGGACAACATATGTGCATGTGAATCCACAATTCGGCACTCCCAATTTGATTCCTTGGCAATTTGCGTCATTCCCAGATCGCCCTGGTTACGACATCGCTATTGAGGATGCACCCGCAAATGATGTTCCCACATGGACGAACATGGGGAGATACCCAGTTTTACCGTTTATCTTTTCGGGAGTTGGAACGTTGTTGGGTCCGAATGATCTATCGGCACGAGTCGCGCGAATGGTGACGAGCTTTGTATGTGCATCGCTTTGTGCCGCTGCAGTGCTTGCAATTTTGAAACGAAACAAGTCGGTCGCAGGAATCTTGATTGCCTGTGTTCCAGGAACAATCTTTTTGGCTTCAACTATGAATCCAAGTGCTATTGAGATTTGCGCAGCAATATCACTTTGGGCCTTAGCTCCTCTTTTTGTCTCTGGCAACTTGGAGAGGTGGTCGACAATAATTTTTGGTTTATCAGGGTCACTGTTAATTCTCACTCGTCCACTTGGTCCGGGATTTTATTTATTGATTTTGATGCTTTGTTACGTAGCGTCTCCCGACAGAGTCAAATTCTGGGTGTTGATGACTAAGTATTGGCGTGTTCTTGGTGTGCATTTATTGGCGGTCTTGTTCGCAGTTTGGTGGTACCTGAATATTTACAGTTTTCATTTGACACCGAAGGTCAGTGTTGGTTTGCCGAGCGTTTCGTTGCGTAGCCAGATTGATCAAGCCCTGCGTCATATTCCGACTTTGCTTGATCAGTCGGTTGGCAATTTTGGTTGGCTCGACTCACCAATGCCGCGCGGAGCTCTCGTGGTAACTGTCGTTTCGGTATTGCTCGTGATTGGGCGAGGCTTTTGGTCTTTGACAAAAAACGAGATATTCGCTTTGTCTGTACTTGTAGTCGCAACGGTGTTGCTTGTTGTCGCACAAGATCTCAATTATTACTCGTTGCTCCGCAATTTTGGATCTCAGGGTCGTCACATCGTTCCGCTGCTTGTTGGATTGCCGATTATCGCTGCCAGTTCTTTTGCTTGGAAACGAGAATGGGAAGTCGCAGCAGCCTCTATGTGGGGTCTTGTCATGGTGTGGGCAGGTTTGGGAGCGTTGCGCCGATACACCGTGGGCATCAATGGAGACAATGCAATGGACATGTTTACAGAGCGCACGTGGAATCCAGTTTTAGGTTTCTGGCCAACAGTTGTGATGCTTGTCCTGTCAACATTGGCCGTGGTGTGTTTGTTTCCATACAAGAGTTCGACTGCAGAATAACTAGCATCATTCGTTATGAACTCCACGCCGCAAGTGCTTGCTTTGACCGCTGTATGCATCATCGTAATGATGCTTGGTTTATGGATCGTGAGCTTGATTAAAAAGGATGCCTCAATAGTTGACATATTTTGGGGACTCGGTTTTGTGATGGTCGGCTGGGCTTCGTGGCAACTATCTGACGCCAATTCTCAGCGCGGAACCGTACTAGCTGTGCTCACCACACTGTGGGGTGTACGCCTCGGCGGTTATTTGTGGTGGCGTAATCATGGCAAGGGAGAAGATTTTCGATATCAGGCGATGAGAAAGCACTACGGCTCAAAGTTTGCGCTGAAGAGTTTGGTGATTGTTTTTGGTCTGCAAGGTGTATTGATGTGGATCGTTTCGTTGCCGGTTCAACTGGGGCAAATGACCAACGATGCAAAGATCGGTGTTATCGGAATAGTCGGCATCGTGGTTTGGGCCATTGGGTTTTTGTTCGAATCAGTAGGCGATATTCAGTTGGCACGGTTTAAAGCAAACAGTGCCAACACAGGAAAAGTGATGGACAAAGGCCTGTGGAGATACACGCGCCACCCAAATTACTTTGGTGATGCGTGCGCATGGTGGGGAATAGCTCTCATTGCTGCCGAATCTCGTATTGGCTTGTTCGGAATCTTTGGCGCCTTAGTAATGAACATCTTGTTGTTGAAGTATTCGGGAGTCCCGATACTTGAAAAGTCAATCAACAAGCGCCGTACTGGGTACGAGGAGTATCAGCGCCGCACCAGCTCGTTCTTTCCACGGCCTCCTAAAAAATAGAGTTTAGGAGTTTTTGCCGAGCAACTTGTTCCACGCGCCAAATGAATCGAGTGAGGCAATTGTCGAACCCATTGACTCTGGTGGCACAGGGTGACTAATCAAGAAGCCTTGGGCTTTTGAGCATTTCATTTCGGCAAGTGTTTGCAGTTGTTGCACGCTCTCAATCCCTTCAGCGACCATATCGAGGCCAAGCGAATCACCCATCGCGATAATTGTGCGCACAAGCGATCGAGCACTTTCGTCTTGGGCTACACCACTCACAAATGATTTATCGATCTTGAGTCGCTGGATTGGAAATTTCTGCAAAAGCGAAAGACTCGAATAACCAGTGCCAAAGTCGTCGATGGCAATTCGAACACCAAGATCGCATAACGCATTGAGCGCATCAAGTGCCTGTTCTGGTTGGGAAATCATGACACTTTCAGTTACTTCAAGCCACAGTTGTTCTGGTGGAACATGCGCGCGTAGCAAAGCTTCATTAACTACGGCAACAAAGTTTGGGTCGTGAAGTTGTCGAGGCGACACATTGACCGACATGGTTGCGTCACTGCGACAGATGCCCTGCGTGATCCATCCGCGCAGATGCGTAAGTGCTTCTAAAAGTGCCCATGCGCCAAGTGGAACAATGGTTCCAGTTTCTTCGGCAATAGGTATGAATTCAGCGGGTGAAATCATTGTGCCGTCGTCGCGTTGCCAGCGCATGAGCGCTTCAAATCCGACAACATCTCCCATGTCGATATCAACAATTGGTTGGTGGACAAGGCGCAACTCGCGGCGTTCTAGCGCACGGTACAGCGCAGTCTCTATTGCAAGTCTCTGGGTGACACGTTCGAGCATTGACTCATCAAAAACAGCAATGCAATTACGGCCGGCGTCTTTTGCGCGGTACATGGCAGTGTCTGCATGGCGCAATAAGTCGTCGGCTGTAGAAGTAATGGTTGGGTGATATGACGAGACGCCGATAGATGCTGAAACGAACACATCGCCCTGACGAAGACTGAGTGGCTCATGGAAACTTTCAAGCACTCGTTCTGCGAGTTGCATGGCGTCACTTGCGTCCTGGGTGTCTGGATCGAGGACCACGAATTCGTCGCCGGAGATGCGGCCGACAAGACAGCGATGGGGGAGAGCATTACGCAATCGCTGTGCGACTGCAATGAGTACAGCATCGCCAGCCTGGTGCCCCAGAGAATCATTGATGTTTTTGAATCGATCAACGTCAATGAATAAAACGGTTGGCTTGCGTCCTTCGGTCCACGCGGTAATAAGAGAGTTGTTGACAAAAGTAAGCATCAAGCTGCGATTTGGCAAACCTGTGAGTCCGTCGGTTTGTGCTGATTGGACAAGTTGGTGCTGCGTTGCTGCATTTGCGCGAACCGAATGAATGACGCGCGATGTGACCGCAGCAGTGAGAACAAAAATCGAGATCGTCTGCACAGTACGATCCGTCGCGTCGATCGGGTTAGTGAGGGCTAGTACGACAACTGGAAGGATGAGCGCCGCGGTAGTGACAATGAGTCTGCCCATGAGCGGACGTTGCGTCAGTATTGGACCACGTTCGGTGAGTGTAGAAATAGACGGATGAACGAAAGCCGCCGAGGCAAAGAACAAACCTAAAATATATGCCGTTGAAGAGTGCGTAGAGGTGATGTCAATACGCCCAGCTTCATTTGCGGAATACAAGAAATCTCCAAGCAACGTAAAAGTGATAGCCCCTGCAACGAGCCAGACGGAAGCACTGCGTGTTGAATCGCCAAACAGTAAAGTTGCGAGAGTGAATAACACGATTGCGCTGATGCCAAGGGTCGATCCCTGAATCGAGGTAATTAAGGGTGTGATGCTTTTCGTTCCGATTGTCGGTTGCAACAACGCCGTCCAAATAAAGAACCACGCACCTAAAGCAACAATGAGTCCGTCGGCAAGCACAGAAAGCGGATCGCTACCCAAGCGACTGCTCACAATGAAGAGCAATCCGCCTGCGAGCAAAAGTTGTACAGCAAGAAACAGTGTCTCAGGTATTGCCTGCAAACTCGGTTGATCTGTGAACGTTCCATCGAATATCTGTGCAATGGCAGAACAGAAGACAATGAGCAGTAGGACTGGCCAAACAGCACGATTTGGCTTGTTGACACGAACTGAAAATATGAGAGCGACGGCGAGTTGCACAGTTGCTACGAGGTAGAGCTTGTTGCCGAGGGCTATCGAATTGACCAGCGAATTGGTGATGGCGAGAACAAAGCCAACGCTGATCAGACCTAATGAAATTCGTGCAATTGGCGCGGCTTTCACTGGCAAAACGGTACTACATCCCGATTTTGTGTTTATGGATGGGTTATTCTTGGTGAAGGCGGAGGAGTTGAGTCGTCGCTTTGCGGCGCCTTAAAACACCCATGAAGCCAATTGTTCTAAAGGACCCGCCCGAATGTTTGTGACTCGTCACTCGCCAGTGACTGACCCAACTTTAAAGGATCAGCTTTGGACGTTGTATACGCGGGCGTACCTCCGCACGGCTGAAGACTCAGTGACCCACGAGATGCTGGACCGTTTGGAATTCAACGATCAATTGACCGATCCAACAAATCGTGCCTGGGTGGTGTGGGAAGACTCGATGCCGGTAGCCATGACGCTTGTAGCTACCGACGTCAAGCAAACTCGTTGGCTGAGTGAGCATTACTTCCGACGTAATTTCCCTGAGAAGTTCAAGGCTGGACTTGTGCATTACGTGGTGTGGGCTGTAGTTGATCCAAGTTATGTGGTTCGTGGTGCGAGCATTTTTATGGCACGCCAAGCGATGGCCGTCGAAGCGCGCGAGGGTGCGCTACTTGTGTTTGACATGCCAGAAGACAACCAGCCACACGCGTCTGGTGGGGCCGCAGAGCTGATGCGGAGAATGGCACGCATGGTTGGAGAAGCGCAGTTGCTGCCCCTCACTGTGCAGCGTTATTACGCGCTCGATTTTCAGTCTGCCATAAGCCCTGAAATGTCAGGGCTAGGCGTTCCAGACGAGAATCAAGCTTTGGCAGTGCAGCACGAACGATAATTCGCTTCATGCGCTAGATTTACAGAGTCATGAAACTGATTTGCAGCTGCTCTGCATGAACCTTCGATGAGCGTATCCAACCTGTCTGTTCCTACCGTTTCATTTATTGTTGCTGGAGCTCACTTAATGTCTGGGCTGCTTGGTGTCCGTGACGAGCACTTGCGATATATCGAAGACGAGTTTCCAAGTTGCGCAATACATGTGCGGGGCAATGAGATTTCAATCAGTGGAGCAGATGCGACCCTCGTGAGCAAACTGTTTGAAGAACTTACGGAGCTCCTGCAACGGGGCGAGAATCTCGATCGCTCAGTTGTAATCCGCTCAATAGTGATGGTGAGGGCTAACCAAAGTCCGAGTCGTATTTTGACAGAAGAGATTTTGCGCACGACCGGTGGGAGAGTCATTCGCGCGAAGACGGCAGGTCAGCGCAGGTATGTAGAGGCCATTCGCGACAACGTCGTGACGTTTGGTGTTGGTCCAGCCGGTACTGGTAAAAGTTGGCTGGCAGTGGCAATGGCAGTCGAGGCGTTGCAGTCAAAACAAGTGCAACGAATAATTTTGACGCGTCCTGCTGTTGAAGCCGGAGAACGTTTGGGCTTTTTGCCAGGTGATCTTGCGGCGAAGATTGACCCTTACTTGCGTCCGCTATACGACGCAATGCATGACATGGTCGGCGCCGAACAGGCAAAGTTATTTTTGGAACGGCAAGTAGTCGAGGTCGCACCATTGGCTTTCATGCGTGGACGCACGCTCAACAATAGTTTTGTGATTTTGGATGAAGCACAAAACACGACACCTGAGCAGATGAAGATGTTTTTGACACGAATAGGTTTTGGCACCAAGGTGGTAGTTACCGGCGACACGACTCAGGTGGATGTGCCAGATGGTCGAAGTGGGCTTCTGGGTCTTGAGCGAGTGTTGACCGATATTCCAGATCTTGCCTTTGTGCACTTGGATGCAACCGATGTGGTGCGACACCGCATTGTGGCCGACATCGTTGCCGCTTATGAAAGCATCACCAATGCTCGTATCAACTCCGATACAAGTTGGAAAAAGCGCGATGGCTGAGACTCGTCCAGGCTTATCAAGACCGCGTCGCACCGGCGGAGATGGAAATCCGGAAGTGTTTTGTGCGGATGAACAGGTTGCAGTCGCCGTTGATTTAGGTAGGTGGCAGTCGTTGGCTCTTGATGTGTTGGAATCTGAAGGTGTGCGCGGAGCCGCCGAACTCACGGTTGTGTATGTAGACGAAGGAACGATGCAGCAACTTAATGCGCAATACATGGGCAATAACTATGCAACAGATGTCCTTGCGTTTCCATTAGATGCTGTTGAGGCAACTCGAACACCAGGGCCTGGTGCGCTGACAAAGGGTCCAGACAAGAACGAATTTGATATTGCCGAACTTCCATTGCTTCTTGGAGACGTGGTGATTTGCCCCGCTGTGGCGGTGAAGCAGGCCCCATCGCACGCAGGTAATGAGGTTGACGAGATGGCGCTGTTGTTGGTCCACGGCATTTTGCATGTACTTGGAAATAATCACGACACACCCGATGCCGCAATTGCAATGCAGGCACTTGAGCGCAAGCATCTTGAAGCCTTTCACTGGCATGCAACTGCGCCGGCAATCTTTCGACACGTTCCCGAGGTAAAGCAATGAGTGCGATTTTTGCTAAGGCGCCTACGACTATGGACCTTTGGATGCTGCTTGTGATCGTGGTGCTGTTGTTCGTGCTGATCTTTCTGTCACTTGCCGAGATGAGCATGTCGCAAATGACCAAGCCTCGTGCAGCAGCGCTTGCCGAAAAGGGCGTTAAATCTGGCAAGGCCCTTGTGCGTTTGGCAGCACAGCCAGCAATGTGGGTAAACCCATTGCTTCTTCTGATCAACGTGTCTCAAACCATCCAAGCGACGCTGACCGGCATAGTTGCCAATAGTTTGTTTGGTCCTGCTGGCGTGGCGGTTGGTGTAGCACTGAACGTCGTCTTGTTTTTCGTTCTCGCAGAGGCTGTACCAAAGACGTACGCGTTGCTCAACCCAATCAAGGGAGCAACAATTACAGCACGCCCAATTGAGTTCGTCGTGCGCTTTTGGCCGCTGCGCTTGACATCTGGACTTCTTATTCGTCTCACTAACGTCATTGTGAAGGGCAAAGGGCTTGCGCAAGGTCCCTTCATCGGCGAACAGGAATTTTTGGGAATCGTTGAAGCCGCCGCACAAGACAGTGTGATCGAACACGAAGAGCGTGAATTGATTGAATCGGTGATTGAATTCGGCGACACCATGGTTCGTGAGATCATGGTGCCTCGCCACGACGTGGTGTTTCTCGATGATGATATGACGGTCACTTTGGCTCTGGACAAAGCAGTAGTTGAAGGCTTTAGTCGATTGCCAGTGTTTAGGAAAGATGACGACGACGTCGATGATGTTGTGGGCATTGTGTACGTCAAAGACTTGGTGATCGCAGAACGCTCAGGTAAGGGCTCAAATATTTTGCGTGACTTGGTGCGAGCTGTAGAGGTCGTTCCGGAAACGAAATTGGTTGCCGATTTAATGCGCGGAATGCAGGCCAAGAAGTTCCATATGGTGATTGTTGCCGATGAATACGGCACCGTCACAGGACTTGCGACATTAGAGGATTGTCTCGAAGAATTGGTTGGCGAAATTGTTGACGAACACGATGACGAAGACGACTCGTTGAGAGTTCTTCCTAATGGTGATCTTTTGGTGGACGGATCGATGCCAATTGGTCGGCTTAACGATGAGATTTCGACGAAGATTCCTGAGAACGAATATGACACTATTGGCGGCTTTATATTCGGAATGCTTGGCCGTGTGCCTGTAATTGGGGACTCCGTAGACCACCAAGGCTGGAAGTTTTCGACTGAAGAATTAGATGGTCGACGAGTGCAGAAAGTTCGTGTCAGCACCATTACTGAATGACGGCTAATGTCGCCGACATGGAAATCTCACTCGATGGCAAGGTTGCACTGGTAACGGGCGCTTCGCGCGGTATTGGTAAAGCAATCGCAAAGTCATATGTAGAAGCTGGCGCCAAAGTCATGTTGATGTCGCGCAAAGAGGACTCTTTGCGGGCAGCAGCAGATGAGATTGGTGGAGATACATCAATTTTTGCTGGTAATGCCGGAGACATTGAAACTGCACAGGCGTGTGTTGCCGCAACGATTAAGACTTTTGGAAAGATCGACATCTTCGTGAATAACGCAGCAACGAATCCTTATGCGGGCCCAACATTGGGTATTGATCCTGCACGATATGACAAAACGTTCCAAGTCAACCTCCGCGGTCCGTTGTTTTGGTGTCAGGCAGTTTGGGAGGCGTGGATGATCGATCACCCCGGTGTGATCATCAATATTGCCTCAGTGGGAGGATTGCGCGCAGAGGGAAATCTTGGCGTGTATAACCTCACAAAGGCAGCTCTCATTCACTTGACCAAACAGCTTGCTGGTGAGCTGGGTATGACTCGAGTCGTTGGTATCGCACCGGGTTTAGTTCAAACAGATTTTGCGCAGATGTTGGTTGACAGTTTCGGTGATGCACTTGCTAAGCGATTGCCAACAAAACGACTTGGAGTGCCACAGGACATTGCAAACCTTGCAACTTTTTTGGCGTCGGATCTTGCCAGTTGGATGACTGGCGAAACTTATTTGATCGATGGTGGTGCGGGAGTTTCTGCCGGAGGAATGTAGTTGTTGGCCAAACGATAAAGAATCGGCCCTCCTATGGCTAAGGCAATGCAACCCACGAAAACTGACGCGAGATACGGTGCACGTAATCCATTGCTGTAAGCAATTTGCCCGCCGATAAGTGCTCCAAGCGAGATTGAACCCGTGCCGATCAATCGATAGACACTGTTCACGCGACCGAATAGTTCTGGTGGGATGATCCTCTGACGAAGTGAAACGGTGACAATATTCCAAATTGTTCCGGCAAGTCCCATAACTGAAACAGCAATCGCGACAGACCAAATTTGCGGCACAAAGTAGTAAATGAGTCCGACCGTGCTGAACACAGCGAATGAGATAATCATCGCGAGTGGAGCACCCAGGCGATTTGCAATGCGATCACCGACAAAGCCACCAACTATTGAGCCGATGGCCATCAGTGACAACAGCAAACCGTACCCACGGCCTGTTACTCCAAGTTCATCAGCTGCGTATTTGACAAATATTGCATCTCCAAACATCGCTGCCATATTGGCGATGCCGAGCATGATTGCAAGTGTGCGGATGAGCTTGTTAGCCCAAAGCCATTTAATCCCTTCAACCAAGTCGTCTTTGAAGGATTGCCGCTGCATTCGCGCAGCAGGTAAATCTTTCGGAGGCATTTTAATTGTTGAAACAAGCGCAGCGGCCAAGGCAAACGATGTAGCGTTTGCGCCAAACGGAACACCCACTGCTGCAACGAATGCCCAAGCTCCGAGTGGAAGACCAATAAAACTGTTCGCGATGACTTCCGCTGTGTAGAGACGACCATTTGCTTTCTCAAGCAAATCAGGGGGCACAATGGCTGGCAGAAATGCTTGTGCAGACATATCAAAGATGACTTCGCAACAACCGACGCCAAGCAATATGAACATAAATGACCAAATGGTAAGCGACCCCTGCCAGGCGCTGAGAGCGATGATCGAATACAGCACGGTGCGTATTACGTTCACTACGACCATTAAATGTTTGCGATTGAATCTGTCTATATACACGCCTGCGGGAAGTGTGAGCACTAACCATGGCAAGCCAGCAGCAAACGAGACTCCAGCGATTAACCGAGGGTCCTGTGTGAGAGTGAGTGCCAGCAGTGGTGCAGCAGCATGCTCCATGCCGTCGCCCACATTGGAGATTGAAGTTGCAACAAATTGACGCCAGTAGTTAGAAGGCAAATGATCTGTACGGCGAGACATTAGGCAGATGGTAACGCTTGCACGTCGACCTTGCCGAGACTGGTTCGAGGAATTTGGGAAAGCACTACGACTTGCTGTGGTGCGCAAAAAGCAGGAAGTGTTTGTTTAACGCGCTCGCGTAAGTCGGAAAGCAATATTGCATCTGATGTAGCAGCGGATTCTTTTAGAACTACATAAGCAACGACTCGCTGGCCCCATGTTGCATCTGGCGTGCCGCGCACAACAACTTGATTGATGAGTGGATGTGATGCGATTGAATTCTCGACGACTGCTGGCCACACATTTTCGCCTCCAGTAATGATGATGTCTGTTCGTCTTCCATAAACAGAAAGTTTTCCGTCTTCACTGAGCTCACCCATGTCGCCGGTTGCGTACCATTCATCATTGAGCGAAAATGATTGATCGTTGCGATATGCACGCATCAGCATTGGGCATCGAAGATGGATTTCGCCTTGCAAAATTTTGACTTCGACATGCTCTAGTGGCATTCTGTTGTAAACAACTCCACCACCAGTTTCGGTCATTCCATAAGTTGTAATTACGTTGCTTGGCAAATTGGCTGGAGCGCTGCTTCCACCGAGCAAGATGTTTCGAAATAGGGAAGGATCGATGCGTGACAGCGCGGTTGGCACTAGTGAAGTATGAGTGACGCCATTTCTTGCTGATTCTTGAACAGATGCCGCATCAAATGTTTGGTGAAGAGTGAGTGCTGCACCAGTGTGTAGCGCGCGGGATATGACTGAAAAGCCTCCTACGTGGGAAACGGGTATGCAGACAAGCCAATGATCAATTGCAGAGAGTTGAAGGCGAGAAGCACTTGCCTGCGCGCTGGCAAGAAGTGATGAGTGAGTGTGAATAATTCCTTTGGGCGAACCCGTTGAGCCACTTGAAACAATGACAAGAGCGTCACCGTCTTGCACTGAAAGACCATTGGGTAATGATGAACTTGAGAAACTGGCATCGATGACCTCTGATGGCTTCATTGCATCTAAGAGCAATTTCTTGCCAGCAGTTGGGAGGCGCTGATCAATGGGTAAAACTGCATCGCCGTTGGACCACGTGCGCTGCACAAGATCAACAAACATCTTGCTCGCAGGCATGTCGAGGGCAATGAGACGAGCCATATCAATAGGATAGAGCGATTGTCCGAGGGTCATCCGCCGCTGGTTGCAATCGTGGAACACTGGTGCAATGACAAATTCGCAACCAACTGGTGCACAGGTATGGATTCTCGGAGCCCGTTTGCGCACTCTTCCAGCAGCAATCATGCCCGTGATGGTTGGGAGCGCCTGTGCTGGTGCATTAGAAGAAGGCGTCAACAAGAGATGGACCTTCGCGCTGTTGGCCTTAGTTGTGAGCCTTGCGTTGCAAGTTGGAGTCAACTACGCAAACGACTATTCAGATGGCGTGCGTGGAACTGATGAGAAACGAGTTGGACCTTTGCGATTGGTCGGTTCGGGCCTTGTTGCGCCTGACGTTGTGAAGCGAGCTGCGTTTATCGCTTTCGGTATAGCTGCATTCACTGGACTGCTCATTGCACTTGCAACGTCATTGTGGTTGATCGTTGTTGGCGCTGCGTGCATCGGAGCAGGATGGCTGTACACAGGTGGACCAAAACCGTACGGCTATATGGGACTTGGTGAAATTTTCGTATTTGTGTTTTTTGGATTAGTCGCCACATGCGGAACGATGTATGCGGTCACGCAGCACGTCACGCAATTGTGTATTTACGCATCTGTGGCGGTCGGTAGTTTGGCTGTTGCTCTACTCGTTATCAACAATTTACGAGACATACCTGGTGATACCGAAGTGGGCAAAGTAACACTGGCTGTTCGACTAGGCGACAAGAAGACACGGATTTTGTACAACTTGTTGTTTGCTGCATGTGGGTTTGCGATTGTGCTGTGTGCAATGTCCCGACGCGGGGCAATTGTCGGTCTGCTCGGGCTCGTTGTTGCGGTGCCTGCCATCCGCGCTGTTCGAAGTGGTGCAAGCGGGCGTGAACTTATTGCTGTGTTGGCAATCACCGGAAAAACGCAAATGGCAACTGGGTTGCTGTTGTCGTTGGGAATATTGCTCTAAAGGGTTGCTAGCCAATCACAAATAAGTTGGGCTGTGGTTTGGGGCTGTTCAAGGTGGACGCTATGTCCAGCGTCTTGGACGATCTGAACTGTGGCGTTTGATCCAATGAGTTCTTTCATGCGTCGAGCATGTTGGCAAAACGCTTCATCATGTGCTCCGGCAATCAGTAGCACTGGCATGGAGAGTGCTGGCAATACATCCCACAAACTCTCTTGTGTGCCAGTTCCACACATACGCAAACTGGTTGCAAGGGAGATTGCAGTGTTTGTGCAGCGCTGTGCGATTTCCTGAGGATTGTCGGGGAGTAGTGCGAACATTGGTTTCGATAGCCACTCAGATATGAACTGCGGAGTGCCAACCTGCTCAACATGGTCGGCGAGTTCGTTGTCTGCTTCTTTGCGGTGCGCACGTTGCATCGGATCGATGATGCCAGCCGTACCACTGATCAAGATCAGAGCTTGAACTTCGACTGGGTGTTGGATTGCGGCATGAAGGCAGATTCGAGCCCCCATGCTGTATCCCAAATAGACCGCCGAACCGCACGTATCAACTAATGCGTCCGCTGCACCCGCTACATCGGTAGCAACGTGTTGAGAATCTCCATGATGAGGTGCATCTACAGTGATCGCGGAAAATAGTGTGGACAAACTACTCATCTCATTTATGAGGCCTGTCATGGAGCGACGTGTTTGTGTAAAGCCGTGGAGGAATGCGATTGTCTGTGCGGCGCCTTGGTTGCTCAGCTTGTCGTAGCTCAATGTCATTGCTGAGTGCGTTCGCTAAGACGCTGAATAACACGTTCAAACATTTCTACATCTTGGGCGCCTGGAACTGACCACTGATCATTGAAGATAAAAGTTGGTACCGCCGTAATGCCATTTTCTGCTGCCATCTGCAATGACTCCTGTACGTCATCAACGCATTCGTCGCTGAGCAAAAACTGCAGTGCTTTATCTTGTGGTATTCCGACTTCTGATGCGCATTTCGACAAAACAACTTGATCTGCGATGTCGTCACCATCGGTGAAGTACGACTGCATGATCCGCTCCTTGAGTCGTGCTTGTAACTCATTGCCGTAATCGCGTTGAGCCATGACGAGGAGCCGATGAGACATGAGAGTGTTTGCGCGCAGCGCGATATCCATGTTGAAAACAATGTCGTCTTGGAGGGCGATGTTTGTCACATGGGCAAGTATCTGCTGAGCTTTTTCTGCACCACCAAACTTCTTCGCGTAGGCCTCTGAGACCGGCGTGGTTTGGCCAATTGGGGCTGTGGGGTCTAATTGGTAAGGCTTGTAGGAGATGTCGAGATCAACCTCGACCCCACGGGCTCGCAGGTTGGCCACAGCTTTGTCCAGTCTGCGTTTCCCGATGTAGCACCAGGGGCAGACCACGTCAGAGAAGATTTCAACGCGCATAGGTGCCACGATAGAGGGGATGACGAGTAGTTCTGCAATCACAGCGACCTTTTGCGCCACGCTCGTAGACGAGTGGATTCGATGCGGGGTTGAGCATGCAGTGGTGGCACCGGGCTCCAGAAGTACCCCGATGGCTCTAGCAATCGCCGCTCGAAGTGAGTTGACTTTGCATGTTTTTCACGACGAGCGTTCAGCATCGTTCGCGGCACTGGGAATTGGTTTGTCGAGCAAGAGTGGCAGATCAATGCCAGCGATCTTGTTGTGTACTTCCGGAACCGCAGCAGTTGAGTTTCATGCAGCTGTTGTTGAAGCACATTACGCATCAGTTCCGATGCTGGTGTGCACAGCGGATCGTCCACCCGAATTACAGGGCGTAGGTGCTCCACAGACTATTGATCAGCAGAATCTGTATGGGGCATCCACGCGACTCTTTGTTGATGCAGGCGTTGCCGACGACAGTGAGAAAGACAACTGGCGTCAACTCGCTCAAGAGGTTTTGAGTGCGTCTATTCAGACAGATGCCGGTCCAGTACATCTCAACTTGCCATTTAGGGAACCGCTCATTGGTGTCGCAGAGGCATTGCCCGCAGGTATCAACCTTCCAGTGGCAAGCTCGTTTGACGAACCACAAATTGTTTCGCAAGATTTGATACTGAAGTTTGCTGATGCCTGTGCTTTGGAACAAGGTGTCATCGTCGCGGGTAATGGCATCGACAGTCCCCAAATGGTTTTGGAACTTGCTCAACGCTTGCAATGGCCGGTCTTTGCCGATAGTCGCAGTGGTTGTCGCGTCGACACTGGCAATGCTTTTGGTGCGACTGTTGTCGGTAACGCAGATATTTTGTTGCGCGATACGACAACAGCGAAGTCGTTTACTCCACAAGTGATCGTGCGTTTTGGTGAGCCACCCGTTTCAAAAGTCGTAAACACATGGTTGCGAGAGAGCAACTGCACCTACTTGGCTGTGAGCGACACGCTGCAACTCATAGATCCAGACAGAATTGTGAACGAGCATGTTGTTGCACAGGCATCACAAGTATGCGAAAGCCTGAAAGCATTGGCGAAGCCAAATCCTGTAACTGCATGGATTACAAATTGGTCGAAATTGCAGTCAGTGTGTAGTTCTGTGTTGGAAACGATGTGGATCGACTCGAGCGAATTGACTGAACCTGCGGTCGCAAGAACAGTTCTAGAGGCGCTACCGGTAAATACGAATCTTGTGCTCTCTTCGAGTATGCCGGTTCGTGATGTCGAGTGGTTTAGCGCTCCACGTACTGGTGTTCGAGTACTTTCTAACCGCGGTGTCAACGGCATCGATGGGGTGGTGTCGACGGCGGTAGGTGTTGCAGCGCAAAGCGGGCAAATTACTGTTCTGCTGATTGGCGATATTGCATTACTGCATGACACAAATGGTTTGCTCAACTTGAAGCATCGCAAAGTTGATCTCAAAATTGTAGTTATCGATAATAAGGGTGGCGGAATCTTTAGTTTCTTGCCCCAGTCGTCAACCTTGGACCCACAGAGATTTGAGCAACTCTTTGGAACTCCACACGATGTCGATATCAACCAGTTGGTACAAGCTCACGGATTGCCCTGCACGACGGTGAAGACGGTTGCACAATTGAAGGACGCACTGAGTCGGATAGGGACGAGTGTGATCGTTGTGAATACAGACCGAAGACAAAATATTGTCGATCATGATTTGGTCTATGCCGCGGTGGCGAAGGCTTTTACGGCCGAATAATTGCTGCAAGCATTGCTTGCAGTTTTGCCTGCGTTTCGGCAAGTTCTGAAAGAGGATCGCTGTCCGCGACTATGCCACCGCCGGCAAACAATCGCGCTGTCATATTGTTGTTCGAATATTCGGCGCAACGGATGGAGACAGCCCACACTCCGTTGCCTCGACTGTCGAGCCAGCCAACTGCACCTCCGTATCGTCCGCGCGACATTCCTTCGACATCAGAGATGAGGTTGAGAGCTTTGTCACGGGGATGCCCTCCGAGTGCAGGAGTAGGTGAAAGCGCGTACACGGCGTCGAGCACATGAAGGAATGGTTCCGACAGCCGTCCCGACATATGTGTACCAAGATGTTGCACGTTGGCAACCGCAACGATGCTTGCTTCGGGCTCCCAGTCCAGATACGAGCACCACGGAAGCAAAGTGTCATGAACAGCATCTATGACGATCCGATGTTCGATTTGGTTTTTAGAAGATGAAAGGAGCGAAGCAGCCAGTTGGGCGTCCGTGGTTGGGTCTCCAGTTCGTGGCGCTGTTCCGGCGAGCGGATGGCTTGAAACCTCTCCAGAGAGGATCGAGACAAGCAATTCGGGTGAAGCTCCAACAAATCCGTCAACAGAGAACTGATAGCTCGAACCAAAAGTGTTGCGAAGCCTCAGCAAAACCGATTGGATGTCAATTGGCTGACTGCTAGAGACAAATACATCACGTGCAATCACTGCTTTAGTGATGAGGCCACTTCGCACCGCATCTCTAGCTGCGGTTACCGCTGCAAGATATTTCTCCACATCTACACCTGGTGTCACGGTGTATGTCGATGCTGTAGCACTCGGCGCGCTGACAGAATCGAGAGAGAAATTGAGTGATGCTGGATTGTCGGAGTCGGTGTCTTGGATTGTGGTTACCCAACACCGACCATCCTCAGCCTTACAAACAAGAATTCTTGGAAGCACAAAATCGTGAGGCTCTTTTGAATCAAATGGTATGGCGCCGATGAGCACCGGACCGCTACCAGGGGCGTTGACCGAATCGTCAATTTGGATATTTGTCAGAAATGATTTTGCTTCGTGTGAGGCAACTCGTGCGGCAACTCCTTGTGTTGCAAAGCCAATGCCATTGCGAACAAAAAGCATGCCATCTGAACCAGCAATCGCATTGAGGTCGACTTCGCTAGCTGTTAAAGACGACGTAACTTCGGAAAGCAGACGCGTTGTGGCGCGCATCGCTATGCCTTGGTCGCGAGAAGCAATTGTGTGAGCCCACCAGAAAGTTGGCGATGCTCAACAGATGTGAATCCATTCTTCTTCAACATTTCGACCATGACTAAAGGCGATGGTAAGTAAGCGACACTTTTCGGAAGGTAGTTGTAAGCGGCACGATTTGAGAGCAACCCACCGATGCGCGGAACAACCCTTCCGAAGTAAATGCTGTTGCCCCATTTGATGAACGGGTTGGTTGGGATGCCAACATCCAGCAAGGCGATTCGTCCTCCAGATTTTATGACGCGAGACAGTTCACCAAAGAACGTATTGAGATCCAACAAATTTCGAAGAGCAAATCCGCAAGTAACGCCATCGACAGAGTTGTTGGCGCAAGGAAGCTGCAAGATATCGGTCTGGGTGCGTGGGGCATTGCTGCGGTCCGCGATCAACATGCCTAACGAGAGATCCATCGAGAGCGGTTGATAGCCAGCCTTTCGCAGATCGATGCACATGTCGCCAGTTCCACTTGCCAAATCGAGAATGATGCTGTTGGCTGGTAGTCCAAGACTGCGAATTGCCTTGCGTCTCCAGCGCACATCGAGACGAAATGTCATGATTCGATTGACAAGGTCGTAACGCGGGGCAATGGCGTCAAACATGCTTCTAACTGCATGAACTTTGGCCTGGCCCTGCGGCAAGTCAACCGAGTCCCATGCATTGTTCACAGTATTCAGGCTACGACCATAAGCCGACTCGTGGCAATCGCCGGATATCGGGCAAACTTGAAAGATGATTGATTTTTCTTTTCCACCAGAAGTTGAGAAAGTACGCATGCAAGTTCGTGATTTTATGGACACTGTGGTGCGTCCGGAGTGGGATGCAATAGATCAACATGATCGCTCGCAGGTAGTTAAAACGATTGTAAAACTACGTAAAGTTGCAAGAGAAGATTGGAAGTTGTGGCTTCCTCATATGCCGGCCGAATGGGGCGGCATGGGTCTTGGGCCCACCGCTATGGCTGCCGTTTCTGCAGAAGCAGCCAAAGTCAGTATTGGACCTTTCGTGCTCAATGCTCAAGCTCCAGACGAGGGCAATCAGCACACGCTGTTGCACTGGGCGACTCCAGAACAGAAAGAAAAGTATTTGCGTCCTTTATGCGAAGGAACCGCTCGTTCCTGTTTCGCTATGACTGAACCGGAAGTTGCTGGTAGTGATCCAACGCTGATTAAAACATTTGCATATCAAGACGGCGACGAATGGGTTATCAATGGACACAAGTGGTTTATCTCGGGTGCACGTGGTGCGCAGTTTGCACTCCTCGTTGCTCGTACTGAGGAAGATCCAGACCTACCTCAGGCTGCAAATTCGTGTTTCATCGTCGACATACCAAGCGAAGGATGGAATGTGGTTCGTGATGTTGAGACAATGTCGGGTGGACATAACCATTGCGAAATTTTGATTGAAGATTTGCGGGTACCTGCAAGCAGCATGCTTGGTGGTCGAGGTCAAGGACATCTGCTCGGTCAATATCGACTGGGGCCGGCAAGACTCGCGCACTGCATGCGATGGATCGGTCAAGCAGAGACCGCTCTCGACATGATGGTTGCGCGGTCACTCGATAGGTATTCGCATGGTTCGATCTTGACCGAGCAGATGTCCTTGA
>JBIIWI010000010.1:0-38869 GCA_044339005.1 Ilumatobacteraceae bacterium
GGTCTCGAATTCACGAGTGAAGTGTCGATGGCCAAGCATTTCGTTGCAAATAGTTTGTGGCGCATCGTTGATCGTGCGATTCAGGTTCACGGCGCATTGGGTTACTCAACTGACACACCTCTTGCTGGTATGTTGCAACAGGCAAGATGGAGTCGTTTTGCTGACGGTGCAGACGAAATTCATCAGATGCGCATCGCGCAGCGCACGATTGCTGCCTATAAAGATCACGGTTCTACAAAGAAAGCCACTGGGGATTTGCCATTATGACAAAGCAACACATCACGTTTGGAGTTTTTATCCCTCAGGGATGGAAAATGGAATTAGCGAAGATTCCAACAGCTTCCGAAAAATGGCAGGCGTCAGTAGACATCGCAGTGCGCGCCGAAAAACTCGGCTTCGACTCCATTTGGGTGTACGACCATTTCCATAATGTGCCGCGTCCAGCTCATGAGGCTGTGTTCGAGTGTTGGACGGTTATGGCCGCGATTAGTCAAATAACAACCAAAATTCGACTTGGTCAGATGGTGGGTTGTGCGTTGTACCGATCGCCAGCGCTACTCGCGAAGATCACGTCGACACTTGATGTGATTTCGGGCGGACGTTTGGACTGGGGCATCGGCGCAGGCTGGTACGAGAATGAATTTAGAAGTTACGGCTATCAGTTCCCTGTACCCAAAGATCGAATCGGAATGTTGCGCGAAACTGTTGAAATCGTCAAGATGATGTGGTCGCAAGAGGAAGCAACGTATGACGGCAAGTTTTATCAGACTTCACGTGCAAACTGCGATCCAAAGCCATTGCAGAGCCCACATCCTCCGATCTGGATTGGTGGCGGCGGTGAGCAGTTGACATTACGAGTCGTGGCGCAACATGCCGACTATTCAAACTTCGGCGGATCTCCAGAAGATTTCGCTCGCAAGGTTGAAATTTTGAAAGGGCATTGTCTCACCGTTGGCAGGGATGCTGATGAAATTGGAAAGACAATTTCCGGCGAAATTCTTATTCGCGACACCGAGCAGGAGTGCCGCGAATTTCAGATTGCTAGTGGCCGCGGCGATCAGTTTGATGCCTGGCAGAGATCGAACATCATCGGTACTCCCGAACAAGTCGCCGAGAAGATTGAGCAATACATCAAAGTTGGCTGCACGGGATTCATTCCGTGGTGCGTCGATTACCCAAGCACGCACACAATGGATGAGTTCGCCAAGATCATGGCGAAATATCGCTAATTAGTAGTAGTAGCGGAAGATGAGCTCTGCAACGCACGAAGGCTTAGTTGCACCCTCAACTTCAAAAGTTGTTTCTACAACAACTTGAGCACCACCAGCGATGTCGTCTACTTGAACAAGCTTGGCGCCTGCACGAATCTTTGATCCAACTGGCACTGGGGACATAAATCGAATTTTATTCGCACCGTAATTAACACCCATCTTGGTGCCCTCGTGACGCCAAATGCCCGCCATCAAAACAGGGGCAAGTGACAACGTGAGATATCCGTGCGCGATTGTCTGACCGAATGGACCAGACTTTGCTTTTTCAACATCGAGGTGAATCCACTGATAATCACCAGTTGCTTCAGCAAAGAGCTGCACTTGCTCTTGGGTGACTGTCATGTAATCGCTGTAGCCCAAATGTTGGCCTACATGTGCTTTGAGGTCTTCGTGATCTTTGATGATTGTGGTCATGGTCGAAGTTTAGCGATACCAGATGCGCTGATGTTCACGGGACTGTGTGTGTAAGAGAAGTGCAAGAACCGCAATGTCAAATGCGCTGCTGATGATCGATCCGCCGAAAATCCGACCAGTCAGATAGTCGGTAATTCCAATTGGGTTTTGAGTCTCAAAATTTGCAGCAAGCGACCGAACTGCCAAAAAGCGGAGCACAAATGGCGAAGCTGCAGCCAGAACACTGAGTTTGTAGCCAATCTTGAGATCGTTGGCCATCAAGAAACCGCCGAAAACATACAGACCCACAGAGATCAATCCGAGCAAGCCACCGAAGGGAAATTGATATCGCAGGTAACCGATGTAGCCGGACTTGTCGATCAGGCTCACCAACGCAAAAAATCCGTCGAAATAGAGCAACCATGTGGCGATCTGCAGTGTTTGAGGCTGCATCCGATCAAACCATTTTTTGGGATCGATATTTTGCATCTCTGCATTATGGCAGCGCCAAGAGCCGAGTGGACACTTCATCTACTCGTAGCCTGTAGTTAATGCGATCTGGTTTCGTCTCTTTTGTCGGTCGACCCAATGTAGGTAAGTCCACATTGCTCAACGCGATTTGCGGAAAGAAGGTGAGCATTGTTTCTGACAAACCGCAAACCACTCGCAACCGCATACGCGGTGTTCTTACAACCGCCGAAACACAACTGATTTTTGTTGATACTCCAGGTATTCACAAAGCCGTGAGTGCGCTTGGCGAAAGAGTGAACGCAACTGCAATTGAATCAACAAAGGACGTAGACGTCGTATGCCTTGTCATCGATGCAACACAAACCTTTGGTACTGGCGACAAATACGTCAGTAACCACATTGATATGTCCAAAGCAGTAGTCATTCTGAACAAAATCGACAGGGCAGAACCTGCCAAGATTTTGAAACAGTTGCAAGCACTATCGTCGCTCGGCGCAGCAGAGTACTTTCCGATTAGCGCGAAAACTGGTGACGGAGTTGCTGAACTGACTGCGTATCTGGCTACGCGAATGCCAGAGGGTGAATTGTTGTATCCGGTTGAAATGATTACAGAGACACCTGACAGTGTGTGGATTGCCGAATTGGTGCGAGAACAATTGCTTGAGAATACGCATGAGGAATTGCCGTACTCGATTGCAACGCGTGTAACGGAGTATGAGCCACCAAGAATTCGTTGCGAGATAGTTGTAGAGCGCGAAAGCCAAAAGGGAATGGTCATTGGAAAGAATGGTTCGATGCTCAAAATTGTTGGCACTAATGTCCGTCGGCAGTTGCCTAGTGGAACTTTCTTGGAACTCGCAGTTGTGGTTGATAAAAACTGGCAGCAACGCCCTGAACGCGTGGAACGCCTCGGCTATTAGATCTGTTACTGCTGATTAATCAGCGATGAGTAGTCGTCAAACGTGACTGCAACGCCGCTTGCAACAGAGTCGCCGCGACCACGTGGTACAGATATCAATTTGCCGTCAACGCTGAAGAGCACCTGTCCGACGCCTGGTCGACTCGTCAGTGTTAAGACGATCTGAGCTATAGCAAGTTTTTGATCTAGACCCGACAGCGAGTTTAGAAATGTTCGCGTGGCATCCACTCGCGCCACTCCGCGTATTACGTCGACAGTCGCGGCAAACGTCGTTGGAAGGGCTGTACGGAGGCCTACGAATTCGGGGCTCGTACTTGGGCCTTCAACCAGTGAGGAAAGTGCCTGGGATGGATTGGCGGGGCTTGCAACATTGCGTTGCACTTTGATGATTCGTGAGTTCGAAATAAAGAAGAGGTCTATCGGCTCAGACACTGCAACTGGAAGGGAATCGGTGATCATTGGATCCAACACTGTTGTTGTAGTTGGGGGCAGTGTCGTCTGTGGGGCATTTAGTCCAAATGGAATCTCGGCAGAAGGAACTTGGCTGTATGAGCCACTACTAGGCACAGCGCATGAAGAGATCAGAAATACAAGCAGTATTGAGTGTCGAAGCGCTGAGGTCATTGATTTTGTTCTCATAAAGTAGCCGTGCGTTTGATGGTGACAACAAACTTTGCTCCACCCGTAGGCGAGTCTTCGACGTGTGCGGTGCCTCCAAGAGCGCGAGCGTGTTCTTGAACGATTGCTAGGCCAAGTCCGCTACCAGTTGAAAGACGGGCGGCAGTGCCCCTTGCAAAACGCTCAAAAATACGACTTCGTTCGCTGATCGCAATTCCTTGACCGGAATCTTCAACACTGAGAACAAAAAAATCTGCGTGGCTAACTAGTGAAACTCGTGTTGCACCACCACCATGGTCGCGAGCATTCTCGAGCAGATTGAGCAGGATGCGCTCAACGCGTCTGCGATCAACCATTACCGCGTCATCGACATCGGTCGAACCCGCTAATGACGGTAGTGAATGTTTAAAGACGATGTGATCGAAACCGTGTCGAGACATGATTCGGTTAATGAGATCAACGAGGCGCACGTTGTCGATGTTGTTTTCACTCGCACCTGCATCAAGTCGAGAAAGTTCGAGAAGGTCCACAACTGTGCGGTCAAAGCGTTTGACTTGAGAAGCGAGTATGTCTATTGCCTCTTTATTGCGATCAGAGAATTCGGCTCGCTTAGAAACCAATACATCAACTGCTGCACCAAGTGCGGTTACGGGTGATCGCAGCTCATGGCTCACATCACTCGCAAAGCGTTGTTCGCGTTCAATACGCTGTTGCACCGCGTCAGCCATGTCGTTAAATGAAGTGACAAGTCTTTCAAGATCGGGATCTGTTTCGATATCGAGTCTCGTGTCGAGGCCTCCGGTTGCAATGTTGTCAGCAGCACCTGTTACACGTAAAAGTGGACGCAGTACATTTCGACTAGTCGTGGAACCTAAGAAAGCTGCCGCGACGGTGATCAGTATGACGCCGATAAGTAGCGTCGTCTGAATCGTTCCAAGAGTTGTTGCCACGTCCGCCAAGGGAAATGCCTCGAAGTACTGAGCGTTGATTGAGGGTATCGAGACACCAATTGCTTCATAAGGGTTTGAGTCAAATGTGAATCTCTGACGACCGGTGCCACCTTGCAGCGTTTTGCTTACTAGTTCTTGGGGCAAATTTGATTGAGTGAACCGCAACGGTTCTTGTGCGTAAAAATACTCGCTCTCACTGTCAGTGGCATCAAGGTGTAGAACTGCGTAACCGCCGCGTTCGCTACGGATATTGGCTATGAGTTGGTCAACATCGGCCGGGTTTTCGGCATAGAGCGTTCGCACGAGTTGTGCGTTGTTGAAGGCTTGACGCTTCGCGACCTCGCTTCGCTGGCTGAGTAGATACGAGCGAGTGCTTGCAAAGGTCACAATGCTGAGTGCCAAGGCGGCAGAAAACGCTCCGAGACTAAAAAACAACACCATTCGACCACGAAGCCCAAACAGATTCGGAAAGCGTCGAACCTCGTTCATGTCCTAAGCATTGCAGAAAGAAGGGGAGATCCGAACCGGCGAGGATCAAGGGGGAGCATGATCACCCACCGGTTCGATGTCCTCATTGTTGTGGAGTGATTTGACACCTACGCACGTATTTTGTGCGTTTTTGGTAACAATTTGCCTAATTCGGGCAGACTGCATGCATGCATTCGCTGCTTTTCGTAGAGGACGATACCGCTATCAGAACCGCCCTACGTTTAGCCCTTGAAGACGAGGGATACACGGTTCATGAAGCCAAAGACGGGGCAGACGGACTTGCAAAATTTGCTGACTTGAATCCGGATCTCGTGTTACTGGATCTTCGGCTTCCAGATATTTCTGGTTTCGAGGTTTGCCGTCAATTGCGCCAGCACTCAATTGTGCCGATCATTATGGTCACTGCACAGACGGATACGCATGACCTCGTTGCCGGACTTGAAGCTGGGGCGGACGACTACGTAACCAAACCAGTTGTTGCGAAAGAATTGGCAGCCAGGATTCGTGCTGCATTACGACGGACGCAATTGGTCGAACCAACTTCGGCTGGAGGTGGAGTTCATATCCATCGACTCGGAGACGTCGAGCTCGATCGACAACTCAATGTTGTTACGAAGAATGGAATTGAGTTGAGTCTTACAAAAACCGAATTCAATCTGTTGTGTGAATTTGCGGATCACCCCGGAATGGTGATGTCTCGAGATCAGTTACTCGAACGTGTGTGGGGATACGAATATCTCGGGGACTCGCGGTTGGTTGATGCCCATATTCGTCGTCTGCGAGTAAAGATCGAGGATCAACCTATGAATCCAACGATCATTCAGACGGTGCATGGGATGGGTTACAAACTTGTTAAAACTACGTAAGGCTGCGTAGAAACGACTCAGCTTCTTCGAGTACGACGGTGCGTGGCATTGGCGGGAGTGTGGCGACAAGAGTTTTTCCGTAACCCTTTGTTGCGAGGCGTGGATCAAGTATGGCAACGACACCTCGATCGGTCTGAGAACGGATGAGACGTCCAGTTGCTTGAGCGAGTTGTGTCGCAGCAAGCGGAATGTCAATCTCGTTGAAGTAGTAGCGACCAATTACGTCTCGTCTTGCACTTAATAATGGTTCGTCTGGTCGAGGAAATGGAATCTTGTCAATAATGACAAGACTTAAAGTACGGCCAGGAACATCCACGCCCTGAAAGAATCCTGCGGTTGCGAAAAGGCATGTTGATTCATCTTTTGCGAATGCGTTGATGAGAGCCATCTTGGGCAGATCATCTTGGCGCAAAATCGTAAATGGAACGCGCTTCGCAATTTCGTCGGCTGCTAGATGCATTGCCCTATACGTGGTGAAGAGGGCAAGCGTTCTTCCACCAGCGGCAAGTATCAAGCGTTCGATTTCGTTATGTAACGCGTCGTCGCGTAGTGGGCTGTTTGGTTCTGGCAATTGTTTAGCGCAATAGAGCAAACTTTGGTCATAGTCAAAAGGACTTCCCACATCTATGACATCTACAGAGTCCTCGGCAAGACCGATGCGGTTTGGAAGAGAAAGCGGAATGGTGGCACTTGTGAGAATTGCTGTTCGCTGATTCCAAACATTCTCAATCAACGATGGACCAACATCTAGGGGAGCAATTTCAAGTGTTGGTCGTTCTTTAGTACCGCTCACAAATGCAACTCGACCTTTCAGATCCATGAGGGAAATATCGATGGACTCGATGAGTCTTGTAGACAGGGTTTGAGCACGCAGAGCTCTTTGCTTTGCCGAATCGTCTTTGCTGCTGATTCCACGCAGCATTTCTAGGGCGGAATCTACCTTGAGTCGCAAATTGATGAGTTCGTTCTGAATCTCTTCGGGCAGTGGCATAGACAGTCGTTTGTCTACAAACGGAGTCAATTGAGCATGGAGGTCATTTGCAATTTGACTGAGCGAACCACTCATTGCGTCATCTCGAATTATTGCCCTGATAGATGCTGAAACTGCATTGACCCGACCGGGACCGATTTCGGTACTGACCGATGCGCTGATGACGTCTTCGAGTTGGTGTGCTTCGTCGAATACCACCACTTCGTGTTCTGGGAGCAGTGCTCCACCTGTTGCGATGTGAAGACCATAAATGTGCGTATTTACGACGATGATGTCAGCATCAGCTGCCTTGTCGCGTGCGCGTTCGGCAAAGCATCTTGAGCCTGCAGGACAACGTTGTGCTCCTGGACATTCATCGCTTCCTACACTCACCATGCGCCATGCCTGGTCGCTTGGGCTCCATGTCAAGTCGCCCTGATCTCCGGTGTCGGTTTGTGTCGCCCATTCAGTCAGTTGTGCAATTTCTTTTGTCACCTTGGCTGGAGTGGTTTCAAGATCAAGTTTTGAATGCTTTGGAGCAGTAATTTCGTCAACGCGTTGAGCGCAGATGTAGTTGCTGCGACCTTTGAGCACTGCCCACGAGATGTGGCGATTCAATTCCTTTCCAAGAACATCGGAAAGCAATGGAAGATCGTTTGCTGCAAGTTGATCCTGTAGTGCCTTTGTGTAGGTGGACACAACAACCCGTTTGCCAGACGCAATGAGCGGTACGAGATATCCAAGTGTTTTGCCTGTGCCTGTGCCTGCCTGAACAATGAGGTGACGTTTAGTGTCTACAGCGAGGGCGATAGCTACAGCCATTTCATTTTGGCCTTGACGTTCTTCGGCTTGAGGTAGTGCCGCAGTAACCGTGTGCAAAAGTGCAAGTGTCTTGCGCTGAATATCTTTGTCACTCACTTGCGGAGCAACGCCAATGCTGCATCGATCTCCGTTGCATCAAGGTCTGGCCAAGAACGTTCTGTGAAATAGATCTTTGCTTTTGAGATTTGCCACAGCAGGAAATTGGAAATACGACTTTCACCCGATGTGCGAATGAGCAAATCAACATCCGGCAATTCTGGGCTGTAGAGGTGAGATTGCAATATGGCGGGAGAAATTGGTGTAGCACCATCTGAATCGTTAATGCTGTGCTGTGCCGCACGTAGCAGTTCTGCACGACTGCCGTAATCAAATGCGACAGTCAGCACCATTCCGGTGTTGGCTGCGGTGTCGGCAATAGCTTGACGGATTGCACGTTGCACGAAAGATGGAGTGCGTGCTCCCGCTTCATCAAATGGTCGACCGATCCAATTGATACGAACATTGTTTGCGTTGAGTTCCTCGATCCGACCGAAAAGTCTTTTGTGCAACGACAAAATGTGTCGAACCTCTGCCTTGGGTCGCACCCAATTTTCGGTAGAAAAACCAAAGACGGTGAGATAGGCAACGCCTCTTGCGGAAGCAATTCGAACGACCTCTGCAAGGTTTTCTTCGCCTGCGGTATGCCCAGCGGTACGTGGTAACCCGCGGCGTTTAGCCCAACGCCCATTGCCGTCCATGATGCATGCCACATGCGGGCCGATGGGAGAAGGAATTGCGTTCATTGGAAGCACCATCGTAAGGCTTCATGCGACAATAGGGGGATGGCCAAGAGGACTACAAGTACAGCGCACGGCCAAGTACCCAACGAGGGTGGTCTTTGGCATGTGTTGGTATGTGGTGGAACCTTGCAAGAGTGGAAGCAGGCAAGCGTTGGTGAATGGAAGTTGCAGCTTGACACTTTCGTGGACTCGGTTCACGAATCTGGCGCTCGATGGTTGACGGTTTGCCCTTATGCCGGACCGAGTGGGTTCGAAGATGAGATTGCCTCAACCGTTTTGGCTGCATGTGGGGGGCAGCGCAACGGAAACAGAATTTCGTTTATTGCAAAAGATGGTTTGGTTGTTGTGGTCGACCTGTGCGCAGATGGCCGAGAGCGATTTACGAATGCACTGAATCTCATCAAGGGAGAGAACCCGAAGACCCGACAAGATTTGAGCGAAGAAGCTTTACGTGTCGCGATGTTGCCACCAGGTTTTGTTGATCCCGATCTGATTTTGGTTTTTGGTTCTCCAACTCAGATCCCGCCAAGTTTGATGTGGGAACTGAGTTATAGCGAACTCGTATTTTTGGATGTTTCGTGGCGAAAATGCAATGTCGAGCATGTTCAGATGGCAATCAATGATTATCAACGGAGAGATCGGCGTTTCGGCGGAGTTGACTCGTGAATCAGTATCGCGACAAGGGCATTGTTCTGCGCACCTACAAACTTGGTGAGGCTGATCGCATTGTTGTAATCATGACTCAAGACCATGGCAAAGTGAGAGCCGTCGCCAAGGGCGTTCGCAAAACTAAATCAAAGATTGGTGCTCGACTTGAGGTGTTGAGTCATGTTGAGGTGTTGTTGTACAAGGGAAAAGGTCTTGACACCGTTAATCAGGTCGAGTTGATTGAATCAAGCGCGCGCTTACACGCTGACTTGGATCGTCTGACGCAGGGGCTCTCTATGTTGGAGGCGGTTGACATGATTGCCGACGATCGACAGCCTGCTCCTCACCTATATCGCATGTTGGTCGGTGCGCTGAATGAACTCGCCCAGCATGCTTCGCCTCTTGTGTTAGCAGCTTTTTACTGGAAGCTACTTGCGGTAGAGGGTGTATGCCCACAGATGGACAAATGTGTTTCCTGTAACTCAGATTCTCCCTTAGTTGCATTCGACATGCTTCAGGGCGGAGTGCAGTGTCGCGAATGTCGAACAGGAATATCCATTAGTTCCGCTGCAGTCCTACTTTTGCAACAGGTTCTTGGTGGGCAACTCAATTTTGCCCTCGCTCAGGCAGCTACACCGGCAACGGCTGAAATTACGCATCTTGCAACGCAATCGATGGAGCACCACATTGAACGTCGGTTGCGTTCGGTCGCAATGTTTGAGCGCGGCTGATTAACGTAGCTCGTTTGGATATGTACCGGGTTGTAGTCTGTATCAATGCCCGCGACCGATCTTGAGCAAATAGTCAACCTTTGTAAGCGCCGAGGCTTCGTCTATCCAAGCGCCGAAATTTATGGCGGCTTTCGTTCGTCTTATGACTACGGCCCACTTGGCTCGTTGATGCTGAGAAACGTTAAGGATGCTTGGGTGCGTGCGATGGTCCAAGAGCGAGATGACGTAATGCTGATCGACGCTGCAATTTTGGGTCCTCATGCGGTGTTTGAAGCCAGTGGCCACTTGGCAAACTTCAGCGATCCGCTTGTCGATTGCACGGTTTGCAAGAAGCGGTTTCGCGAGGATCAACTCGATGATAGAGATTGTCCACAAAAGATGAAAGGCTGCTCTTTTACAGAGGCTAGGGCTTTCAATCTCATGTTTAAGACTCATGCGGGCCCGGTTGAGGGTGAGGGAACTGACGTTTACATGCGACCTGAGACCGCTCAGGGAATGTTTGTCAACTTTGCAAACGTATTGCAGACATCACGACGCAAGCCACCATTTGGCATAGCCCAAGTGGGTAAGTCTTTCCGCAATGAAATTACTCCTGGAAACTTTATTTTTCGCACACGTGAATTCGAGCAGATGGAGATGGAGTATTTCGTTCCACCTGCTGAGAGCGAGAAGTGGTACGAGTATTGGTGTCAAGAGCGCATGAACTGGTACATCGAATACGGAATTCCTGCAGACATGCTACGTTTGCGTGCACACGCCGCAGACGAGCTCTCGCATTATTCTGCCGGGACAAGCGATATTGAGTTTAAATTCCCATGGGGTTGGGGTGAACTTGAGGGCATCGCGCAACGAACCGATTTCGATCTCAAACGGCATGCAGAGTATTCGAAGCAGAAGCTTGACTATTTTGATCAGGCAACGAATGAGCGATATGTACCGTTCGTCGTTGAACCAGCTGCTGGCGCCAACCGCACGATGGCAGCATTTTTGCTAGCTGCTTATGACGAAGACGTAATCAACGACGAACCACGCACGGTTTTGCGACTGCATCCACGTCTTGCTCCTTATCAAGTTGCTGTGTTGCCATTGTCCAAGAAAGACACACTGATGCCGCTCGCTAAAGAGATCTACTCAAAGTTGGCTAAGCGTTACATGTGTGAATTTGACGAGACTCAAGCCATTGGCCGTCGTTATAGGCGACAAGATGAAATCGGAACGCCGTTTTGTGTAACAGTGGACTTTGATTCGCTCGAAGACGGAGCGGTGACGATTCGCGAGCGTGATACGACCAATCAGGAGCGTGTTACGATCAGCGATCTAGAAAATGTCTTGCGCGCAAAAATCGGTTTCTAATAGAAAAACAGGAGCACAACATGAGCAAAATAGCGGTAGCAGTTAAAATTCGAGTAAAAGCCGGTCAGCGCGATGCAATGACGGCTGCCGTGCAGCCAGGTCTTGTAACAGCTCAAGGTGAAGCAGGAACATTGACTTATCTCTTCCATCACGACTTGGTCGATGAGAACGTCGTGTGGTTTTATGAGTTGTATGAGGACGACGCAGCATCCAAAGCGCATATGAGTAGCGAGGCATTTGCAACATGGTCGAAGTCGCTCGCTCCTTTCGTCGATGGTGCTCCTGAAATGTCGTTCTTGAAGCCAGTAGGCGGCAAGGGACTCTAAGAGTTGTATCTCGCCAAGATTTTGGAACGCCACAGGGCGGCGGCACAGAATGATTTACGGCGATTATCGCAATTGATGGAACAGGCTAAATCGGCTGGTCCGACAAGAGGCTTCGTTCAGAAACTACGTGCTGACTCAATGGATCAGCTTGCAGTGATTGCCGAAATCAAGCGTCGTTCGCCTTCAAAGGGCGTGCTGCGCGAAGGAATTGATGCATCACAATTGGCGAGTGTCTACGAAGCTGGTACGGCAAGTTGTCTTTCAGTTCTTACAGATGATGAGTCATTTGGTGGCTCGATAGACGATCTACGTAAAGCACGGGCTGCCACGGTGATACCGGTTTTGCGTAAAGATTTCACAATTAGTGAATTGGATGTTTGCGATGCTCGAATCATGGGTGCGGATTGTGTGCTGTTGATTGCTGCAGCTCTTTCTCAAACAGAGTTGCTCGCGTTTCATCAATTGGCCAACGAGATTGGGCTCGATGTATTGGTTGAGACGCACGACGAAGCAGAAGTTGAAAGAGCCTTGTCTGTGGGGGCCACGATGATTGGAGTGAATCAACGTGACCTCATCACATTTCAGGTTGATCATGAACGAGCTGTGCGCATGGCGTCAGTAATACCAAGTGGTGTCGTAAGAATTGCGGAGTCAGGGGTGAGAGGCGTCAATGACGCTCAGTCACTGCGCAATGCGGGTTATGACGCCGTATTGGTGGGCGAAAGTTTGGTAATCAGTGATGATCCGGCGGCAGTCATCAAATCGCTACGTGTATCAGCCTCTAAGAACTAGCGTTAGCCACTGTGTTCATCAAAATTTGTGGTATCACGAACGAGCAAGACGCGCTGCTGGCGGTTGCGCTAGGAGCTGATGCACTAGGTTTCGTTTTTGCGCCTTCACCAAGACAGGTAGCACCAAGCAAGGTGCGCGAAATTGTTCGTCGGCTTCCCCCGGAGATTGTGACAGTGGGTGTCTTTCGGGACGAATTACCAAAACGAATCAATGACATCATGCAAGAAGCCCACCTGCAAGGCGCGCAGATGCATGGACATGAATCGGTTGCGACAACAGCTGAAGTTTCGGCTGCAGTACATTTTTCGATTAAGGCAGTCGTTGCCGGTTCGCAAAACGCGCAGCGAGCAGATTTGTTTGCGTGTGATGCAGTACTGATTGATGGACTTCGTCCTGGATCTGGAGAGGTTTTCGATTGGCAGTTAATGAATGAGATTCCACTTGGACTACGACTTATTCTTTCTGGCGGATTACATGCGGAGAACGTCGCCGAGGGAATTGATCGAGTCCGCCCGTGGGGAGTGGACGTATCGAGCGGGGTTGAAAAGAGTCACGGGCTCAAAGACCCAATAAAAATGCGTCAGTTCATCGCAAATGCTCGCGCTGCAGCCCGAGAAATAGGAGACACCGACTAGTAGATTTGGGTGATGCTGCAGGATCCAAGTCTCGACGGTCGCTTTGGCGAGTTCGGTGGACGTTATGTTCCTGAGACTCTCGTCCCCGCTTGTCAGGAACTAGAGGTTGCGTTTCGTGATGCATGGGCTGATCCCTCATTTCGAAAAGAGCTAGATGATCTATTACGTGATTACGCAGGGCGTCCATCAATCTTGACGGAGTGTCACAATTTAGGTAAACAACTCGGCATCCGTTTGTTGCTCAAGCGTGAAGATCTGAATCACACCGGTTCGCACAAGATCAACAGTGTGCTGGGTCAAGTTTTGCTAGCAAAACGTATGGGTAAGAAGCGGATAGTGGCCGAGACAGGGGCTGGTCAGCATGGTGTTGCTTCAGCAACTGCAGCTGCGCTACTTGGCTTGAGTTGCAAGGTGTACATGGGCGAAGTTGATGTGCAGCGACAAGCTTTGAATGTTTTTAGAATGAAATTGTTGGGAGCAGAAGTTGTACCCGCTGTGTCCGGAAGTCGCACGCTAAAAGATGCTGTAAACGAAGCTATGCGTGATTGGGTTGCAACAGTTGAAGATACCTATTACGCGATTGGTTCAGTGATGGGTCCTCATCCGTATCCGTGGATGGTGCGCACATTCCAAAGTGTTATTGGACAAGAAGCAAACGAGCAGTGCCATGCATTACTTGATGGAAATGATCCCGATGTTGTTGTGGCCTGTGTCGGCGGAGGTTCTAATGCGATCGGAATCTTTTCTGGCTTTATAGACACCAAAGCACGGCTAATTGGTGTTGAACCAGCTGGTGGTGCAGCGGTTGGCAAGGGTATGCCTGGTGTGGTCCACGGAATGCGTAGTTACCTCATGCAAGATGAGCATGGACAAGTGCAAGAGGCGCAGTCGATTTCGGCAGGGCTCGATTACCCGGGTGTTGGTCCAGAGCATTCGTACCTCGCGTCTATAGGTCGAGCAGAGTATCCGAGCGTGAATGATTCAGAAGTCATTAGCGCCTTTCAAGTGATGTCGCGCAGTGAGGGAATCATTCCTGCGCTTGAGTGCGCGCATCCGATGGCTTGGATTATCCGCGAAGCGCCAAAGATGCAGGGTCAAACCATTCTGATGAACTTGTCTGGTCGAGGCGACAAAGATGTTGCTCAGATGATGGAGATTTTGGACGGACAAATTTGATGTCGTCGGGTTTCGGAGTTCTTGAAACATACTTGCGGCAGAAGCGGAGCGAGGGCCGCAAACTCGTTGTTCCTTACATCACAGGTGGTTTCGAAGGTTGGACCGATGCCATTCGTGCTGCTGCCGCAAACGGCGCCGATGCGATTGAAATTGGTTTACCTTTTTCGGATCCCGTCATGGACGGCCCGACAATTCAGCATGCATCCGAAATGGCGTTGCGCGCTGGTGCAACACCGATTTCTATTTTGCACGAATTGCGCTCGATCGACGTTGGTATTCCGCTTGCAGTGATGTGCTACTACAACACTGTTCACCATGCAGGAAATGAGCGTTTTGCAAATTCATTACGTGAAGCCGGAGTATGTGCAGCGATCGTGCCTGACTTGCCACTCGAAGAGTCTGGGTTGTGGTGTGCAGCAGCAGACACAAGCAACATTGAGACGGTGATGCTTGCAGCCCCGACAGCACCCGATGAGCGATTGCCACGAATCATCAAGCGCTGCAGAGGTTTCGTGTACGCGGTTGGCTTGCTGGGAGTGACAGGCGAGCGAGACACACTCGCTTCAAGCGCACTTACGCTGGCCAAGCGCTTGAAGGCGATAACTGATATGCCTGTGTTGATCGGTGTTGGGGTTTCCAATGCCCAACAAGCCGCCGAGGCTTGCACGATTGCCGATGGTGTTGTGCAGGGTGCTTCGGTTATGCGGCGATTGATCGAAGAAGATGCAGATGCAGTGGGTGATTACATAGCTGAAGTTCGAAAGGCGGTAGATCAATGCTAAAAGAAGGTGCTCTTGCCCCTGACATTGAATTGTTGGATCAACATGAGAAGAAGTTCTCGCTCAAAAAATTGTCGAAGCGTACTGTCCTCGTGTATTTCTATCCGAAGGCCGACACGCCGGGATGCACGCAGCAGTCCTGCGGTTTGCGTGATATCGCAGACCAGATCGGCAAGACTGTGATCGTGGGTATTAGCCCAGACAAACCTGCAAAATTGTTGAAGTTTGATGAAAAGTACTCGCTCGGTTTCACGCTGCTTTCAGACGACACAAACGCTGTCGCGAAGAAATACAAAGTTTGGAAGAAGAAGTCAATGTACGGTCGTGAGTACATGGGAATTGAACGATCAGCTTTCTTGATCAATGGCAAAGGCGAGATTGTGCATGCTTGGTACAAGATTTCTCCTAAAGACACTCCTCTTCGATTACTTGAGTCGCTTAAGAAGTAACGGAAGAGCTGATGACAACATTTCCAGAGCCGAGTTCGTTGTTGCCTCATCGTGCGCCATTTTTATTTGTAGATGAGATCACGGAACTGACACCGGGTATATCTGCATCGGCACTTTGGAAACTCACCGGAAATGAATCCTTTTTCGAAGGCCACTTTCCTGGTCGGCCGACATTGCCGGGAGTATTGATGTGCGAAGCGATTGCTCAAACTGGAGCATTAGCAATAGTGAGCGATTCAAAATTTGTCGGAAAACTTCCACTTTTTGGTGGCTTGGATGGCGCACGATTTAGACGTCAGGTCGGGCCTGGTGACACCTTGGAACTTTCTGCGACAATTAATCGGATGTCGGCACGTGCTGGCAAGGGAGCGGGCATTGCACGCGTTAATGGTGAGATTGCGTGTGAATGTGAATTGTTGTTTGTGGTAGTTGACGCTTAGTCAACGATGAAAACGACGCTTAGCCAGCGAATGGCGAGACAATAATTGAACCATTGTGACCGCCGAATCCGAAGTTGTTGGAAATCGTTGGGCCAGGCTGCCATGGTCGTGGTTCGCCAAGAACGACATCGATTGACATCTCAGGATCTACAACTGTCGTACCGCGAGTAGGCGGAATGAGTTTCTTCTCAAACGACAGCATCACCGCAGCTAATTCAAGAGCACCTGCAGCACCTAGAGGGTGACCAGTCACGCCTTTGATTGAAACAACTGGAGGACCATCGTTGCCGAATACAGCAGCGATTGCTTGTGACTCTGCCTTGTCGTTAAGCGGCGTGCTCGTACCGTGCGCATTAATTTGTTTGATATCGCCTGGCTCTAGGCCTGCATCTTCAAGCGCGAGTTGCATACATCGCGTTGCGCCAACTCCACCGGGCGATGGTGCGGTGATGTGATACGCATCTGCATTGCTTGCCGCACCAACTATCTCTCCAAGAATCGTTGCCCCACGTGCAACCGCAAGATCAAGTCGTTCGAGCACAAAAATTGCTGCGCCTTCACCCTGAATGAAACCATCTCGGGTTTCATCAAATGGCTTCGAGACAAATGTCGACGACAAGGCGGTCATGTTGGTAAAGCCTGCAAGTGCCGTAACGGTTGCCGCCGACTCAGTGCCACCTGTAACTACAGCATCGCAACGACCCCACGCGATGAGCCGAGCGGCATTGCCGATCGCATGTGTGGATGCAGCGCAAGCTGTACAAATCGTTTCAGTTGGACCCTGTAGGCCGTATCGCATGGAAATCGCTGCACCAGATGCATTAGACATCATCATTGGTACGAGAAATGGTGAGACTCTGCGCTCACCTTTTTCCATGCGTACTTCAACTTGACCTTCAAGGGTGCGCAAGCCGCCGATGCCGGTACCCAGAATGGTGCCGATACGTTCTCGGTTGTAGGGGAGTTCGCCAGACTGTGCCATTGCTTCGCCTGCGGCCGCGAGAGCAAACTGTTCGCAGCGGTCTGCTCTACGAGATTCCTTTGGGCTCTCGAAATAGGGCGATGGATCCCATTCTTTAAACTCAACAGAGTTGGCGCCGGAAAAACCAGGACCAAGAAGACCCTGCCAAAAAAGCTCTTTACCGATACCGCATGGAGCAACAACCCCATATCCCGTAATGGCTACGCGATGGCCGGCACCTTGCATGATTGATTGCGCCCGAAGCGCTTACTTGACTTTGGAAGTAACGAGATCGAAGGCCTTGCCGATTGTGTCGACACCTTCGAGATCGGACTCTGGTACTTCAATACCAAACTCTTCTTCAAGTGCCATCACCAGCTCGACAAGATCGAGTGAGTCGGCATCGAGATCATCGGAGAAGTGTGCAGTGAGGACGATTTTTGAGGCGTCGACAGAGAGAACTTCGACTGCGCATTTTGTGAAACGGTCAAATAGTTGCTGGTCCATGTTGTTGCTCCTGGCTATGTGTTATCGAACTTGTGATTACAGGATACTACGAAAGGACTTTGAGTGAAGGTTTAGTGCCTAGTGACCCATGCCAAGTCCACCATCGACCGGAATAATTGCCCCAGTGATGTACGCGGCAGCTGGGCTTGCGAGAAAGGTGACTACGCCAGCTATTTCATCCACTGTTGCAGTTCGGCCTAGCGGAACAGCATCAGTGATTTGTTGCATTTGCTTTTCGTTCAGCGCAGCAGTCATTTCGGTGTCAACAGGTCCGGGCGCAACAACATTAACGGTGATACTGCGGGACCCAAGCTCACGAGCGAGAGAGCGACCTAAGCCAACTAGTCCAGCTTTAGAAGCCGCGTAATTTGCTTGTCCAGCCGAACCGAGCAAGCCGACGACACTCGAGATCAAGATGATGCGTCCATACCGTGCGCGCAGCATTCCTTGTGTTGCCCGTTTGCAAACACGAAATGCCGCAGTGAGGTTTGCATCAAGCACAGTTGAGAAATCGTCTTCGCTCATACGAAGGATCAACGTGTCTTTTGTGATGCCTGCATTCGAGACCAGCACTTGCACAGGACCGAAGTGAGCCTCGACAGCGTCGAACGCGGCGTTGACTTGTTCGGTGTCAGTGACGTCGCACTTAACAGCAAAAAATTCTGAAGCAGGAGGAGACGAGTTGTACGTAACGGCGACGCGATCGCCAAGTGCGGCAAAATGGCGCGCGCAAGCAAGGCCAATGCCTTTCGAACCACCCGTAATGAGTACGACTCGTGAAGTTGTTTCAGTCATGTTGATCTACCTTCTAACGCTGACCCTGCCAGCGCAAGATTGCACTTGCTGCAGTCATTCCTGCGCCAAATCCTACGAGTAAAACTAAATCGCCGTTGTTCAGGCGACCTTTGTCGGCTGCGTCAAAGAGAGCAAGTGGAATTGATGCAGACGATGTATTGCCTGTTTCGTGAAGCACGATGGATGTCTTCTCCATTGGGACACCAAGTCGATCACACGCCGCAGAGATGATTCGTGTATTCGCTTGATGAGGAACAACGAGCGAAAGTTGGTCAGCCGTGATTCCCGCAATCGCCATTGACTTTTGCGCTGAATCGACCATGATGCGAACTGCTCTTCGAAAAACCTCTTTGCCGTCCATCTTGATGAAACCGCCGATTTCGGCGAAGAGCAAATCTTCGGCTGATCCATCAGCATCTAAATCCCACGCGAGTAGTTGTCCTGGTCCATCTACGGCCTCGAGTACGCATGCACCAGATCCGTCCGCAAACAAAATTGCGGTGCCACGATCGGTCCAGTCAGTGACTCGAGACAGGGTGTCTGTGCCAATAACCAGCACTTTTTTAGCTCCCATTGCAATGAGTCCATGTGCGTTTATGAGCGCATACACAAAACCCGAGCAGGCAGCGTTTATGTCGTAAGCGCCGCACTTGAGTCCAAGCTCGTTTTGTACGCGCGGTGAAGTGCCCGGAACTGCACGGTCTGGAGTGGTTGTCGCTAAAACCAGCGCGTCAATTTCTAGTGGGTCGACTTTTGCCATTTGCATGGCGAGCCGCGCACTTTGCACTGAGAGGCCTGCGGTAGTTCCACCGATGTGTCGCTGGTGGATACCAGTGCGTTCACGAATCCATGCATCATTGGTGTCGAGTGTTTTCGAGAGATCGTCGTTTGTGACGATTTTGTCTGGAAGGGCGCGACCCCAACCAGTGATGACTGCACCTCGTGCGCCAGAAGGAATTTGTGGCATTGCGGTTAACTCTAATGCGATCTCAGCCAAGCGATTGGCTGATGAGCCGTCAATCGTTCGCCGTCAACTGCGATGTAGTTTTGCAAGATTCCTGCGAATGGCGATCGCACTTCGGTGTCACCGATGTGGCCGAGTACATGCCCAACTTCGATTCGAGTGTTGTTCTCAACAGACATCTTTCTTATAAATACCCCAGCCGCTGGACTCACAACAAGACGTTCAATTGCAAAAAGATGTTCGCCTTCGTGTGCAGGAGGCGCCAGTGGTACTGCTGTCGCATAAAAGTCGTTCATCCATTCAATGAGTGCATCGAGATCGTCTGGATTTGCGACACTGATCGTTTTCGCGCCATCTATGGTGCGTTTGGCCATTCCGGTAAGAACGCCACCAGGTCCGAGTTCAATAAAGCCACGAACACCGAGTTCGCCCAGCGTAAGAAGGCAATGCTTCCAGCGCACAGGAGATGACAATTGGGCTGAGAGCAAGGATGACCATTCGGATCCGTGGTCGTGAGCGAGAGCATCAACATTGGAAATCACAGGAACTTCTGTATCACGGGGACGTGCTGATGCGATGGCGTCGCGAAGTCTGTCGCGCGCACTCGACATGTAAGGAGTATGAAATGCTCCAGACACGGGAAGTGACATGACTCGCTTCGCGCCAAGACCTTTTGCTTGCTCAGTAGCCTTGGCGACACCTTCTAGGGATCCGGCAATCACCACTTGGCCCGGTGCATTGAAATTTGCAACCCACACGTCTGAATCGGCCAAACGACATGCAACTTCAACTTGCTCGTCATCTAGGCCCAGTACTGCGGCCATGGTTCCTGGCTGAGCTAATCCTGCCTCATGCATTGCGGACGAGCGCTCTGCAACGAGTCGCAAACCGTCATCAAAACGCAGCGCTCCAGTAGCAACCAATGCTGTGTATTCACCAAGACTATGTCCGGCACAAAAGCTTGGTTCGATACCTAATCGCTCTACTGCATCGAGCACCATGAGCGACATGACGAAAGTTGTCAATTGGGCGTTTCGAGTGTCCTTAAGTTCGTCAGCATCTGCGTCCAGAAGCAGAGCAGCGACATCTCGACCGACTACTTCGGAGGCCTCTCCGACCAACTCCCAGCTTTCGTGGTCGACCCATGCAGCACCCATGCCGGTGCGCTGAGAACCTTGACCTGGAAATGTGAAAGCGAGCATTGACTAAGTGACCCCGTTTAATTGCCGTGATGTTGGCTGTTTTAGTGACTGGGCCTAGCTCAGACCCCGTCCCTGCAGCATTGCTAGTTCTACAGCGTAGAACTTGTCGCGGGTAGGTACGATGTTTCCTCGCAGTAAGCCAATTAATTAATACTTCACTCGGGCCCGAGTGGCGGAATGGCAGACGCGACGGACTCAAAATCCGTTGTCTGAAAGGGCGTGTGGGTTCGACTCCCACCTCGGGCACCAACTTCATGGACACACCTACACTCATCGACGTGGCGAATAGAGGCATCAACAGTCGACTTACCGAGCGACGCTTACGGCGAGGCACGCAGTCACTTGCTTCATTGCGCAATGAGCTCGGCGTAGTCGAGGAGCAAGTTCAGCACTTTGCCGAAGAAGTGCATGATCTTGAAATTCGCGCGCTTGTTTCCGAAACGCCGCTTGCCGACGCAGAGTCTCGCGACGCAATGCGTCACATGCAGGCGATGACGAAGCATCGTGACTATTTGCGCGACGCAATCGCCGAATTGGAATTGCGTCAAGATGATTTGCTTGACAGGCTCGGACGTTAGGTCGTCACTCAATGAATTCAACCCAACCAAGTACCCGAATAGTCATCGCCGAAGACGAAGCAATCATTCGACTCGATTTACGCGAGACGTTGGAAGAAGAGGGATACATCGTTGTTGCCGATACCGGACGTGGTGACGATGCGATCGAACTCGTGCGACAGCACCGACCAGATGTTGCAATTTTCGATATCAAAATGCCGGGTCTTGATGGTTTAGAAGCAGCTCGTGTAGTGAGTGCCGAAAAACTCTGCCCAGTCGTCATGCTGACCGCATTCAGCCAACGAGAGGTAATCGAACAAGCTCGCGACGCAGGAGCACTCGCGTACTTGGTGAAGCCATTCCAAAAGACAGATCTTGTTCCTGCAATTGAACTTGCGATTGGAAGATTTCGCGAAATGTTGACACTAAGCGGCGAGCGTGATGCGTTGGGTGAACAGTTGGAACTGCGCAAACTGTTGGACCGTGCGAAGGGCTTGTTGATTGACAAACACTCGATGACCGAACAATCTGCTTTTGAATTCATCCAGAAGAGTGCGATGTCCACGCGCGCAAAAATGGTGGACGTTGCCAACCAGATCCTCAACGGACAGATCACTCCGTAGTTGTCGGTTATCGTCGGGGGATGATCCAGACGGGTTTCTTATGCAGTTAATGGTCCTCGATGGAAACTCGCTTGCGTACAGAGCCTTCTTCGCTCTGCCAACAGATATGACGACGGCGAGTGGGCAAGTAACTAATTCCGTTTACGGATTCTGTTCAATGCTGTTGACGCTCATGAAAGATCACAAGCCGGATGGTGTGATCGTGGTGTTCGATCGAAAAGAGAAGACGTTTCGACACGAAGCCGCGCCTGAGTACAAAGCGCAACGCGAAGCGCAGCCAGACATCTTGTATCAACAAATGGACATCATCAAGGAATTGCTCGACGTGATGGGCATTTCCGCTATCGATGCGGCCGGTTTTGAAGGCGATGATTTGATCGCAACTATCGCCGAAAAAGCTGAGCAGGCAGGCGAGGACTTGCTCATAGTGACTGGAGACAGAGACACGTATCAATTGGTGCGAGACCCACACATTCGAGTGCTGTACAACAAGCGTGGCGTGAGTGATTATGCGTTGTATGACGAGGCAGGAATTTTTGAGCGCACCGGCGTAACTCCTGCGCAGTATTCGCAGTATGCAGCGTTGCGAGGTGACCCGAGCGACAATTTGGATGGGGTCCCCGGAGTTGGTGAAAAGACGGCGGCCAAACTCATGAGCAAATATCAGGACATCGTTTCCGTTTTCGATGCAGCCGAAGAGCAAACACCTAAGTTGAAAGAAGGACTGCTCGAGAGTCGCGAACGCGTCTTGCGTAATGCGCAACTGATGGTTCTGCGTAGGGATGCGCCAGTGACAATAGACATCACTCAGACGACTCCTCGACCAAGAATGGACGAGCTCAAGACAATGTTTGAGACTCTCGAGTTCAAATCAATGTTTGCTCGGGCTAAGACAGTTTTTGGAGATAATCAGTCTGGTGCTCAGGTGGTAACTGCTGGTTCGGGTGTCTTGAGCAGTTCTATCGATACTGCCGTTAACGGTGATTGCATCTCTGCAAAAGTTGAACGCTGCGACAACGTTCAATCCGCAATTGCGGCTTTTGCAAAGATCGCGAACCTCAAGACTGCCGATATCGGCATTGGGTGGGTTGGAGAACCAGGACGCAGTGCACTGGAGGGCATCTCGATTGTCCTCGATGCGAGTGCGTCTGTCGTTGCTTGGATCGGCTACGACGTATTGCAAGATAAAAAGGTTCTCTCTGCTTTGAGTTCATTGTCGAATATTCGAGCGCACCACTCAAAACCATTGTTGAGATGGCTAATGGAACGTGATGTCGACCTTCAATCGATCTCTTTAGATACGACAATTGCTGCATATTTGCTCGACCCCAGTGACAACAAGTTTGATATTCAGCAGGTACTGGAGCGATACACGAGTTTTTCAATTCATATTGGTGGGGCAGAGGAATCCGGGCAGCTCGATTTTGGTTCGAGTAATTCAGACAACGCGCAGCGCATTTGTGACGAGGCGTTGGCGGTCAGTTTGATGGCAGATCCAATCCTTAAGACACTTGACAATCAGGGCGTTGCAAAACTTTACGCAGAGGTGGAGATGCCGCTTGTGCGAGTGCTTGCACGAATGGAGCGAGATGGCATAGCTGTTGACGTGAAGCAGTTGTCTGCCATCAATGAAAACTTAAAGGCTCATGTCGCTCGCTTGACGACCGTCCTCCACGATCTTGCTGGTCGTGCGTTCAATATCAACTCACCGACGCAATTGCGAGAAATTTTATTTGAAGAGAAGAAGCTTGCGCCAGGCAAGAAGACAAAAACTGGTTTTAGTACAGATGCTGCAACGCTCGAGAAGATTCGCGACCAGTGGCCTGAATTTATTGACCCGTTGTTGGAGTATCGAGAATTTGAGAAGTTGCGTTCGACTTACGGTCAAGGTCTGCTTGACTCAGTTGGTGCCGATGGTCGGATACATGCGACATTCAACCAGACTGTTGCGCGCACTGGTCGGCTTTCAAGTGACCAGCCGAACCTACACAACATTCCTGTTCGTTCAGACGAGGGCAAAGTCTTTCGAACCGCATTCATTCCCTCAAAGGGCTGTGAGTTTTTGGTTGCCGATTACAACCAGATCGAACTTCGATGCATTGCCCATCTCGCAAACGATCCAGGCCTCATTGATGCGTTCACTCGTGGTATCGATGTTCACAGTGCAACTGCATCTCGACTGTTCAATGTCAAAGAGTCTGAAGTGTCGAGCGAGCAACGTTCTCAATCAAAGATGGTGTCGTACGGACTCGCCTATGGAATGGAGGCCTACGGTTTGAGTCAGCGGCTGAGTGTCGGAGTCGGAGAGGCTTCAGAAATTCTTGAAGCGTATTTTGCTGCCTTTCCCAATGTGAAGCAATACATGGATGACACTGTCGAGCAGGCTCGAAAGCGTGGCTACACGGAAACACTTTTTGGTCGTCGCAGACCGATACCCGAACTCAACAGCAGCAATTTCCGAATTCGACAAGCAGGTGAGCGACAAGCGATGAATGCAGGCATCCAGGGACTTGCAGCAGACATTTTCAAGATCGCTCTCGTACGAATCAGTGATACCTTTGAAACGGCCGGCTTGGAGAGTCGTGTGATCCTGCAGGTTCATGATGAAGTGATCATCGAGGCAGTTGCAGCTGAGAAATCTGTTGTCGAAGAGATCGTGTTGACACAGATGAAGCAAGCCGCAAGCCTCAAGGTGCCTCTCGAGGTGCACAGCGCTTGGGGTAAATCTTGGGCAAGTGCCAAGGGCTAATCGGCAGAGTCTGACTGGTAGCGTGATCATGCCCTACCGCTGGTAGGACCGCCTCGAAAGAGGTGCAACCGATCCCATCCACCGAAAGTACGTAAATCATGTCTGATCTCCAATTAATGCAAAGCCCTCCAATGGGAACCTTCGACGCAGAAGGAAATTACACACCGCGCCAAGTCACTGAGCGCGATCTCACCCAGTCGTTTGCCGATGCAATCAACGGCACGCTTGTCGAACTTAAAGATGGTCAGCTCGTCACCGGAACAGTTGTGCGAATTACGCGCGACGAGGTGCTTGTTGAAATTGGTTACAAGACAGAAGGTGTGATCCTCGGTCGCGAGCTTTCAATGCGCGCAGACGTCGATCCAAACACCATCGTCAAGTTGGGCGAAAAGATTGAAACTCTTGTTATCACACTTGAGGACAAGGAAGGTCGATTGTTGTTGTCAAAGAAGCGCGCACAGTACGAGCGCGCATGGGGCGACATCGAGAAAGTTAAAGAAGTGGACGGAACTGTTGAAGGTTTGGTCATCGAAGTGGTCAAGGGTGGACTTATTGTCGACATCGGTTTGCGCGGCTTCTTGCCAGCATCACTTGTTGAAATGCGTCGTGTTCGTGATCTCGCTCCTTACATTGGTCAGCGCATCACTGCAAAAATCCTTGAGTTGGATCGCACACGTAACAACGTTGTGTTGTCGCGCCGCACCTTGCTCGAAGCAAACCAACGCGGAGAGCGCGACGACTTCTTGGGCAACCTCAAGGTTGGCGAAATCCGTAAGGGTCGCATTTCGAGTGTTGTTGCCTTCGGTGCATTCGTCGACTTGGGCGGCATGGACGGACTCATTCACGTTTCCGAATTGTCATGGAAGCATGTTGACAATCCGAGTGCAGTCGTCACAATTGGTGACGAAGTCACTGTCAAAGTTCTTGAAGTCGACATGGACCGTGAGCGCATCAGTCTCTCGCTCAAGGCCACGCAACAAGATCCATGGCAAGAATTTGCTGGCGGTCACCAGGTTGGCCAGCTCGTCTACGGTCGTGTGACAAAACTCGTTCCATTCGGTGGCTTCGTGCAAGTTGGCGATGGAATCGAAGGTCTCGTGCACATCTCGGAAATGTCAACACACCACGTTGAGGCTCCAGAGCAAGTTGTTACGCCAGGCGAAGAGTTGTGGGTCAAGATCATTGATCTCGATCTCGCTCGCCGACGAATCAGCCTTTCGATCAAGCAAGCCGCAGAAGGTGGCGAGTTGGCCGAGGAGTATCGCGGTCAGTTCCAAGTTGACGACCAAGGCAACTGGGTCGGCGGCGATGACTCGACTCGCGAAGCTGCATGGTCTGAGTACTTCGATGCAAGTGCACCAGTTGCAAATGCAACAGCAACAGAGTCAGCTGCACCGGCCGAAGACGCCCCTGCAGGTGAGACTCCAGCCGTTTGATTCGAAGTGGTGCCACAACTTTGGCTCCACACCTGACAGCGTGTAGTTCATGATTCTTGTTGGTCTTACCGGCGGCATTGGCTCTGGTAAGTCAACAGTTTCTCAATTGTTGGCTGACCGTGGTGCAATCATTATTGATGGTGACGCCATTGCGCGCGCACTACAGCGCTCTGGAACTGCAGTTTTTGCGTCAATGGTTGAGCGCTTTGGTGATGTGGTTGCGGCAGATGGCGAACTGGATAGAGCAAAAATTGCTTCAATCGTGTTTGCTGATTCTGTAGCGCTCGCTGATCTCAACAAGATCGTTCATCCTGCTATCGGCGTCGAGATGATGCGCCGTATTGGAGAACTCCGAGATACAGATGCAATTGCGATTTTGGATTTTCCGCTGCTCGCTGAGTCACCCCGCAAGGGACTGTCTGGTGTCATTGTGGTTGATGTAGATCCTGAAATCGCAATCGACCGAGTCGTTCGTGATCGCGGCATGAAGGCGAGTGATGTGCGGGCTCGTATAGACAAGCAAGCTTCCCGAAAAGATCGTTTAGCAATAGCCGATCGCGTGCTCGATAATTCGGGAACGAAGGAAGATTTGATTCGGCAGATCGATGAGGCTTGGGAGTGGATTGTGGCTCTTCCGAAAGCAGGAGCCGACGCCGGGGAGATTGCGTGACCAAGAAAGACGGCAGCGTCGAAGAGGTCGCGGCGAATCGCTTTGAAGTTGTTTCCGAGTTCAAACCAGCGGGAGATCAACCTGCCGCGATCGCAGCATTAGCAAAAGGCATTAATCGAGGCGATCGATTTCAAACCCTGCTTGGTATTACGGGATCTGGCAAGTCAGCCACTATGGCGTGGACTATTGAGGCTGTACAAAGACCAACTTTGATTCTGGCTCCGAACAAGAGCCTCGCTGCGCAGTTAGCGCAAGAAATGAAAGAGTTCTTTCCCAAGAATCGAGTGGAATATTTCGTCAGTTATTACGACTATTACCAGCCGGAGGCGTACATTCCTTCGAGCGACACGTTTATCGAAAAGGATTCCGCGATCAACGACGAAATTGATCGTCTTCGCCACTCAGCGACTGCGGCGTTGTTGACTCGTAGAGACACAATTGTGGTTGCGTCGGTCAGCTGTATTTACGGTATGGGTGATCCAAGTGAATATCGTGGCAACCTGCTGGAGTTGCACGTCGGTGTTGATTATGACCAACGAAGCATTTTGAAGCGTCTTGTGGATCTTCAATATGACCGCAACGACCTCACACTTGGTCGAGGTAACTTCCGCGTCCGTGGTGACACCATCGAAGTTCATCCTGCCTATGACGAAACGGTTACCCGTTTTGAAATGTTTGGCGACACGGTAGAGCGAATCACGATTGTTGATCCGGTTACTGGTGAGACGCTGCAAGACCTGAAGCAAACAATGGTGTTCCCAGCGACACACTATGTTGCTGGCAACGAGCGTATGCAACGCGCGATGTCGCAGATTGAGGCAGAGTTACAGCCACGATTGAAGCAGTTTGAGAAGGAAGGTAAAGTGCTTGAAGCGCAGCGGTTAAGACAGCGCACGCAGTATGACCTCGAGATGATGGCCGAAGTGGGTTACTGCAATGGTATTGAGAATTATTCGATGCACATTGACGGTCGCGTGCATGGACAACCACCGTTTACATTGCTCGATTACTTTCCGGATGACTTTTTAATGGTGATGGATGAAAGCCACGTTTCGATTCCGCAATTGCATGGACAATACGCAGGAGATCAAAATCGAAAAGCGACTTTGATTGAACATGGTTTTCGATTGCCATCCGCGGCTGACAACAGACCGCTGCGCTTTGAGGAAACAATGGAACGCATAAATCAATGTGTGTTTCTGTCGGCAACACCAGCACCATTTGAGTTGGGCTTGAGTAGTCAGGTCGTTGAACAGATTGTTCGCCCGACCGGATTGATTGACCCAGAGGTAATTGTTCGGCCAACTAAGGGTCAGATTGACGACATTATTGAAATGGTCAACGGCAGAGTCGCGAACGGCGATCGGGTGTTGATCACAACCTTGACGAAGAAGATGGCAGAAGACTTGAGCGAGTATTTGATTGAGCAGGGTCTTAAGGTTCGATACTTGCATTCAAATATTGACACCGTGCAACGAATTGAGATTTTGCGTGCCTTACGACTTGGCGAATTTGATGTTCTAGTCGGCATCAACTTGTTGCGAGAAGGTCTTGACTTGCCTGAGGTTTCACTTGTGGCGATATTGGATGCAGACAAAGCCGGATTTTTGCGCAGCCAGACATCATTAATTCAGATGATCGGACGTGCGGCGCGAAACGTAAACGGTCAAGTTGTCATGTACGCCGACAACCGCACCGCTGCTATGGACAAGGCAATAGGCGAAACGAGTAGACGTAGAGAGAAGCAGATCGCCTACAACCTCGAGCACGGTATTGACCCACAGACCATCCGTAAAGCAGTGGGCGACATCTTGTCAATCTTGCGACCAAATGAAGCCAATAAAGTGCCAAAGCTTGGGGATCGAAAAAACATGGAACGTGACAAGGTTCTCAATGAACTGAAGTCTTTACCGCAGCAAGAACTAGAAGCGCTTATTTTGACGCTTGAAGAGGAAATGACTCTGGCCGCTTCGGAGATGCGCTTTGAATATGCTGCTCGTTTACGTGACGAAGTGAAGGAATTGAAGCGGGAATTACGCGACGCAAAGTGATGACTTGTAGTCTGCTTCTTGATGTCTACTCCCAAGATGCCAGCAGCCACCAAGTCTTCGAGTAAAAGACCTACGAAGACGACTACGAAACCGAAAGCGTCAGTGCTTAATGCAGGCCATATTTCGGTGCGTGGTGCTCGTGAGCACAACCTCAAGAATGTCAGCGTTGATTTGCCGCGCGACCAGCTCGTTGTTTTCACAGGTTTGTCAGGTTCAGGAAAATCCAGTTTGGCATTCGACACGATTTATGCCGAGGGGCAGAGGCGTTATGTCGAGAGCTTGAGTTCGTACGCGAGGCAATTCCTTGGACAGATGGACAAACCAGATGTCGACATCATTGAAGGATTGTCACCTGCAATCTCCATTGATCAGAAGTCTGGCTCACGTAATCCGCGATCGACAGTAGGAACGATCACAGAGGTATATGACTATTTACGTTTATTGTGGGCGCGAATCGGTGTGCAACACTGCGCGAATGACGGCACAAAATTGCAGCAACAGACGCCGCAGCAAATCGTTGATCGGATACTTGATCTGCCTGAAGGAACTCGTTTTCAAGTTCTTGCACCGGTGATTCGCGGACGAAAGGGTGAGTACGAGTCACTCTTGTCCGATCTGTCAACTCAAGGTTTCTCGCGCGCTCGCATTGACGGCGAAGTAGTGGAGATCGCGGAGTTTCTGAAGTCCGATCAAAAACTTGGACGTTACGAAAACCACACCATTGAGATTGTGGTTGATCGACTTGTTCGAAAATCTGGCATTCAGAGACGTCTGACCGACAGTCTCGAAACAGCGCTGAGACTTGCCGATGGTGTGGCCGAAATCGAGTTGATGGGTGCAAAGACTGGCAAGAATTCGGAAGCAGAAGAACCTGGTGAAATCATTACATTCAGCCAACACCTTGGTTGCCCAAAGTGTGGAGAAAGCTATGAAGAACTAGCGCCTCGCAACTTCTCGTTCAACTCTCCCTACGGAGCGTGCGAAACATGCCTAGGTCTGGGTACGCGATATGAGGTTGATCCGGATCTCGTCGTACCCGATGTGGAGTTGGCGATTAATCAAGGAGCGATTGCTCCTTGGCGCTCAGCTCATACTCAGTACTTCACTCGCATGCTTGAAGCGGTTGCAGACGAATTTGGTATCGACATGAATCGTAAATGGTCGAAATTGACCGATAAGCAAAAGGCAATTGTCATGAATGGCGCAGGTGATGCGCTGATGGTGAAGTACAAGAATCGATACGGACGAGTACGTGAGTATTCAACTGCATATGAAGGTGTTGTGCCCTGGATAAAACGACGACATGAATCCGCTGAAACCGATACACAGCGCGAGCAGTTTGAGAGTTATATGCGGGAGGTGCCGTGCAAAGCATGTAAGGGCGCCAGGCTCAAGCCGCAATCGCTTGCCGTGTTGGTGAATGGCGAGCACATCAGCGCAGTCTGCGATATGTCAATCGCGAAATCAGCTTCATTTCTTTCAAAGCTGGTGTTGGGTGAGCGTGACCGAATGATTGCGGAGCGCGTAACAAAAGAAATCAATGCGCGATTGAGTTTCTTGTTAGATGTTGGTCTCGATTATCTCACTCTGTCTCGTGCGGCAGGCACGCTAGCGGGAGGTGAAGCCCAGCGAATTCGTTTGGCGAGTCAGATCGGTTCTGGATTGGTGGGCACGCTGTATGTTTTGGATGAGCCGTCAATTGGCCTCCATCAACGCGATAATCACAAATTGATTGAAACCTTGATGCGATTGCGTGATCTTGGAAACACGGTAATTGTTGTTGAGCACGACGAAGACACGATCAACGCCAGCGATTGGTTAGTTGACATCGGGCCAGGTGCTGGAGAACACGGGGGAGAAGTTGTCTACAGCGGACCTGTTCCGGGCGTGCATTCAGTTAAGGCTTCAATCACAGGGCAGTACCTGAGTGGCAAGCGATCCATTGCTGTTCCGCAGGATCGTAGAAGCACGGGAAAGGATTGGCTGACAATCAGAGGAGCCCGTCAACACAACCTGAAGAATTTGAGTGTCAAAATCCCTCTCGGTTGTTTTGTTGCGGTTACTGGTGTGTCAGGGAGTGGAAAAAGCAGTTTGATTCGGGACATCTTGTTGCCATCGCTGATGCAAAAGATCTATAAGTCGAAGGATGCGCCGGGTAAGCACACAGCAGTAGACGGTGTGCAGCACCTCGACAAGGTCATTGATATGGATCAATCACCGATTGGAAGAACACCACGATCAAATGCTGCGACGTATACAGGCGTCTTTGATGACATTAGAAAATTGTTCAGCACAACACCAGAAGCAAAGGTTCGTGGTTATATGCCTGGTCGTTTTAGCTTTAACGTGCCAGGTGGTCGTTGCGAAGCCTGTTCTGGTGACGGAACCATCAAAATTGAAATGCACTTTTTGCCAGATGTTTACGTGCCGTGCGAGGTTTGTAAGGGTGCGAGATATAACCGCGACACTCTTGACATCACTTTTAAGGGCAAGAACATTTCAGATGTTCTGAACATGCCAATCTCGGAAGCCGTTGAATTTTTTGCCAAGCAGCCCCGAATCTCAAGGCACATGGAGACTCTCGTGGATGTTGGTCTCGGTTATGTCCGCCTTGGGCAATCTGCTCCGACACTTTCTGGCGGTGAGGCTCAACGTGTCAAGTTGGCTGCCGAGCTTGCGAAGCGAAGCACGGGTCACACGATCTATCTACTTGACGAGCCGACTACAGGTCTGCATTTTGAAGACGTACGGCGACTGCTCACCGTATTGGCTCGGCTCGTCGATCAAGGCAACACGGTGCTCGTCATCGAACACAACCTTGACGTAATAAAAACAGCTGACTGGATCATTGATCTTGGGCCTGAGGGCGGTGACGGTGGTGGTCAGTTGGTTGCTGAGGGCACTCCAGAAACTGTTGCCAAAGTTAAGGGAAGTTACACGGGTAAGTATTTGGCCCAATTGTTGAAATCAACGAAGTAGCAGAGACGCAAAAGTACTGAGCGATGCAACGACCCGACGGAAGCATTCCAGTCACTCCGGGTTCGTATCAGTTTCGAGACGTACATGGTCGTGTCATATATGTAGGTAAGGCAATTAATTTGCGCTCTCGCGTATCTAGCTATTTTGCAGATCCCAAGACTTTGCATCCGCGTACAGCGAGCATGATGAGTTTTGCCGACAAAGTTGAGTGGATAGAAGTCCGGAACGAAGTTGAAGCATTGCTCCTTGAATACGCATTGATCAAGGAGCACAAGCCGAGGTTCAACATTCGGTTGCAAGATGACAAGAGTTTTCCGTTCATGGCCATCACTACGGATGAAGAGTGGCCTCGGGCAATGATGTTCCGCGGTAAGCGCCGCAAGGGTGTTCGCTATTTCGGCCCCTATGTTCATCCAGGCGCAATCCGTGACACTTTGGAATTGCTGCTACGGACTTTCCCGGTTCGTACTTGTGCAACTTCTAAATTCAAGCAACACGAGCGACTAGGTCGACCTTGCCTGTTGTTTCATATCGAAAAATGCAGCGGTCCCTGTGTAGGTGAAGTCTCTGCTTCAGACTACAAAGTCCATGTCGACGGACTGATGAAGTTCTTGGATGGAGACAACACGGAGATTGTTGCCGCTATGGAGCAACAGATGATTGCGGCTTCGGAAGCAACTGATTATGAGCGGGCAGCAAAGATCAGGGACCGATTGACGGCGATCCATCAAGTTCTTGAAAAACAGCAAATGGTTGGAGTTCAAGAAGACGACATTGACGTGATCGGAATTGCACAAGACGAAATCACTGCGGCAGTTCAGATCTTTTTTGTACGCAAAGGCCGAGTGATCGGTCGCAATGGTTTCGTGTTGGACAAAGTTGAAGATGTCAGTCCGGAATTACTGGTCGATCGGATTTTGGAAAACGTTTATGGTGATGAGCCAGCACTTGGCATTCCCAAACAAGTTTTAGTTCCGGTGTTGCCAGAGAGCCATGAAGCCGTTGAGAAGTGGCTAAGTGATGTTCGAACAACACAGGTAAGTGTGAGAGTACCTCAGCGAGGTGATAAGCGGGAATTACAAGAGACCGTGACAATGAATGCAACGAAAGAGCTTGCAAGACATCGGATGAAAAGATCTGCTGATCAGCACAGTCGAACGATGGCACTCAATGATTTACAAAATCTATTGAAGCTTCCACATTTTCCGTTACGCATTGAGTGCTACGACATGGCGCACCTACACGGAACGGATTATGTCGGTTCGATGGTCGTACTTGAAGACGGATTGCCATCGAAAACTGAATATCGTCGTTTCAAGATCAAGGATGTTCCGGGCAACGACGACTATGCGGCGATGCGCGAAGTGTTAATGCGGAGATTGAGCGCATATAAAAAAGAACGAGACTTACCTATCAGCGAGCGCGGAAGTAAGCCCGGCAAATTTGCATATCCTCCACAATTGATTCTGGTTGATGGCGGAAAGGGCCAACTGGGTGTTGCTATAGACGTAGTCAAGGAATTGGGTCTTGAAAGCGAGATACCCGTTGCGTCTCTTGCGAAACGTCTCGAAGAAGTATTTATTCCCAATTCATCACTGCCAGTAGATGTTCCTCGCGGCAGTGAGGCGTTGTTTATGTTGCAGGTTATTAGAGATGAAGCACACCGTTTTGCCAACACTTTCCATCGCCAATTGCGTGGCAAGAGGATGAAGGTGAGTGGGTTGGACGGAATTGCGGGTCTTGGAGCGGCGCGTAAGGAGAAGCTCATGAAGGCATTCGGCAGTATCAAAGCACTGCGAGAAGCGAGTGCTGAGGAGATTATTACTCAATCTGGTCTTCCGCCGTCTGTGTCGCAGGCAGTATTCAACTCCCTGCATCAATCTTGAATGGCTCGGTCGTTCGGTAGCCTGATCATCAGTGGCTGACATCCTCTTAATTGCAGGTCTTTCTGGCGCTGGCCGTTCTCAGGCCGCAGATGATCTCGAAGATCTTGGTTGGTTCGTTGTCGACAATATGCCGATTGCGTTGATTGACAAAGTTGTTGAACTCGCCGCTTCGGGTGAGCAGTCGCAACTCGCACTCGTTGTTGGTTCGGGCACCCACCAGACCGATGCCGTAGTTGTTGTACTTCGTCTGCGTGAAGCAGGACATCGAGTGCGCGTGTTATTTCTTGATGCGTCTACGCCAGAGTTGGTTCGACGTTATGGAGCAACTAAACGTAAACATCCGCTCTCCAGTCGATTTTCGAGCGTGGAGGAAGCAATCCATGAAGAGCGTTCAATTCTTGAGACAGTAAAAGGTGCTGCAGATCTTGTCATTGATACATCCAGTCTCAATATTCATCAGCTGAAGTCTCAGATTGTCGAGTTGTTCGCAACGACGGGGGACAGAGATGTCATGCAGTTGTCGCTTGTTTCGTTCGGATTTAAACATGGCATTCCATTGGACGTTGACATGGTTTTGGATGTCAGGTTTCTGCCGAACCCACACTGGGAAGAGCATCTACGTGAATTATCCGGTCTGGATGATGCGGTCAAATCGTTCACCATTGATCAACCATTGGCTCAAGATTTTTTAACTAAAACGCAGGATCTACTCAAGTTCTTGCTGCCGGCTTATCAAGCTGAGGGCAAGAGTTACCTCACGGTCGCCATTGGTTGTACAGGCGGAAGGCATCGATCGGTCGCTGTGACAGAAGCCATTGGCGCTTGGTTAGCAACAAATGGATCTAGGCCGCGAATTACTCATCGCGACATCTTCAGATAGGGGCAAAGTCCTGTCAGATATGTCGGTGCGCTAATATCTTGCGCTATGGCACAGACACCTATACGAGTTGGTATTAATGGATTTGGAAGAATCGGACGCAACTTCTTCCGTGCAGTGAACGCCGCAAATGCACCGATTGAAATCGTTGCAGTGAATGATCTTGGTTCTATCAAGACCATGGCACACCTGTTGAAGTATGACTCAGTACTCGGAATTCTTCCGAACGAAATCGTTCCAGTAGAAGATGGCATCTCCGTAGATGGCAAGGTGCTCAAGGTTCTGCAGTTCCGTGATCCGAAGGATTTGCCATGGAAGTCGCTTGGTGTTGATGTCGTTATTGAGTCAACAGGCTTTTTCACAGAACGCGATAAGGCGGCAGCTCATCTTGACGCCGGTGCGCCTTTGGTGATTGTTTCTGCACCTTCGACCGGTGCTGATGCGACGTTCGTTTACGGTGTAAACCACATGGACTTCGATCGTAGTAAACATAAGGTGATCTCTAATGCAAGTTGCACAACAAACTGCTTCGTACCGATGGTGAAAGTATTGGATGATGCTTTCGGAATCGAGCAAGGCTTGATGACAACGGTTCACGCTTACACCGGTGACCAGCAATTGGTCGATGGACCACACAGCGATTTACGCCGTGCGCGTGGTGCTGCAATCAACATCACTCCAACTGGAACGGGCGCGGCTCGTGCAACTGCACTTGTGCTCGAATCGATGAAGGGTAAGTTGGACGGGACCTCGCTGCGAGTTCCGGTTCCAACCGGATCAATTACCGATTTTGTTGCAGTGCTAAAGAAGGCAGCGTCCAAGGATGAGATCAATGCCGCGTTCAAGAAGGCTGCAGACGGCGAATTGAAGGGTGTGCTTGAGTACACAGATGCGCCGATCGTTTCCAGCGATGTTGTCACTAATCCACACAGCTGTGTGTTCGATAGTGACTTGACTATGAGTATGGGCACTCTCGTAAAAGTGCTCGGTTGGTACGACAATGAGTGGGGATATTCAAATCGCTTGGTCGATCTGACTCACCATGTCGGTTCTTCAAAGTAGATCATTCAAAAATTGAACGAACTGTAGACATGACAACACTGCCTCATCTAGAGGATTTGGGAGATGTGCGCGGAAAGCGTGTTCTCGTGCGCACTGACTTCAATGTGCCTATGTCGGGAGCCGATGATGCTCGAGTCATAGTTGATGACTTTCGAATTGTTTCTGCACTACCAACTATTCAATATTTGACTGAGCGTGGCGCGACTGTCGTTTGTGCGAGTCATTTGGGTAGACCGAAAGGCTCACCGTCGGCAAAGTATTCGATGGGTCCAGTAAGGGCACGCTTAGCGGAGATTGCACCCGGTGTAGAACTGTTGGAGAACCTTCGATTTAATCCAGGCGAAGAAGCCAACGACCCAGGTTTCGTTGCCGATCTTGTGTCGGGTTTTGATCTCTATGTAGACGACGCCTTTGGCGCGACTCATCGGGCGCATGCGTCCATAGTCGGTCCTCCAAAAACACTGCCATCTGCAGCTGGAAGATTGCTGCAACGAGAGATTGAAGTACTCGGTGCGTTGCGAGAGAAGCCGAACAGACCGTTTGTGGCGGTGCTCGGTGGTGCCAAGGTAAGCGACAAGATTGGCGTGATTGAGGCCTTGCAAGAACGTGTTGACGCGTTCATCATCGGTGGGGGCATGTGCTTTACATTTCTGGCGGCCAAGGGGTATCCAGTCGGAGATTCAATTTGTCAACCGGAGTTGATCGATGTTTGCAAGAAGCTTTTAGACGGTGATGTACCGATACATCTTCCAGAAGACATCGTAGGTTTGGATGCTGATGGCGTCTATTCGACTTATGGAATTCGTTTGCCGAAAGGTGCAAAAGGGCTCGACATTGGGCCAGGCTCTGCGGCCGCATTTACTGACATCATCATGGACGCGCGCTCAGTTTTTTGGAATGGTCCGATGGGAATGTTTGAAGATTCCAGATTTGCAAATGGCACAAGGACTGTTGCGCAAGCGATGGCTGACACCAAAGCGTTCACTGTTGTTGGTGGTGGCGATTCTGCAGCCGCACTAGCTCAGTTCAAACTTGAAGATGAAGTCGATCACGTGTCAACAGGCGGCGGTGCGTCGCTTGAATATCTAGAGTTAGGCGACCTTCCAGGTCTTGAAGCGTTGCGAGGAGCACCACGTGTCAAATGAAACCGTTCGAAAGCCGCTAATCAGTGGCAATTGGAAGATGCATCACAATCACTTTGAAGCAATTCAGTGTTTGCAGAAACTCGCATACCTTTTAACCAAGGAAGATTATGCGTCTTGCGATGTGAGTGTGCATCCACCGTTTACCGACATCAGAAGTGTTCAGACTCTGATCGACGCCGATGAGCTAAAGGTTTCACTAGGGGCCCAGCACTGTCATTGGGAAGACAAGGGCGCATTTACTGGTGAAGTGAGCGCTGTATTTTTGGGCAAGTTAAATGTTGAATACGTGATTTGTGGACACAGTGAGCGACGCGAGTTATTTGGTGAAACCGATGAGGATGTTGCAAGAAAGATCACAGCAATTCAAAAGAACAAGATGACCCCAATTGTTTGCGTAGGGGAAACCCTCGCGGAGCGTGAGGCGGGCCTAACAACAAATAAGGTGATGGGGCAGGTGCGTTCAGCTCTTGCTGGTCGATCGTCCGACCAAGTTGCCGGAATGGTGATTGCCTACGAACCAATTTGGGCTATTGGCACCGGTCGTACCGCAACCTCTTCGGATGCCCAAGCGGTTATTGGAGCAATCCGTGCACAGGTTTTGGAATTGAGTGGCTCTAAGGCGTCTGAGGCGGTTCGTTTGCAATATGGCGGCAGCGTGAAGGCAGCCAATATTGCGGAGTTAATGGCTCAGCCCGATATTGATGGGGCACTTGTGGGCGGTGCAAGTCTTGACCCGGCCGAATTCGCTCGAATCGTACAATTCAGACTCCATCGCTCATAATTACCGTCTAACCCCGGCTGGGCCTTTTGGGAGTGGCTTCTATGGTGTTACCCTTGTCTCATTCGTGGGGGCGTCTTGCCCCTACTTCAATGGGGGAACCCACCTAATTCGACGGGGAGGTCGATAGTGAAGAAAACCAACAAACTCAGCCTGCTGGCTGCCGGTTTCGCGACGTTGTCACTTGTTGTGGCAGCTTGCGGCGGTAGTTCATCAGGTGATACTGCAGCACCAGCTGAAGTATCGGCATATCCAACCATCGAGCAGTGTGCGGAAGTGTCCTATGACTACGCCGCACCAGCTGCAGCTGGCAATGGAATGAAGATTACATATGACATTGCTCCAGAAGCAGTGTGGGAAGACGGTTCACCAATCACTGTTGCTGACTTTAAGGCAACATTTGATGCATCGCTGAATACACCTGGCTCAATCTCAACATCTGGCTACGACCAGATCACGGCGGTTGATGCTGGCACAAGTGACAAGCAAGTCGTTGTCACATTGAAGTCTGTATATGCGCCATGGCGCGGATTGTTCGGTGGCTTGATCAAGGCAGCATCAGTGTCAAACACTGCTGACGTGTCTGGCGACTTCGCCGAATTGCTTCCGTTCTCGGGTCGTCCGTACAAGATGCAATCGTGGAGCAAGGATCAACTAGTCTATGTTCCAAACGAGAACTATTGGGGTGCTGACAAAGCTGTAGCTCCAAAAATTGTTATGGTTCCAAAAGCCGATAGTGATACAGCAAATGCTTCACTCAAGGCTGGCGAAGTTGACTTCATGTACCCTCAGTACAGTGGCGAAACTGCTGCAGCACTGAAGCAAGACAACATTGCATCAAAGGTCGAATTTGGTGGGGACTACGAAGCGTTGTACTTCCAATCGAAGTGCGGTCCGTTCGCAAACCCAACTTTCCGTGCAGCGTTCTCGAAGTCAATTGATCGCGAAGCATTGTTCGAACAGATCTACATTCCAATTGCTGAAACAGCAACACTCTTGCAGTGTGGTCCAATTACACCAGGCCTCTATTGCAACGGTGACGAATTTGCTAATAGCTTCGATCCTGAAGGTGCAGCGAAATTGCTGGAAGACGCAGGCTGGGCTAAAGATGCAAATGGTTTCTGGGCTGAGCCAGGTAAGACAGCGCCAAAAATCCGTTGGATCATCAACACTGGTAACGGTCGTCGTGAGAGCACACAGGCATATTTGATTCCGTTGTTACAAGCAGCAGGTTTCGATGTGCGTGCAGACAACTGCGATGCAGCTTGTTACTTCCAGAAGCGTCTGCCAGCATTGGACTACGACTTGGCGATGTATATCTCCACAGCTCCACCAGACCCTGCATACCTCACCAGCGCATTCGCTTGTGACTTGATTCCGACTGAGGCCAATGGCAACATCGGTCAAAACAGCAGCGGTTGGTGCAACGCAGAAGCTTCAGATTTGCTCCACGCAGCAGACATTGAAGTGGATGCAGCGGCACGTGCAGAAAAGGTTAAGTCAGCACTCAAATTGATGTCTGCTGATTCGATCTTGTTGCCATTGTTCCAATTCCCGAAGTCGGGTTTCTGGCGCACCGACAAGGTGGGCGGCCCGGTTGACGCCGAGTTGAACAACTACCAAGCATTTAAGAACTTCGACCAGTGGACCGACGTTGATGGCGATGGACAAATCGTTATCGGTGCCGAGCAGTGGCCAGAGTGCTTGAACCCAATCACGGAGTGTGCAAACTCTTCATGGATGGTGTGGA